>SFEV01000017.1 GCA_004557975.1 Lachnospiraceae bacterium
GAACACGAGGTAGATAGGGCAGAGGTGGAAGTGCGGTAACGCACGGAGCTGACTGCTACTAATAGGTCGCAAGCTTATCCAGAAACGGAAGGGTAAAAAACGGATGGATATAAACTGTATGTGGTTTTGAAGGTATGTGAAAAAACACAGGACGTGGTTCCTGTGTTTTTTTGTTTTGTGTTTGTTACAGTTCGGCCATGCAGTAAAATGAAAAGCCAGACCATGCAGATTCATACCAGGGGGTACGCTGTCTGCAAAGGGCTGGCTTTTTATTTTCTGTGATGTGTGGGGCGCACATCAGCCACAGACAGAAGCTGCGTAGCAGCGAATAGCCTGTGTAAACAGGTGGTCTGTGCCTTGCATGGCGTGGCACATAAACAGTAACCTGTGTTCTTAATGGTCGAACATATATTCGAATAACGCTTGCATTTATTGGAAGTTGTGTTATAATACAGAAAGAACGTTTGTTCTCTAAAAATAATCATACATGAAGGTGTTCTATGCAAATCACGCAGGAGATGGATTTATATCAGAAACTGAATATTCTGACAGATGCTGCCAAATATGACGTTGCCTGTACTTCCAGCGGTGTTGATCGGAAAGGCAGTGGGAATGGCATGGGGAACTGTGTGGCTGCAGGGATCTGTCACAGCTTTTCGGCAGACGGCAGATGTATCGCACTGCTGAAGATTCTGTTTACGAATGAGTGTGTGTTTGACTGCAAGTACTGCGTCAATCGTTCTTCCAACGATGTGCCTCGTGCTTCCTTTACGCCGGATGAGGTCTGCACACTGACGATGGAGTTTTACAGGAGGAATTATATCGAGGGGCTGTTTCTGAGCTCCGGAATTCTGAAGACTCCGGGATATACCATGGAACTTCTGTACCAGACGCTTTACAAGCTGCGGTATGAATATCATTTTGAGGGTTATATTCATGTGAAGGCGATTCCGGGTGCTCCGCAGGAGCTGATTCAGAAGACAGGATTTCTGGCGGACCGCATGAGCGTTAATCTGGAGTTACCCACTGCAGACAGCCTGCGGAAGCTGGCTCCGCATAAGACACGGAAGCACATTCTGGCGCCCATGCGGCAGGTACAGCTTAAGCGGCAGGAAAATAAAAATGAACTGGTGCTTTATAAAAATGCGCCGAAATTTGTGCCTGCAGGACAGAGCACTCAGATGATTATCGGAGCGACTCCGGAAAACGATTACCAGATACTTACGGTTGCGGAATCATTGTATCAGAAGTTCGAGCTTAAGCGGGTGTTTTATTCTGCCTTTATTCAGGTAAATCAGGATGCGCTTCTTCCTGTGCTGCCGGGAGGTCCGCCTCTTTTGCGGGAACATCGCCTGTATCAGGCGGACTGGCTGCTGAGATTTTACGGATTCGGGGCCGGGGAGCTGCTCAGCGAGAGTCATCCTAATTTCAATGTCTTTCTCGACCCGAAATGTGACTGGGCACTTTCCCATCTGGAACAGTTCCCTGTGGAGATCAACAGAGCGGATTATTATACGCTGCTTCGTGTGCCGGGAATCGGACCGAAGTCTGCCCAGAGGATTGTGCGGGCGCGCCGGATGGGCAGTCTTGATTATCAGGCTTTGAAAAAAGCAGGTGTTGTTCTGAAACGTGCAGTATATTTTATCACATGTAATGGGAAGCAGATGTACCCTTTAAAGATAGAGGAAGATTTTATTCTGAGAAATCTTCTGTACAGTTCCGGACAGACCCCGGCTGAGACGGTGACATATCGTCAGCTTTCTCTGTTCGATGATGATCAGATTTTTGGTGCTGTTCCACAGAAGCTGGTTCAGACGGGGCTATAGCTGGCATATGAGCTGTCAGAGGGGGGAGTAATATGGTTATTTTTCAGTGTGAGAACAGTGTAGACGGTATTTTTACCGGCGTATATGATGCATGGGCAAGCAGATTGGGACATGCAAATGTTGCTCTGAGAATACAGACGCAGATGAATTTTGAATTGTTCGCGGAATACCGTGATGTTGAGACTGATTCGGAGAAGGCGGCAAAGGTAGCCCGTTCCATTCGCAGAAAGATGGGGGAAGATGCTTACAGAACCATATATCAGGCTGCACTTTCGATGTATGCGGAAAAGGCAGACTGTATCTACCGCGTTGTGGCAAAGGGCATGTCCTCAAATGTATCGGCCTCTGATGCCAGGAATCTGATCTGGTGTCTGCAGGATCCGAATGTCTGCAGACTTTTTGAGCTGTCACGGAAGACCGGAAATGAGGCTCACAGATATCTGCAGTTCGTGCGCTTTCGTGAGCTGGAAAGCGGAGTGCTTTTTTCTGAGA
This sequence comes from Lachnospiraceae bacterium, assembly GCA_004557975.1. Taxonomy (GTDB): domain Bacteria; phylum Bacillota; class Clostridia; order Lachnospirales; family Lachnospiraceae; genus Choladousia. The sequence continues at coordinate 2,319 of SFEV01000017.1, forward strand.
TTCAGGCAGAGAATTACGTTTTGCCTCTGATAGGGGATCACTTTTCGGATCGGTTCCCAAATGAAAATTTTATGATCTATGATAATGGCCATAATGATTGCCTGATTCATGGCAGGCTTCGTCCCTGGTTTATTTTGCGCGATACGGAACCTGACAGTACGGTGAAAAATCATCTGGCAGCACATGAGGAAGAGATGCAGCAGCTCTGGAAAGGATTCTGCAGGAGCATTGCGATTGAACAGCGAAGAAATAAAAGGCTGCAGATGCAGTTCTGGCCGCTGAAGTTCAGAAAATGGATGACAGAAGGGCAGATGGACGGGTAAATAGACGGGCAGGCAGAAGAGCGGACAAGAGTACAGGCAGTGGATTAATGGCAATATTTGCACAGGCTGAAGACAAAACGTCTGCGCTGTACGGACGTACGATTGCACTAAAAAGACAGTCTCTGAAACTGTCGTAATAGGTTTTTTAACGAATTTGGTGATCCTGACTGTATAAGTTGTATAAAAATGGAAAAAATATTTAGTAAATTGGTTCCTTGACGGGCGAAAAGAGTCATGTCATAATGTGTGAAATCGAAATCACGTTCATTCGACAATTTACGCGGAGGAAGACAGGTACAATATATTTATTTCGTCTTCTGAGGATATGATGTCGAATCGCCAGGCGGGCGGTACACATTATACAGGGAGGGATTTGTATGTTCGAAAAGAAAATCCGTCTGAATGCAGTAAATGATGTCACAGAGTTTGTCAGTGCAGCTGAGAAATGTGAATTTGATGTAGATGTCTTCTATAATAGGGTAGTGATAGACGCGAAGTCAATTCTCGGTGTAATGAGCATGGATCTGACAAAGACTCTGACAGTAAAATACAGGCAGGAAGACGAAGCGTTTGAGCGCGTACTGAAGAAATTTGCAGTTGCGTAATTGTGTGTTGCACTTTATAATTGTATATAGCAGATTTTATAAAGAGGGCTGTTGCAGGACAGATTTCATATGGTTTTCCGGATATGGAGAAGGAAGACCTGAAAATCATTCTGCTGCAGCCTCTTCTTTTCATGGATTCTCACGAAAATGAAGCAGTTAAGTGGAGGAGGGCAGAAGATAATGGGAGAAAATCAGAATATCCGGATATCTGTGCGGAATCTGGTAGAATTTATTTTGCGCTCCGGGGATATCGACAATCGGAGAAGCGGGCCGATGGATAAGGATGCCATGCAGGAGGGCAGCCGCATTCACCGGAAAATACAGGGGCGGATGGGAATGAATTACCGGGCGGAGGTTCCGCTGTCCATTGATATTCAGGGGAAGGATTATGTACTCACAATTGAAGGCAGGGCGGATGGAGTTTTTCGGGAAGAATCTGACGACAGAGCAAATATGGCAGGGATAATCTGGATGAACCCCATTGATCCATGGCTGCCGGAGGACAGCAGACAGGTACAGGAATTGCAGCTTACGCTGGAGATGGGGGAAGAGATATATGATGATGCAGACCGGAAGGAAGAAAAGGCGGTACAGATTGAGGAGGAAGTGTCAGAAAACCGAATCTACATCGATGAAATAAAGGGAATCTACCGTGATGTTGCATCGCTGGACGCTCCGTTTCAGGTGCATCTGGCACAGGCAAAGTGTTATGCCTACATTTATGGCAGTCAGAACAGTCTTTCAGCCATCGGTGTTCAGATGACTTACTGCAATATTGAATCAGAAGAAATCCGAAGATTCCGCCAGGGTTACAGGATGGCGGAGCTGGAAGCGTGGTTTGGCGATCTGGTGAAGCAGTATCAGAAATGGGCGGAGTACCAGAATGAATGGAGAAAAACACGACAATCATCTATCGGGACACTTACCTTTCCCTTTGCATGGAGGACAGGACAGAAAAAGGTCGCCGGGGATGTCTACAGGACGATGCTTCGCAGGAAGAAGCTTTTTATCCAGGCACCGACAGGAACTGGCAAGACGATTTCTACGATATTTCCGGCAGTCAAGGCAGTCGGGGAGGGACTGGCGGACCGTATCTTTTATGCGACAGCCAAGACAATTACAAGGACTGTGGCGGAGGAAACGTATGCACTGCTCCGTACCCGGGGACTTCGCATGAAGACAGTGACTCTGACGGCCAAAGAGAAGATCTGTTTCCTGGATGAGACAGAGTGTAATCCTGATGCCTGCCCGTATGCGAAAGGTCATTTTGACCGTGTCAATGATGCCGTTTTTGATCTGATTACATCGACTGAAGTATTTGACCGGAAGACAATCGAGGAGTATGCAGAAAAATGGCAGGTCTGTCCTTTTGAGTTCGGGCTGGATGTTTCACTCTGGTCAGACGGCGTTATCTGTGATTACAACTATATTTTTGATCCCCGGGCAAAGCTTAAGCGGTTTTTCGGAGAGGGCGTGAAGGGTGATTATCTGTTTCTGATTGATGAGGCCCACAATCTGGTGGAGCGGGGAAGGGAGATGTTTTCCGCTGCCTTATATAAAGAAGATTTCCTGGCACTGAAGAAAGAGGTACGCCCGTACAGCCAGAAGATGGCCCGGGCACTGAACCGCTGCAATTCATGGATGCTGGAACGAAAAAGGGAGTGTGAAAGGATAAAGATATGGGACAGTATCGGGACATTCCCTGTGTATCTGATGAATCTCTGCGGAATCATGGAAACTTTTCTGGAGGAATCGCATAACGGTGAAATCAATGAGAAGGTTCTTGAGCTGTATTTTCAGATGCGGCGTTTCCTGGATACGTGTGACAGGCTGGATGACAATTATCTGATTTATTCAGAACTGTGTGAGGATGGCCGTTTCCTGATCCGACTGTTCTGTGTGGATATTTCAACGAATCTTCAGGAATGTCTTGCGAAGGGTAAGAGTACAGTCTTTTTTTCGGCAACATTTTTGCCCATACAGTATTATAAAAGCCTGCTGAGCACGTGCGGGGCAGAGGATTACGCTATTTACGCTCAGTCTGTGTTTGAACCGGAAAAACGGCTGGTTCTGATCGGAACGGATACGAGCAGCCGTTATACAAACAGAAATGAACAGGAATACAGAAAGATGGCAGCGTACGTTTTGCGGATGATACAGGCAAAACGGGGGAATTATATGGTCTTTTTCCCGTCTTACCGGATGATGGAAGAGGTGGCCGTGCAGTTTCAGAATCTGTGCAGCGATGCAGGCGACAGCATTGAGCTGCTTTGCCAGAGCAGCGGCATGACAGAGCAGCAGAGGGAAGCGTTTCTGGGAAATTTTGAGGAAGCGCATGATCGGGGGCTGGCAGGCTTCTGCGTCATGGGCGGTATTTTCGGAGAGGGAATCGATCTGAAGCATGACCGTCTGATCGGGGCGGTCATTGTGGGAACAGGGATTCCTCAGGTATGCAATGAGCGGGAACTGCTGAAATATTTTTATGACAGACGCGGGCAGGACGGTTTTTTCTATGCGTATCTCTGTCCCGGTATGAATAAAGTACTGCAGTCGGCGGGGCGGGTGATCCGGACTGAGGAGGACCGCGGGATTATTCTGCTGCTGGATGAGCGTTTTGCATCGCACCGTTACAGTCAGATGTTCCCGGAAGAATGGAAGCAGATTGAGTACTGTACTCTTGGAAGTGTACAGTCAAAAGCAGGACGATTCTGGGACAGTGTATGAGGTGCGGGACGCACATCAGCCACAGACGGGAGCTGTGTAGCAGCAAACAGCCTGTGCAAACAGGCGGTCCGTAGCTTGCATGGCGTGGCACGTGAACAGTAAGGTTACGCGGATTGTCCCGAGAAATGTACGTGTGTATGCCTTGTCAGGAGCGTTCATGTGTGTTAAAATGCGCGTAGAAATATGTCTTTTTTAGTCTTTTATTTATAGAACAGTCAGAATTCAGGAGGTCCTAAATGAGTAAAGTCAAAAGAGTGTATGTCGAGAAAAAAGCAGATTTTGCGGTAGCAGCAAAGGGTCTTGCCCACGAGATTAAGAGTTATCTTGGCGTAAACGGTCTTTCCGGTGTCAGAGTGCTGATCCGGTACGATGTGGAAAATATTTCTGATGCAGTATTTGCAGATGCATGCAGAACCATTTTCTCCGAACCGCCGGTGGATGATCTGTATGAAGAAGAATTTCCGATGGCAGAAGATGAGAAAGCATTTGCGGTAGAGTATCTTCCGGGACAGTTTGACCAGAGAGCAGATTCTGCTGTTCAGTGTGTAAAATTTCTGAAAGAGGATGAGGAGCCGATTATCCGCTCTGCCACAGTGTATGTGGTTGCCGGTACAGTTTCTGATGAAGAATACGAGGCGATCAAGGCTCACTGCATCAATCCGGTTGACTCCAGAGAGACAGGCTTTGATAAGCCGGAGACTCTTGTGACACAGTTTGATGATCCGGCAGATGTGATTACTTTCAACGGATTTACAGAGATGCCGGAAGACAGGCTCAGAGAGCTTTACGATTCCCTGAATCTTGCAATGACGTTCAAGGATTTTCTGCATATTCAGAATTATTTCAGAAATGAGGAAAAGCGTGATCCGTCCATGACAGAAATCCGCGTGCTGGATACGTACTGGTCCGATCACTGCCGTCACACGACATTCTCCACAGAGCTGAAGGATGTCACATTTGAGGACGGATATTATAAAGAGCCGATCCAGGGGGCATATGAGAGATACCTGGCAGACCATAAGGAGATTTTTAAAGGAAGAGATGACAAATTTGTCTGCCTGATGGATCTGGCACTGATGGCAATGCGCAGACTGAAGAAGGAAGGTAAACTTCAGGATCAGGAGGAATCCGATGAGATCAATGCCTGCAGCATCGTTGTCCCGGTGGAGATTGACGGAAAGACAGAGGAGTGGCTTGTCAATTTCAAAAATGAGACTCACAACCACCCCACAGAGATTGAGCCTTTCGGAGGCGCTGCCACATGTCTTGGCGGTGCAATTCGCGACCCGCTTTCAGGACGTACGTATGTGTACCAGGCAATGCGCGTGACGGGTGCTGCTGATCCCACTGTATCCGTAAAGAACACACTGAAGGGCAAGCTTCCGCAGAAGAAGCTTGTGCGTGAGGCGGCTCACGGCTACAGTTCATACGGCAATCAGATTGGTCTGGCTACAGGCTATGTAAAAGAAATCTACCATCCGAATTACGTTGCGAAGCGTATGGAGATCGGTGCTGTTATGGGGGCAGCTCCGAGAAACGCTGTGAAGCGTGAGAATTCCGATCCGGGTGATATTATCATTCTTCTGGGAGGAAGAACAGGGCGTGACGGTATCGGTGGCGCGACAGGTTCCTCCAAGGTGCATACGGAAGCTTCGATTGAGGTATGCGGCGCTGAGGTACAGAAGGGTAATGCTCCGACTGAGCGAAAGATCCAGAGACTGTTCCGCCGCCCGGAGGTAAGCAGGCTGATCAAGAAATGTAATGATTTCGGTGCAGGCGGTGTATCCGTAGCCATCGGAGAGCTGGCACCTGGTCTTCAGATATATCTGGACAAGGTGCCGAAGAAGTATGCAGGTCTGGACGGAACAGAAATTGCCATTTCTGAATCTCAGGAGCGTATGGCAGTTGTGGTTGACCCGAAGGATGTAGAAGAATTTATGGGTTACGCTTCGGAGGAAAACCTTGAGGCTGTCGAGGTGGCTGTGGTCACAGAGGATCCGCGTCTCGTCCTGATCTGGAGAGACAAGGAGATTGTAAATATTTCCAGGGCATTCCTTGATACGAACGGAGCGCACCAGGAGACAACGGTTACGGTGGAAATGCCGTCCGAGACGGATAAATATTTTGTGCGTGATGAAGTAGCTGACGTCCGCGCAAAGTGGCTGGAGACGCTGGCTGATCTGAACTGCTGTTCCCAGAAGGGACTTGTGGAGATGTTTGACGGTTCTATCGGGGCGGGTTCTGTATTTATGCCGTACGGCGGAAAATATCAGCTGACAGAGACCCAGGCAATGGTGGCCAAGCTTCCGGTTCTTGAGGGAAAGACGGACACAGTGACGATGATGAGCTACGGCTTCGATCCGTATCTCTCAAGCTGGAGCCCGTACCACGGAGCTGTTTATGCTGTGCTGGAATCTGTGGCAAGAATTGTTGCCAATGGCGGAGACTACAGCAAAATCCGTTTCACGTTCCAGGAGTACTTCCGCCGCATGTCAGAGGATCCGAAGAGATGGAGCCAGCCGGTGGCAGCTCTTCTCGGCGCTTACGATGCGCAGATTGGATTCGGACTTCCGTCTATCGGAGGAAAGGACAGTATGTCCGGTACATTCAATGAGATCGATGTGCCGCCGACACTCGTTTCCTTTGCTGTGGATATCGCCAGCGACAAGACAATTATCACACCGGAGCTGAAACGCGCAGGAAGCAAGCTCGTTCTGCTTCGTATTGAAAAAGATAAATATGACCTGCCGGTTTACGGCCAGATAATGGATCAGTATGCGAAGTTCCATGAGGATATCAAGGCAGGCAACATCATTTCCGCTTATGCACTGGACGGCAAAGGACTTGCAGCAGCCGTTTCCAAGATGGCATTCGGAAACGGAATGGGACTGAAAATTGAGCACAACGTAGATGAGAGAGATCTGTTCACGGAAGGATTCGGCAATATTGTGGCTGAGGTCCCGGACGGATGTGTCGGAAAGCTTGCTGTTACCTATACGGTAATCGGTGAAGTGACAGACAGAGGAACCTTCGAATACAAAAATACAGTTATCCCGATTGATGAGGCATACGCAGCATGGAAGGGAACACTGGAGCGTGTCTTTAAGACAACATCAGGGCTCCCGACGGTCGGCGGCGGACTGGATCTCGACGGACAGCCGGCGGACGGACCGACAGCTTATTTCCTGGCAGGTAAGAAAGAAGACGGAAGCGCTGCTGTGACGGTAAACGGCTGCTATATGACCGACAGCATTTATGTGTGCAGAAACAAAGTTGCAAAACCGCGGGTATTCATTCCGGTATTCCCGGGTACGAACTGCGAGTACGACAGCAAGCGGGCTTTTGAACGCGCGGGGGCAGATGTGGATGTAAAGGTATTCCGCAATCTTTCCGCACAGGACATCCGGGAATCTGTGGAAATTTTTGAAAAATCAATCAGTCAGGCACAGATTATCATGTTCCCGGGCGGATTCTCTGCAGGTGATGAGCCGGACGGCTCTGCGAAGTTCTTTGCAACGGCATTCCAGAATGCAAAGATCAAAGAGGCAGTCATGAAGCTGCTGAATGAGCGTGACGGTCTGGCACTCGGTATCTGTAACGGTTTCCAGGCTCTGATTAAGCTTGGACTGGTGCCTTACGGCGAAATCGTCGGACAGACACCGGATTCTCCGACACTGACCTTCAATACCATCGGACGTCATATTTCGAAGATGGTCTATACAAAGGTAGTGTCCAACAAATCCCCGTGGCTTGCAGGAGCACAGCCCGGCGGTGTATATACGAACCCGGCTTCCCACGGTGAGGGACGTTTCGTTGCAAACAGAGCATGGCTTGAAAAGCTGTTTGCAAACGGGCAGGTGGCGACACAGTACTGTGACCCGGATGGCAATATCTGCGTTGGTGATGAGGAGTGGAACGTAAATGGTTCCTACTTCGCAATCGAAGGTATCACGAGTCCGGACGGACGTGTATTCGGCAAGATGGCACATTCAGAACGGCGCGGTGATTCTGTTGCAGTCAATATTTACGGAGAGCAGGATCTGAAAATCTTCGAGTCGGGAGTAGCGTATTTTAAATGAAAAACAAAAAGATGAAGGCCGACAGCGTCGACCAGTTACTAGAGATAGTGAAGGCAGTTCAGCGGGGAGAAGACCCCGATGAAATGCTGAGAAAAAAACAAGCGGAGAGTGCGCCTTTGGCGGACTCTCCGAAGTCAAATCCGGAGATAAATGAGCAGGAAAAAGAACCTGTCAGAAGATGGAGCTTCAGAACTTCCGGACAGAAAAAAACAGAGAAAGCGGACCGGAATACGCCGGATCCGGAGAATGCTGACGAAGAAAATCAGTATTCCGTGGATGCCAAAGAGTGGATGGACGATGATGATTTTGAAAAGCTTCTGAATGATGATGCGCAGAACAGCCTTGATGTCAGCGCTTTTGCAGAAAAGCTGTCTGCTGTCCGGCAGAAGCTGTCCGGCATCCTTGCAAAGTCAAAGACTGCGTCTGAAGCAAAACGCCGTGAAAAGAAAGCTGATGATGATTTTTCTCACGAAAAAACAGAGGATGAGAAAGCCATTGACCGCATTCTGGATCTGCACGAAGCACCGGATGACGACCGAAGCGATGAGCCGGTGTCTTCGGATACAGCGGTATCTGAGCCCATAACAGAGTCCGAATATGAGACCGTGTCCGGAAGTAAAACGGGAGCCGGAGATAAGAAAGCATCTGAGGAACAGGCAGCAACCGGCGATAAGAAGGTATCTGAGGAACAGGCAGCAACCGGCGATAAGAAGGCATCTGAGGAACAGGCAGCAACCGGCGATAAGAAGGTATCTGAGGAACGGGCAGTATCCGGCGATAAGAAGGTATCTGAGGAACAATCATCATCCGGCGATAAAATGATATCCGAGGATGAAGCTGCATCCGATAATGAAGCAATATCCGGAAGTGATTCTGTACCGGAAGAATCGTCAAAAGCTGCGAAACACAGAATGGGAAAGCTCCGGGCATCCGCAGAGCGGGATCGATCGGCCGGAATTCCCGGATTGCCGAATGGTATTGCACGGTATTTTGACAGGCTGATGGAGAATCTGAGCCAGAAGGGGATTCACAGCAAAGAGCTGCTGATGATCGCTGCAGGCGTAGTTCTGGCGGTTATGATTATTCTGATGATTGTCAATTCTCTGCGGGCATCGCTGGAGGATAAGAAAAAGAGTGAGCATGTGACTGCTGACGCCGGATTTACAGTTACGGTGGAAAAAGAGCCTGAGCAGTGGTGCAGCTCTTATATGGTCAGTCTGCGGTTCCGTGTAAAGGGAGGTACTGTGACTTCCGTAAATATAGACGGCACAGCGTATGAGCCAGATGAAAACGGAGTGGTGGAAGTCAATGCCCGGGATTACCTGATTCAGGCATCTGTGGAGACAGAAGAAGGAACGAAAAATGCCCGGATTGAAATCCCGATGATCGATGCGCAGATGCCCGTGGTGAATGCGGCGAGAGAGAAAGATACGATTGTCCTTACAGCAGCAGACGGTCGTTCCGGCGTGAAAAAGATCTGGTATGCAAAAGTGCATGACTGGGATTATATTGATCTTCCGCTGTACACAGAGTACGATGGACCGCTTACATATGAAGCAGATACCATGTATTATTTTTATGCGGAGGATCTTGCAGGAAATAAGAGTCATCCGGTGGCAACTACGATGGAACAGTCCCGGGAAATTGTGCTTGGTAACAGTGAAATGTCTCTGTTTCCGGATGAGACTGTGTATCTGCAGGTGGATGGAAATCCCTGCGGTTCACTGCTGAACGGGCTTACGTTTGAGAGTATGAATCCATCCGTGGTGACAGTAAGCAATACCGGGCTGGTGACTGCCGTCGGAGAAGGTTCTACCGTTATCCGGGTAAGTGCCGACGGGCTGGAGGATGTGACGTGTCCTGTTGAAGTAAGCCGGGAGAGAAGCGTAACGATCAGTGCAGTCGGTGACTGTACACTGGGCACCGATGAATCCTTTAATACAAATACAAATTTTCAGGCTTTTGACTCAGTAAACGGACATTCCTATTTCTTTGCAAATGTAAGCGATATTCTTGAAAATGATGATGCGACTTTTGCAAATCTTGAGTGTGTGTTTACGACAGAGACTACCCGCGAGGTGAAACAGTACGCATTCAGGGGTTCTCCGGATTATACGGAAATTCTGCAGGACGGTTCGGTGGAGGTTGTAACGCTGGCAAATAATCACAGCAGTGATTACGGCGCACAGAGTCTGGATGATACGAAGCAGTATCTTGAGGAGGCAGGGATTGATTACTGTACCGGAGATACGATTGCATTCAGAAATCTGAAGGGAATCCGGACAGCGTTTATTGGTATTTACGTGCTTAATGACGGGATGGGACGCGAGGAGCAGGTGCGTGAGACAATTGCAGCGGCAAAATCCCGGGGAGCGCAGCTGGTGATTGTGGGCTTCCACTGGGGAAGCGAGAAGGCAACACAGCCGGATGATACGCAGGTCGTGCTGGCACACACGGCGGTAGATTGTGGAGCTGATCTTGTTGTCGGACATCATCCCCATGTTCTGCAGGGAATCGAAAAGTACAATGGAAAGTATATTGTGTACAGCCTTGGCAATTTCTGTTTCGGAGGAAACAGCACACCGTCCGATATGGATACGGTGATCTTCCGTCAGACCTTCACAATCTGTGACGGAGAGGTACAGGACGATGATCAGATTGAGATTGTTCCGTGCAGCATTTCTTCGACGGCCGGGTACAACAATTATCAGCCGACTCCGGCCACCGGTTCGGAAGCAGAACGGATTATCGGCAGGGTCAATGAATACAGCGCCTCCTATGGTCAGACGTATACAGCGTCCACAGGTCTGGACTGATACGCGTCTGCTGCGGGAGCATTAAAAATGAAGCGGATATTCGCAATCTGCTTCGCTGTTTGCTCATAACCGAATCTGAAAATCTGTATTTCAGTGCGGACTCAGGAAGATGTAACAATTTGTTGCATCTTCTTTTTTTGGTTTGAAGAAAACTGCCATATCCGGGCAGCAGAAAAAGTGTCATCCCACACAGAAATAATATGACACTAATTGTATAATTATGTTGAAAAATGTTTATAGATATGATAATATCGCGACTACAGGGGGAAGTAATGATTTGGGGAGGAGTTATATATGGGGGAATCAAAAAATGTCTATTATCACATCCTGGAGGGCAATTGCTACGCCTTTGCAGACGAGCGTACAAAAAAGAAGCTGCTTGATCTGATCTGCGCTGCGCAGCGGGAGGCCGGCTGGACTGTCTATGCGTTCTGTGTTGCGGATGATGGCGCACATTTCGTGACAGAGTCAGAAAGCCTGATTCAGATCAATACAGATTTTGCACACATTGCTGATCTGTTTCGGCAGGAATGCAGAAGGACGCTGCCTGACTGGTGGGGAGAAGCCGTTGATATCCGTATCGGAGAAGGAAAACAGCTTTGCACGGAGCGTGAAATTGTTGAGTGCTGCCGCAGAATTCACCTTCTGCCGCTGGAAAGATCGTACGTGGAGCACCCCGGCGATTACTGGTGGAGCAGTTATGTCACTTATACAGATTGTTACAGGTGGGAGCTGGTCAGCTGCACCAGAGTTTTGCAGTATTTTTCATCTGATGAAGCAAAGGCGCATCATGCACTGCGGAGATATCACAAAGAAACCGTCACACCGTGTGATTTCTATAACGATTCTGAGATTGAAATGTGACGCGGGTTATTATTAAAAAACATATCTTTTTCTTAAAAAAATCGAAACTCTGTGACAAGAAAAAGGAAAAGTGCTAGAATGTCCACGTATATTATAGAAGAGACAGAAGTATTGTGATCCGCCGCCGGGAAGAGGCGGCAGAGAGGGGAGTGCATTTATGAGACGAAGGATTATATTACTTGCAGCAGTGGCGGTGTCAGTGTCAGCCGTACTGGTCCTGACGGCCTGTACATCTTCTGAAAAGGCGGGACAGACATCAGGCGGCCAGAATGCGGAAGGTACACAGAATGATACACAGAATACAGGTTCCGGTACACAGGAAGCGGCAGACAGTACACCGGGCAGTTCATCATCGGACAGCTCTTCCGGTCTGGAAAATACATCTGCAGCGCAGCCTGACCAGTCGGCGGATGAGCCGGTCGGCGATGTGATTCCGGATGAGGATGCAGATGCGGCCGAGAACGATGTGAGCGGTGCGGAGGATGTGGATTCATGGTCAGGGACATACACAACAGATACGGAGACTCTTACTGTGAATCTGATAGATGCGGAGACCATTTCCTTTTCCTTTGCGCAGTCCGGTATTTCAGGGACGGCACAGGTCAGCGGAACACAGGCCGTGTACAAAGGGGATGACCATCATGATGTCGTATTCAATCTGAATGGAACAGTCCTGAATGTGGCAGTGTCAAGCGAGGAAGATTTCGACGCTTCCGGTTCCCCGTTAAACGGCTCTTTTATCCGGACAGCCAATTAAATTTCTGTACTTTATTTTGTGCATGGTACCTCAAAAATCCAGTTGCTAAGCAGTAACAAAGGTGCTATATTAGTACCGCCGAAAACTGAATTGTTTTGTATGAATGAAATCAGATCATAAAGGATCTGATGGCAGTGAATGGGGAGAACAGTATGGGAATAGAAAAGGTGAAGAACTGGTTTAAGAAAAACCCGTTGATGATCTCAGTGTGTTATCTGATTTTCTATCTGAGTGCGTTCCACTGGCTTGAGGAAAATGTTGTTCCGAAGTACATTATTCATTGTAAGCTCGATGAGATGCTGCCGTTTTGCGAGGAATTCATCATTCCGTACGTATTCTGGTATTTTTACGTGGTTGGCGCTTTTCTCTGGTTTAACAGGCGGGGCTGGAAGGACTACTCGAAGCTGTGTCTGATGGTATTTTCCGGACTGACGATCTGTCTTGGAATTTATTTTGTATTTCCGACAGGACTGAATCTTCGTCTGGCATCCAATACCCATGAGACAGGTTTCCTTTACAATGTGGTGGGCCTGCTCCGGGCGATTGATACACCGACAAATGTATGTCCGTCGATCCACGTGATGAATACTGTCATGATTTTCCAGGCAGTGTGCAGTCTCGATAATCTGAAACACAGAAGACTTACGATTGCAGTGCATGGAGTGATTATGGTACTGATCTGTGCATCTACTGTATTTCTGGATCAGCATTCTGTTATTGATGTTGTCTGTGGCGTAATGATGAGCTTCGTTCTTCACGGACTCGTTTATAAAGTAGAGTGGAGAGAAGAGCTGGCGCGCAGGAAAGAAAATGCAGGAATTCGCAGAATTTCATGAAAGTTCAAAAATTTGAAAAATTAGAAAAAAGTTCTTGACTTTCTGAATGGTTCATAATATAATGATGAAGTGAGCTGAGGTAATCAGCTCACAGATATGGGGTCTTAGCTCAGCTGGGAGAGCATCTGCCTTACAAGCAGAGGGTCATAGGTTCGAGCCCTATAGGCCCCATACAACCGAATATGGCGGAATAGCTCAGTTGGCTAGAGCACACGGTTCATACCCGTGGTGTCGAGAGTTCAAATCTCCCTTCCGCTACTTGATAAAGTCCGAAAACCATATCAGGGGTTTTCGGATTTTTATTTTTCCGGAAAAGTCAGGCGGATATTTGCAATCCGCTTCACTACTTGCTCATAACCGAATAACTGCTTCGCAGTTTATCAGAAATTAACTGGCCTGGTCTGTTTTGATAAAAATGGCTATTTATTTCATGACAGTTTGTGCATATAATGCTGGTATGTAACTGTTCAGGACAGGCCGAATCTCTTGATACGTTTTCAATTCATATTATTTATAATATTGCAGACAGAGAGATCGGAAAACAGGAAATAAGCAGGAGGACATTATGAAAAAAAGAGCTTCTTTTATTTTGGCACTGACGCTTGCAGCTTCGCTGCTGGTCGGTTCGGGAAAAGTTGTATTGGCAGGAGAGAACAATACGTTTATCTACGCAACTGCGGCATCCGCCACATCGCTGGATCTTCACCGGGAAATTACGCAGAATAATGCCTTTGCCATTGACAAGATTTTTGAGCCTCTGGTACTCTTTGATGAGGATGGCATTGTAGGTGACTGGCTGGCAGAGTCCCATACGATCAGCGATGACGGTCTCGTGTATACATTTGTACTGCGGGACGGACTGAAGTTTTCTGACGGTACGGATGTGACTGCGGAGGATGTAAAATTTTCTCTGGACAGACATCTTGAGGTGGAGGGTCCGCTTCCGCTGGAGGCAGATATCGCTTCTATTGAGGCAACAGATGATAAGACTGTGGTGATTACCCTGAATCAGGCGTACACTCCTTTCTTCTCCGAGCTGGCCAACTTCTCAAACGGTATTCTGCCAAAGGATTTCGGCGGAAAGACCGAAGAAGAATTTTTCCAGAACCCGGTGGGTACCGGTCCTTTCGCAGTGGACGAGTGGGATCCGGCAGGTGATCTGACTTTTGTCCGCAATGAATATTACTGGAGAGGTACCCCTTCCATCGAAAAGCTGGTGTACAAGGTTGTGGATGACGACAACCAGGCAATCAATCAGCTGAAGACCGGTGAAGTGGATGCGGTGGCTGATCTGAGCTACGCCAATGCGGCTGAGATTGACGGAAATGCAGAGACAGCGGTCATTACAGGCGGAAGCTGGAACGTGGAGGAGATCTTCTTTAACACGCTGGATGAACATTTTTCTGACGTGCACGTCCGTCGTGCACTGGCGCTGGCCATTGATCGCGAAGCGATCACCCAGGCGCTTACCTTCGGCTATGGAGAAGTGGCGAATACAGTTCTTCCCAATGCCATTCGATACAATACAACAGATTCTGTAAATGCCCTGAATCTGGATCTGGAGGCTGCAAAGGAGGAGCTTGCACAAAGCGCATATCCGGATGGATTTGATACGACGGTCAGCATTGCTTCCGGCAACAATGTCCGTCTTCAGGAAGCACAGATTCTGCAGGCGGCCGGCGCTCAGATCGGCATTAACATTGAAATCGATGCAAAGGAAATCGCTGCTTTCCGTGAGGACTTTAAGGCGCTGAACTTTTCAATTATGATCAACAGTGCCACGGCAGATTACCCGGATGCGGATTCCATTTTTGCTTTCCAGGTGGATCCGGAAGGCTTCAGCCAGTGCTACTGGACCAGCTACAAAAGTGATGAGGCTGTGAAGCTGCTGAAGGAAGGTCAGGTGACACCTGACGGCGACGAGAGAGCGGCGGTCTATGCAGACCTGCAGCAGGTTCTGGCAGATGATGTACCGTACATTCCGCTTTATTATCCGAGTATCACAGTCGGCATACGGAGCAATGTGGAGGGACTGGTGATTCTTCCCAACGGAAGTGCGAGATTCGAGAACGTTACATTCAACTGACAAGTCAGCAGACACAGACAGTGTCTGCAGTGCAGATATGGGGAACGGTGAAAACACCGTTCCCAAATTGTGATATTGGAAGGATTGCCCTATGAACGAACAGAGTGGTATAACAGAACAGGACTTTCGGAAAAAAATATTTTGGAAATGGCTGAGGAGCGCCTTTTTGCGCTCCCTTCTTGTCATTTTTTTTGTGATGATTGCAGTTTTCTTTATCATACGCCTTGTTCCGGGTGATCCGGCAGTGATGATACTGGGGGAGCATGCCACAGAGGATTCTATAGAGGCGATGCGGGAGCAGCTGGGTGTGAATCTTCCTGTTTCACAGCAGTTTCTCCGGTTTCTTTCCAATATCTTCCGGCACGGGGACACAGGCGATTCACTGAAATACGGTATTTCCAGCCGTGAGATGGTACTGCGTTTTGCACCTGTATCCCTGTCGCTGGCAGGTTTTGCCATGGTAATCACAGTCATTGTGACTGTGCTGCTTTCTTTTCTGGCGGCCACGCACAAAGACGGAATTTTCGATCATATTGTCCGTGTGATTCCGGCTTTCACCCAGGGAATGCCTGTGTTCTGGATTGGCCTGCTGTTTATTCTGCTCTTTGCGGTACACTGGCGTATTTTTCCGGTAGGCGGCATGAAAGAAGGGCCTTTTGGTCTTCTGTACAGCCTGACGCTCCCGGCGATTACTGTTTCCTTCGGGCAGATTCCACCTCTGGTCCGGTCTTTGCGGGAGCGGCTTGTGGAGGTGCTGAATGCTGATTTTGTGATCACATTGAAGGCGGCCCGGATTCCCTCCCGGAGGATTTTCTTCGGCCATGTGCTGCGCAATGCTTTCGTGCCGACGCTGATGCTTTTTTCGGTGAATCTGTCGTACCTGATAGGCGGAACGCTGGTCGTGGAGCAGGTGTTTGGAATCAGGGGCGTTGGAAAGCTGCTCTTCGAGGCAATTTCAAACCGTGATTTTCCGCTGGTACAGGCCATTGCACTGTACTGCGCGGTGTTTGTTGTGATAATCAGTTTCCTGACGGACCTGATCGCTCACTGGGCAGATCCGGGAACGGAGGCCTGAAATGAGAGAGAAGAGAATACGGAAAAAGACGTTGATGATCGGAATGATCATGATGGGCCTGCTGGCTGCACTGGCAGTTCTGGCTCCGCTGATCTGTTCCTGCGATCCATTGGAGCAGGACCTGTACAATGTTCTGAAGGCTCCGGGGAGCAGCGGACATCTTCTGGGGACTGACCAGCTGGGACGTGATATCCTGGCGAGGCTTCTCTATGCCGGGCGGACCGATCTGGCGGTGATGGTGTTGGCGGAGATTATTCCGTTCTTCACCGGAACATTTCTCGGCATGGTCTCCGGATATTTTGGCGGAAGGGCGGAATGGGTGATTACGCTGGTGACGGATACCTTTATTGCTTTTCCTTATTATCTGCTGGTCATTGTGGTGGCTTTCGCCACAGGGGCAGGCATTCATGGTATTTTTATTACGTTTATGCTGGTGGGCTGGCTGGTGTATGCCCGGGTTGCCAGAGGGGTGACATCTTCTCTGCGCAGAAGTGAGTGGGTGGAAGCGGCAAAAATTATGGGATATTCGGATCTGCGCATTCTGGTGACAGAGGTGTTCCCGAACGTGCTGCCACAGGCTGTTGTGGTGCTGATGACAGATATGGCGGCACTGCTGGTAAGTATTGTCACCCTCGGATATCTCGGCATCGGTATCACGCCTCCCACGCCGGACTGGGGAATGATGATTTCGGAAGGGCAGAGTTTTGTTACAACGGCCTGGTGGCTTTCGGTGCTGCCCGGTCTGATGGTAGTGTATACCGGTATTGCCCTGTCACTGCTGGGTGACGGGCTGGCTGATTTCTGGAGGCGGGACAGTGTCTGAAATGGTATGTGAAATTGAAAATCTGAGGATATATTCACCGGCGGGAGATCCGCTGGTAAAAGGCGTGTCTTTCTCTCTTGCGGCAGGTGAGACTCTGGGACTGGTAGGTGAGTCCGGATCCGGGAAGACTCTCACATTGAAGAGTGTGATCGGACTGCTCCCACGGGGAATTTCGGCCAGGACGCAGAAACGACAGGTCACAGAAGAGACCGCGATGATCTTTCAGAACCCCATGAGTTCGCTGGATCCATTGTGTCCGGTGTTTCGCCAGCTCTGCGAAGTGATCAGGATCCGGCAGAAAGTATCCCGGATGGAGGCCAGAAGACGGGGCGCACAGTTGCTTCATCGACTGTCCCTGCCGGAGAGTCTGATGAGAAAGGATCGTTATCCGGGAGAACTCTCCGGCGGACAGTGTCAGCGGATTCTGATCGCCATTGCGCTTGCCTGCAGCCCCAGACTGCTGCTTTGTGATGAACCGACTACGGCTCTTGATGTTACGGTTCAGAAACAGACCATTGAGCTGATCAGGAATCTGCAGAAAGAGCTGGGGTTTGCCATGATTTTTGTGACACACAATCTGGCAGTGGCTTCTCTTCTGTGTGAACGGCTGGCAGTCATGCGGGACGGGGAGATCATTGAAACCGGGACACGGAGAGAAATTCTGAAAAATCCACAGCATGCATATACGAAGAAACTGAAAGGGGCTATTTTGGACATCCCGGGAAGAGAGGCGTGATGATGGAAACGATTCTGCAAATGGCTGCTGTAAACGCCGACTATGGAGAGACGCCTGTTTTAAAAGATATTAATCTGACAATACCGAAGCATAAGATTATCGGGCTGGTGGGCGAGTCCGGTTCCGGAAAGTCTACGATGGCGCGTGTGATTACCGGGCTGCTTCAGCCTTCTTCCGGAGAAATCTGTTTTGAGGGGGAACGGCTGTCGGTCAGACGTTCCCGGGAAACACGTAGAAAGATACAGATGGTCTTTCAGAATCCGGACGGATCACTGAATCCGAGACATACCATCGGCAGGACTCTGACAGATGTCATGAAGTTTCATGGCAGGGCGCGGGGAGCCAGAGCAAATGAGCAGGCAGCCGAATTGCTGAGACAGATGGAGCTCCCCGGAGACAGTCTGCAGCGGTATCCGGCCTCTTTTTCGGGAGGACAGAAGCAGCGTATTGCTCTGGCAAGGGCACTTGCGGCGGAACCTGACTTTCTGATTGCGGATGAACCTACCTCCGCTCTGGATGTTTCTGTTCAGCTTATGATGCTGGATCTGATAAAGGATCTGCAGAGAAAAAGAGATCTGACGGTGCTGTTCATTTCCCATGACCTGGGCGTGATTCACTACATCTGTGATGAGGTGGCGGTGATGCACCGCGGAAGGATTCTGGAAATGGACACAACAGAAAACTTCTTCAGAAATCCGAAGACAGAGTATGGAAAGCAGCTGCTGGATTCTGTTCCGGTACTGAACATATAAGGGATTTATAATATATCAGGACAGTTTTATCAATATTTCAGGAGGATGACCATGATTGATCTGCATCTGCATGTGGGCTGGACTGACTTCAGCCGTGAGGATCAGGCGGGACGAAGTCCGGAGGATGTAAAAAAACGCATAGAGACTTTTCTGACTGCTTACGAAAAACAGGGGATTACTCTGTCCAGAGACGCGGGAGGATATGCACAGACTGATTGCCGTGTCATATCCTGTGCGGGGATGATTGATCAGAGTAATTATTCGCAGAAAGAATTTCTGCAGAAGGTCATTTCTGCTCCTGGACAATGGGTGAAGATTTTTGCCACGGGAGGAGTGGGTATGCCTTCTGAGACTGTGACAAGCCCTGCGATTCCGGAAAAATCGTTTAAAAATCTGGTGAACCTGCTGCACCACCACGGGAAAAAGGTCATGGTCCACTGCTGGGGCGGCGACAGCCTCACCTGGAGTATAGAGACAGGCGTGGATACCATCGAACACGGTGTGTATCTGACGCGGGAGCAGGCAGCGCAGATGGCAGAGCATGAGATCCCGCTGGTACCCACTGTGGCGATCTATCGACTGCTGGCGGAAGAACCGGAGCTTTTCCGTATTCCGGGGATTTTGCAGGAACGGGCAAAGCGGGCATGTGAGGGGCACAGCCAGGCAATCCGTTTCGCACTTTCAGCAGGGGTATTGATCGGACACGGCACAGATTTTTACGCAGATCCTGCACTGGCAGAATACGCCGGATATGAGTGGAAAATGCTGCAGGACTATGGTCTCACAAAAGAGCAGGCTACGGCGGCAGGGACCTCGGTGGCGGAGAGGATTTTAGGTTATGAAACATTAAATAAATGAAAGATTCACAGTGAGGAGAATGTATATGAGAGTTGGAATGGGATATGATGTACATCGTCTGACAGAAGGAAGAAAGCTGATTCTGGGAGGTGTGGAGATTCCTTATGAAAAAGGACTCCTGGGACATTCGGATGCCGACGTGCTGCTGCATGCGATCATGGATGCGCTTCTCGGCGCTGCGGCGCTTGGGGATATCGGGAAGCATTTCCCGGATACGGATGACCGGTATAAAGGAATTTCCAGCATTGAGCTTCTGAAGCATGTGGCAGCCCTGCTGGAGGAGCGGTGCTTTGTCATAGAAAATATTGATGCGACGGTGATTGCACAGCGTCCGAAGCTGCTTCCCTATATGGAACAGATGAAGATGAATGTGGCAGAGACGCTGTCGATCGGGCCGGACCGTGTGAACATCAAAGCCACTACAGAGGAGGGACTTGGCTTTACCGGGACGGGTGAAGGGATTTCTGCTCAGGCTGTCTGCCTGCTGCAGCCGCTGATGGACGTGATTGCAGACGACAGGATGTGCGCTCAGGCGGCAGGGTGTCCGGGCTGCGGCGGATGCGGTGCGAAAGTGTAAAGCAGTATGAAATGGAGGGCACTGTATGAAGCTTGGAAAGCTGGAGCCATGGGAGCATATGAGGACGAGGGCGCTGTATGAGGAAATCTTTACAGAGGACGATCAGCGCTTTGTGGATTATTATTACAAATGGAAGACGAAGGACAATATTATTTATGCGGCTGAGGATGAGGGTACCATTCATGCCATGATTCATCTGAATCCGTTTCGTGTATCTGTCTGTGGCAGGATTGAGAAGCTTCATTATATTGTGGCGGTGGCGACCAGAGAGCAGTACCGTCATCAGGGACTGATGCGCAGACTGCTTTCCATGGCGGAACAGGATATGGCAGCTGCGGGGGAAAAACTGACATTTCTGATGCCTGCCTCCGAAAAGATTTACCTGCCGTTCGGATACCGGTTCTTCGGATGGCAGAGAAGAGGTGTGCTGGAGCCGGGCGGTCAGCAGATCGGGAACCACAGAGATATGTCGGGAACGGATGAAAAGCTGTCTGGAATACGAAATATCATATGCCGCCCGTTACGTGCCGGGGAGTATGGGGCTCTCGCAGAATTTGTAAACCGGGAACTGGAAAAACAGTTTGATATTTATATTTACCGGGATGCAGCGTATTATGAGCGTCTGTGTGCGGAGCAGGAGTGTCAGGGAGGTAATGTCATGGTGATCTGCCGGGACAGTGACGATTTCGGGATCATCGGTGTGTTCTGTACCGCCTGTGAACCGGAAGAAGAGAGTCCGTCTCTGCGGGAGATCATACTTTCACGGGAATATTTTGTGGAGGCTCAGGCTGCACTTGCGAACTATGCTGGCCGGTATGGCAGATGCAGGGCAGAGGGATGCCAGAAGGAGCTGAAGCTGGAGGAGGAGTCCTGGGTGCCGCTTCTGATGGGGAAGATCCCGGGAGAGGGGATATTTTCGGACATTCCTCCCTGCGGCAGTGTGTTTATCAATGAGGTAGTATAAGAAAAGGTGTTTGCAGCCATTGCCTCTGTACTGTAGAAAAGAATTGACAAAGCCGGTGAATTTGCTTAGACTTAGAGGAAGCAGTAGTATCAAATGTGCGCCATCGGGTCAGGCTGAGCCTGCATCAGGGCGGACCGGATCACAGCTGTGCACAGAAAGCAGAGGAGTCAGAATGAGAGTATATAATACACAGACCAGAAAGAAAGAAGAATTTGTACCATTAGTACCGGGGAAGGTCAGCATGTATGTCTGCGGACCGACCGTTTATAATTTTATCCACATTGGAAATGCCCGTCCGATGATCGTGTTCGATACGGTGAGACGTTACATGGAGCACAAAGGGTATGAAGTAAATTATGTATCCAACTTTACCGATGTGGATGACAAGATTATTGCAAAGGCAAATGAGGAGGGAGTTTCCGCACAGGAAATTTCCCAGAGATATATAGCGGAGTGCAAGAAGGATATGGAGGGCATGAATGTAAAGCCTGCGACGACGCATCCTCTTGCCACACAGGAAATCGACGGAATGATCGAGATGATCAGCACGCTGATTGAAAAAGGATATGCCTACAATGTGAACGGAACCGTGTATTTCCGCACGAGAAAGTTCGGAGAATACGGAAAGCTTTCACACAAGAATCTGGATGACCTGCGGGCCGGCAACCGTTCCCTGCTTGTCACAGGAGAGGATCAGAAGGAGGACCCGCTTGACTTCGTACTGTGGAAGCCGAAAAAGGAGGGCGAGCCTTTCTGGACGTCACCGTGGAGCGACGGACGTCCCGGCTGGCATATTGAGTGTTCGGTCATGTCAAAAAAATATCTGGGTGAGGAGATCGACATTCATGCAGGCGGCGAAGACCTGATTTTCCCGCATCATGAGAACGAGATTGCGCAGAGCGAGTGCTGCAACGGCAAAATTTTTGCAAAATACTGGCTGCACAATGCTTTCCTGAATATTGATAACCGCAAGATGTCCAAATCTCTCGGCAACTTCTTTACGGTGCGCGAGATTTCTGAGAAGTATGATCTGCAGGTGCTGCGCTTCTTCATGCTGAGTGCACATTACAGAAGTCCGCTGAATTTCAGTGCCGAGCTGATGGAAGCATCAGGAAATGCACTGGAACGCATCCGCAATGCCGTTTCCAATCTGAAGTATCTGCTGGATGCAGCTGCAGACGCGCCGATGACGGAGGCGGAGCAGGGAAGCCTTGCAGATGTGAAGTCCTTTGAGGCTAAATTTGATGAGGCCATGGACGATGATTTCAATACGGCGGATGCCATAGCAGCTGTCTTTGAGCTTGTTAAGTATGCAAATACAAATGTCACCTCTGAGAATTCAAAAGCATTTGTGGCGGCGGTGCGCGATGAGATCATCAGTCTCTGCGATATTCTCGGAATTATTGCCGAGGAGAAAGAGGAGCTTCTGGATGAGGAGATCGAAAAGCTGATAGAGGAGCGTCAGGCAGCGAGAAAGGCAAAGAACTTTGCCCGCGCGGACGAGATCAGAAATCAGCTTCTGGAAAAAGGAATTACACTTCTTGACACGAGAGAAGGAGTAAAATGGAAAAGAGCATAATGTCATTTACAGAGAGCCTGGATCAAGCATTCAGGCTCTCTGACAAAGATTGGAATATGTATTCGCCGCTGACCCTGGCGTATATCGGAGATGCGGCGTATGACCTGGTGATCCGGAGTATTGCGGTAAAGACATCCAACTGTCAGCCGCAGAAGCTGCATCAGAGAGTGACGGCCCGCGTCAGCGCAAAGGCGCAGGCGAGAATGATCGAAGCGCTTCTGCCGGTTCTGACAGAGGAGGAAGCTGCGATTTACCGCAGAGGCCGTAATTCCAGGCCGTACACAAAAGCCAAAAATGCCAGCAGGATGGAGTATCAGGAGGCGACAGGATTTGAGGCTGTCATCGGGTATCTTTATCTGAACAGTGCCTTTGAGCGGATGAATGAGCTGATAGCAAAGGGACTGGATGCGCTGGAAACACCATAAAACAGAGTGAATCACCACAGAATGAGGAATAATAATGGAACAAAGAGAAAGAAAGGGCAGATATGCCGGAAATGACATCACAGGGAAGCAGGATGAAATGGGAAGTGAAAGCCGCATTATTGAAGGCAGGAATGCGGTTCTGGAGGCATTCCGGTCAGGGAAAACCATCGACCGTCTGCTGATCCAGGATGGATGCCAGGACGGACCGATTCAGTCCATTAAGCGGGAGGCGAAGAAATGCGGCACCGTATTTGATTTTGTCAGAAAGGAGCGGCTGGACCAGCTCTCTGAGACTGGGCGCCATCAGGGTGTGATCGCGTATGCCGCGTCCTATGAGTATGCAGAGGTCGGGGATATTCTCAACGCAGCCAGAGAGAAGGGTGAGGCGCCGTTTCTGTTTCTGCTGGATAATATCGAAGATCCTCATAATCTGGGGGCCATCATCCGTACGGCAAATCTGGCGGGCGCTCACGGTGTGATTATTCCGAAGCGCAGAGCTGTGGGGCTGACTGCCACAGTGGCGCGCACATCTGCCGGTGCACTGAATTATACACCGGTTGCCCGGGTGACGAATCTCGGCAACACGATTGACGAGCTGAAAAAAGAAGGCATCTGGTTTGTCTGCGCGGACATGGGAGCTGAGCCGATGTACAGGCTGAACCTGACAGGCCCCATCGGCCTTGTGATCGGAAATGAGGGCGAGGGTGTGAGCCGTCTCGTAAAGGAAAAATGTGATTTTACAGCATCCATTCCGATGAAAGGAAATATTGATTCTCTGAATGCGTCTGTGGCAGCCGGTGTGCTGGCATATGAGATTGTGCGTCAGAGAGACTATAAGTAAGAGCTATGAAATGGTATAAAAAGCTTGCGAGAAGAGTGGAAAATCATATGACCGCTTCAGGCATCATGATTACAGGGTTTGCGGCGGCGATACTGATCGGAGGATTTCTGCTGGCACTTCCTGTCTGCAATGCGGACGGCAGATGGCTGAGTTTCCTGGATGCGCTGTTTACAGCCTGTTCGGCAGTCTGTGTGACGGGACTTGTGACTGTTGTGCCGGCAGCTCAGTTTACCCTGGCCGGAAAGCTGATCCTTCTGTTTTTGATACAGCTTGGCGGACTTGGTATTATTGCCTTTACGATGAGCGCATTTCTGATTCTCCACAGACAGATTACAATACGCAGCCGGGTGGTAATCCAGGAAAGCTACAACCTGAATACCCTCAGCGGCCTTGTGGCGCTTCTGATCTACGTAATAAAGGGAACGTTTGTGGTGGAAGGAATCGGTGCGGTGCTTTATGCGTTCCAGTTCATTCCGCAGTACGGTTTTTTCCGGGGAATCTGGTATTCTGTATTTCATGCGGTCTCCGCTTTCTGCAATGCGGGGATTGATATTCTTGGCGACAGCAGCCTGCAGGTGTATCAGACGAATCTGCTGGTGAATTTCACAACCATTTTTCTGATTATTTTCAGCGGTATTGGCTTTATTGTCTGGCAGGATCTGACACTGGCAATAAAAAGGATCATAAGAAAAGAGTTTTCCCTGCGCAGGGCAGTGGAAAAGACAAAACTGCAGACGAAGCTGGCCGTTGTGATGACTGTCATTCTCATAGCAGGCGGTACGCTGGGATTTTTCTTTCTGGAATTTTCCAATCCTCAGACACTTGGCAGGCTCTCTTTCGGTGAAAAATGGATGGCAGCACTGTTTCAGTCGGTGACGACGAGAACAGCAGGATTTTTTACAATTCCTCAGAATCTTTTCCGGGAGGAGTCGAAGCTTTTTGCGTGTGTCCTGATGTTCATCGGAGGATCTCCGGGAGGAACAGCGGGCGGAGTCAAGACAACGACGATTGCGATTCTGCTGCTGACCTGCTGGTCGGTGTTGAAGGGAAGCGAGGATACGGAATGCTTCCGCAGAAAAATTCTTTCCACCAATGTCCGGACCGGATTTGCTGTTTTTACGGTCGCTTTTCTCGCGGTGATTGTGGGGACGACAGCGATTGAATCCATCCAGCAGACATCCCTTTCCGATGCACTCTATGAGGTGGTATCGGCAGTCGGTACAGTCGGCCTGTCGACAGGACTGACACCGTCTTTAAAACCGGCAGGCAAGCTGCTCATTATTGTTCTGATGTATATGGGAAGGATTGGACCGGTGACGCTGGCGCTTGCCTTTGCATCAAAAATTGGAAAGCGCAAAAACAGAAGGAAGCTGCCCCAGGAGCGCGTGATGGTGGGATAAAAGCACTGCAAAGGAGCGCGCAATGGCAGGCGGGGAGTACATTGGAGACGATGCGTTATCAGGAAAAAGGAAGGGCAGGAGTTATATGAAAAAACAGTATGTAGTATTTGGCGGGGGGAAGTTCGGCAGGAGTATCGCAGTGACGCTGCAGGAGCTCGGCTGCGAAATTATTCTTGTGGACAAGGATCCGGAGGTGGTTCAGGAGTTGGCAGATGATGTCAGCTACGCACTGTGTGCCGATGTGGAGGATCCGGAGGTATTCGAGGAGCTGGGTATGCGTAACCTGGACGGAGCCATCGTGGCGATTACGGAAAGCCTTGAAGCGAGTATCATTACGACTATGATGTGCAGCGAAAAAGGAATTCCGAGAATCCTCGCTAAGGCGAAAAACAGAATGCATGAAAAAATTCTTAAGAGTGTGGGAGCACATAAAGTGATCTATCCTGAGGTGGAGATGGGCCGCCGGGTAGCGAAATACCTTGTGGCAGATAATTTTGCGGACTGGATAGAGCTGTCACCACGGTTCAGTCTTGTGGAGATGGATATTCCGTCTGCGTGGGTCGGTAAAAGCCTTGCACAGCTTCAGATCCGTGAAAAGTACAGACTGAATGTGATCGGAATGAAGGACGGAGATACGGTGAATGTAACGTTGGACCCGAAAGTGCAGCTGAAGGCAGGTATTATTCTGATCGTGATTGGAGAAAATAAAGACCTGGAAGCCTTTCAGAGATAAATCAATACGAGGAGGGGAGGACTCGGATGAAATCGAATCTGATACGATATTTGCATGAATATGGAAAGAAAAGCTTCCGGGAAGTTCCCTTTTCAGAGGTGGATGCACTCGTTCTGGCACAGCTCTCTTACCTGAAGCTGGAGGAGGTTGTGCCGGGGTTCGGTAAAGGCGGAGGCGTATCCTGGGAAGAAATACGCGCCCATGAAAATTATAATCATCTGTTTTCCGATCCCATATACGGAAAACAGCATCGGAGTGTATTTGAGCTTGTGGCAGAGAGCAGACGCTACCGCAAAATAAGAGCCAATTATTTTGTGGAGTGGTTTGACGAAGAGAAGGAGGCACAGTTTGCCGCTGTGACCTTTTTTCTCGGTGCCACAAGCTTTTTTGTTTCTTTCCGCGGCACGGACGAGACGCTGGTGGGCTGGAAGGAAGACTTCAATATGGGATATATGGAGACGGTTCCGTCCCAGAAAAAGGCTCTTGCCTATCTGAAGGGCGTTGCCCGGTATACGGGAGGAGGCAGGCTGATTCTGGGAGGTCACTCAAAGGGCGGAAATCTGGCAATCTATGCTGCTGCCTGCGCTCCGGTGACAATTCAGAGACGGATTCGAAGAATCTATAGCTTTGATGGTCCGGGGTTTCGGAAGGGATTTTATGATCGCCCCGGTTTTCGCCGCATTGAGGATAAATACTGCAAGATCGTTCCGGAGCAGTCGCTGATCGGCATGCTGCTGGTCAATTACAGAAAATACCGGGTGGTGGAAAGCTATAAAAACGGTGTGATACAGCATGATCTGATGCAGTGGAAAATCAGAAACGGCAGATTTGTTTACCGCAAAGATGTCTATCGCAGAAGCAGCAGGAGAACCGGGATTCTGAACGCCTGGATGGATTCCCTGAACCGGGAGCAGACAGCGTTTTTCGTCGAAACACTGTATGAGCTGCTGACCTCCGCCAGAGTGCGCAGCGTAGTGGATTTTTTCAGAGCACCGGTCCGTCTGATTCACCGGTTGATTCAGAGCTTCCGGAAGCTGGATCAGGAACAGCGCAGAAGCTTTCTGGAAATCATTCTGAAGCTTCCCAGGACAGCCGGGAATTTTTACAGAAAGAGCCGATAACCTGACCATGGAATAAATGAAAGCGAAGAGCTTCTGCCTTTGCACGGAAAAATCTGTGTGAAGGCTTTTTTTATTGGGAAATTCTGGCTGAATTTCCAGGTATCAGAATACATATAAAAATGAAAAAAAACGTGAATTATTTGGCAAATAAAACACAGAATGGTTGCGTTTTTACAGAAAAATAATAAAGTGACATGTGGATGCACGACCATATATTTCAAAATTAATAAAAGTGCACAGTGTCAAATATAATAATGCCATGAAAAATGAAGTGGCTGACAGAAATGATGATGGAGGGTGATTGCTGTAGTTACGAGAAAGGACATCGCGGCAAAGGCAGGAGTTTCTGTATCGGTTGTTTCCAGGGCTCTGAATAACAGTGGTTATGTAGAAGCAGAGAAGAAAAAGAAAATTCTGCAGATTGCAAAGGAGCTTGGATATTCGCCCAATCCAGTGGCCATGTCTCTGGCCAGCCGCCGGACAAAACAGATTCTTTTTTACTGCAAGGATCTGAGGAATGCGTTTAATATCGAAGCCTATGAGGGAATGTTCAGGGCAGCGCAGAAACAGGATTATATGGTAGTTGTAAACGGGGATATTGATTTTCACAGAATCAAGGATCTGATGGTGGACGGTCTGATCTTTCCCAATGAAACCATGACACAGCAGTATTTGAGAAAGATCGGGAAAAATTATTATCTTTCAGTGGTTTCCATGGGATTTGGAAATGTTATCTCCGGTGAATTTCAGAAATCTGTACCTATCGTGGAGTGTGATCTGTGGCGCGGCACCGAACAGATTTTCCAGTATCTGTGGATGCGTGGCCATCACAGGATCGCAATGGTGACACCTTATGGGTGGAATCAGGAAGAGTCGAGAATTATTGCCTGGAAACAGTTGACAAAAGAAGAATTCGGAGAAAGACAGCGAGAATATTATCTGGGAATGAGCTGTATGGATTTTCCGGGAGACAGCAGAATTACCGTGTTTCCGGAAGAAAGAGTTTTTATGAATGAAGAAATTCCTGACAGCTTTTTTGAAAAAGGCGAGGTGTCGGCGGAAATTTTCCGGGAGAAAAATCTGGATGCCACGGCGGTGATCTGTTTCAATGATGAGATGGCTATGGGATTTTGCAAGAAGATGAAAATGCTTGGATGCAGAATACCGGAGGATCTGTCCGTGGTCAGCTATGATGGGGTGTACAGCGGACGGTATGCAATACAGAAGTTGACAACTCTGAGTCTGAATGCGCAGATGCTGGGGAAAAAATGTGTGGAGGTTCTGCTGGATAAAATCAATGGAAACAAGATAAAAAATGTCACCCATATTCCGCTGAAGCTGATTGAGGGAGAGACGGTTCGGACTCTCCGGGAATAAAATAGTAATTTGGCGCTGGGATACAGTCGCTGAAAATAAAAACCAAAGGAGGATATGAAATGAAAAAACGTATCTTAACAGCAACACTGGCACTTGCCATGACAGCATCCCTGTTATCAGGATCAATGATGACTGTCAGTGCAAACGAGGAACTTGAGGGAACAATCGAGGTCGGCGGTTGGCCATCCGGTGATGACGCATTTGAAGCGGCTCTGGAAGGGTTCAATGAGAAGTATCCGAATATTGAAGTAGAGCTGGTGTTTACAGACACGACTGCACATCATCAGTCACTGCAGACTTCTCTGGCAGCAGGCTCCGGTGCTCCGGATGTGGCCATGGTTGAGGGAGCATATATCGCCCAGTACAGAAACAGCACGGCGCTTGCCGATCTGAATCAGTTTGGCGTAGACAAGTACAAAGATGATTTCGGAGCATTCAAGTGGGATCAGGCAGTATCCGATGATGGCACGAGAATGGTAGCTCTTCCGTGGGATCTGGGCCCGACACTTTATTATTATCGTACCGATATATTTGAGGAATGCGGACTTCCGACAGATCCGGCAGAGGTTACAGAGCTTATGAGTACATGGGACGGCGTTCTTAAGGTGGCTGAGGCTGTTTCCATTCCTGGTGAGAGATGGTTCCTTCCGTCAGCAGCATATCCGTATCAGTGGATGTTCATCAACCGTGATTACTATGATGAGAAACTGAACCTGAAGCTGGAAAGAGACGGAGATCTGGAGTGTCTTGATGCCTGCCTGAAGATCAGAGAGAACGGCTGGGATATGAACGTTGATATGTGGTCAGCAGAGGCATATGCAGCATACGCTCAGGGCACATGCGTATCTGTAGCAGCAGGTTCCTGGTTCTCAGGATTCCTGAAGACAGATATCGATCCCGATGGCGCAGGACACTGGGGAGCAACTGCTCTTCCGGCAGGTATGCCGTCTACAAACTGGGGCGGTTCCTTCCTTGTAATTCCGGAACAGTCTGAAAATAAAGAACTTGCATGGGCATTTATTGAGTATATGCTTTGTACAGCAGAGGCTCAGAACGCAATGTTTGCGGCAGTTGATTACTTCCCGGCATACGAGCCGGCATGGGAAGTAGCTCCGGAACTGTATACAGACGGCGATCCGTACTTTGGAGGACAGGCTCCGAACTCTATCGCAACAGAAATCGCAGCATCCGTTCCCACCGTATTCAATACGATCATGGATGTTACAGCAGAAGGTTATCTGTACAGCTCCTTCAATGCAGGTGCTGAGGCCGGCGAGACTCCGGAGCAGATTCGTGATAGACTCGGAAATGATATCGAGGCAGCATGTGCAGAGCTTAAGGCACAGCAGATCCAGACACTGAAAGACGCAGGCGTTTGGGAAGAATAATTCAATATCATTCTGATATAAAGATTTATAGCAGAAAATGAGGGAAGGGGTTGTTTTCTGACAACCCCCTCTTTTTCCGAAGAGAACAATGTTTAAAGGAGGTCGGCTGAATTGACGAAGAAAAAGACCGGACTGCTGGCTACTCTCTGGCAGTACAGAGTAGCCTATGCGTATATTGCTCCGTTTTATATTCTGTTTGCCACATTTACCCTGTTCCCGATGGTGGCAGGATTTGCCCTCAGCTTTTTCCGCTGGGACGGACTGGGTGCCATGCATTTTATTAAATTTGAAAATTATGTAAATCTTCTGAACGATCCGCTGTTCTGGAAGGCACTGAAAAATACATTGTTTATGGGACTGATCGCGCATATTCCGATCCTGCTGGGCGGCCTGGTGCTTGCCTACCTGCTGAATTCCAAGCTGGTAAAAGGACAGAATATTTTCAAGACTATCTACTTTATGCCTATGGTTACCAGTTCCGTTGCGATTTCCATTATTTTTTCCAACATGTTCGGATACAATTACGGTCTGATTAACTGGTTTCTGGGGCTGTTCGGGGAAGAACCCATCAACTGGCTGGCCGGTGACGGATCTCTGATTCCGGTGGCTGTAATCATACTGTTTGCATGGAAGTGGATCGGCTGGAACATGGTCATCTATCTGGCAGGCATGCAGGGAATCAGCAATGATATTTATGAAGCGGCAGAGATTGACGGCGCAAATCATACACAGATTATTTTCCGCATTCTGATTCCGCTTCTGAAGCCGATCATTCTCTTTACCATGATTCAGTCTACCATCGGTATGTTTAACCTGTTTACAGAACCATTCATGCTGACAGGAAGCAACCTGAACGGAGGAACCAACAACGGCGGCCTGACACTGATGATGTACCTGCTCGGAAAAGCTCCGCAGGGCGGCACCGCTTACGGCTATGCGTCTGCAGTTGCCTACGTGATCACCATGATGATTATCCTTGTTTCTATCCTTCTTAACAGGGTAATGTCAGACACGGATCCGGAGGAGAGACGCCTTCTGAAAGAACAGAAGAAGATGAGAAAGGAGAGAAGAAAAGCATGAAAACATTATTAATCATTCTGGTACTGTTCGCAGCCTTTCTGATTCTGATCTCTGCGTTCACGAAAAGAGGAAAGAAAATCGCGTTGTACATCGTCCTGATTACGATAGCAATTATCATGCTGACACCATTTTATATGATGTTTGTCATGTCCACACTGAAGACCAATGAGATTTATTCTTTCCCACCGGTTCTGACCTTTGGAACCAATTTGCTGGAAAATCTGAAAAATATGAGTGAAAAGATCGATCTGCTCCGGGCATTTGGAAACAGCCTGTTTGTGACCGGTTCTTATGTGGTCCTGGTGCTGTTCTTCTGTTCCATCGGTGGATATGCCTTTTCTGTTTATGATTTTCCGGGTAAAAAGCAGTTGTTTACCATTCTTCTGGGTACCATGATGGTTCCGGCTACGGCAGGAATGATTCCCTGGTTCATCATGATGAGCCGTTTTGGCTGGGTAAACAGCTACAAGGCACTGATTATTCCGGGATGCGCCAATGCATTCGGTATTTTCTGGATGCGGCAGTACTGTCAGAACAACGTGCCAAAGGCTTTGATGGAGGCTGCCCGCATCGACGGCTGCAGTGAGTGGACCATCTTCTTCCGGGTCATTGCGCCCATCCTGAAGCCTGCATATGCTTCCCTGGGTATCATGCAGTTCGTAAATCAGTGGAATGAATTTACACAGGCATTGCTGATTCTGAAAAAAGAGAAGCTGTACACACTGCCGCTGATTCTCCGCTCTCTGGTGACAGACAGAGGTACCGATCAGGGTGCTCTGATGGTAGCCAGTACATGTGCGGTATTACCGCTTCTGATCTGCTTCCTTTGCGCTTCCAAGTTTTTCATGGATGGCTTGACAGCAGGTGCGGTAAAAGAGTAAAAATAGATTGACAGAAAAAACTGAGACTGAAAGGAGAGCTGATATGACAAAGATATTGGATGGTTCCGGCCTGGTGCTCGGTACCTGCTATTATCCGGAACACTGGCCGGAAAGTATGTGGAAGGAAGATCTGGAGAGGATGCTGGAGTCCGGCATTCAGGTAGTCCGGATCGCCGAGTTTGCGTGGAGCAAAGTAGAACCGACGGAAGGCAATTTTACATATGAATTTTTTGACCGTTTTCTGGATCTGGCAGAGGAAGTGGGGATGAAGGTCATCTTCTGTACACCGACGGCCACTCCGCCGGCATGGCTGACGGAAAAATATCCGGAGGCGCTCAACGCGGACATCAACGGACAGCTTTACCGTCACGGAGCCAGAAGACATTACAATTATAATTCACCTGCTTACCAGAGACTTTCCGCTGTTATTACAGAAAAATTTGCGGAGCATTATGCAGGCAGAAAGTGCATTATCGGATGGCAGCTGGACAATGAGCTGAACTGTGAGATGAACGAATTTTATTCGGAGAGCGATACGGCCGCATTCCGTGTATTCCTTCAGGAAAAATACAGTACTCTGGATGCACTGAACCAGGCATGGGGCACTGCATTCTGGAACCAGACCTATACGGACTGGAATGAAATATTTGTACCGCGGAAAACCGTCAGCAATTCGGTAAATCCCCATCAGGTGCTGGATTATACCAGATTTATTTCTGCCAGCTGCAGACGCTACGCAAAAATGCAGAGTGATATCATCCGGAAATATCTGAAACCGGGAGATTTTATCACTACGAACGGTATGTTCAGCAATCTGGACAATCATGCCATGAACGAGGAGAGCCTGGATTTCTATATGTACGACTCTTATCCGAACTTTGCGTACTGCCTGGATGCGTACCGTGATGATCCGAAGGATCTGAAAGACCGCAAGTGGAGCAGGAATCTGGCAGAGGTACGCTCCATCAGTCCTTCCTTTGGAATCATGGAGCAGCAGTCCGGAGCCAATGGCTGGAATACCAGGATGGAAGCTCCTACCCCGAGACCGGGACAGCTGACACTCTGGACCATGCAGTCCATTGCTCACGGCGCAGATTATGTGAGCTATTTCCGGTGGAGGACATGCACCATGGGTACAGAGATTTATTGGCATGGTATTCTGGATTACTCCAGCCGTGAGAACCGCCGGATCCGTGAAGTGCGTGACGTGCATCAGAAGCTGCAGCAGATGAAGGATGTGGCAGGCGCCGTGTACGAGGCAAAAGTGGGTATTGTAAAGGATTATGACAATATCTGGGATGCTCAGCTGGATGTATGGCATCAGAGAGTGGACAGTGCCAGCATGAAAGCGCTTTTTGCTGCCGCGCAGCGGACCAACACTCCTGTGGATTTCGTATATTTAAGAGAAAAGACGAAACCGGAGGATCTGAAGAAATACCAGGTACTGTTTTATCCTCATGCCACGATCATGACTAAAGAACGTGCGGCGCTGCTGCAGGAGTACGTGGCAGACGGAGGAACGCTGGTTGTAGGCTGCCGCAGCGGTTACAAAGACCTCACAGGAAAATGTGTAATGGACAAACTGCCGGGTCTGCTGTCTGAACTGACCGGTACAGATATTCCGGAGTATTCCTTTATTGCTCCGGACGCAGGAAGGGTGACGGCAGACTGGAATGGAACAGAGCTGGAAGCAAGCGTATTTACAGATCTGCTGGAAGCAGCAGGAGCAAACGCAAAGCTGGAAGCTACATATACCTCTGACTATTATGCAGGAAGCGGAGCCCTGGTCAGCAACGAATGCGGAAAGGGTAAAGCTTACTACTATGGCTCGGCATGGAATGAAGCATCCGCCAGAATCTTCCTTGAGAAGCTGGGAGTTATGAGTCCGTATGCAGATATCGTGGAGACACCGGAAAGCTGTGAGATTGCAGTGAGAAGCAAAGGGGAACGGAGATTCCTGTTTGTTCTGAACTATGATAAAGCACCTGCAGAGATTTTATTGAAGAAAGAGTGTCTGAACCTGTACACGCAGGAAAAGATTTCAGGTAAGGTGAAACTGGAAGGATACGGAACTTTGGTTGTGGAGATCTGACAGGCAGAGTTTGCGCAAAGATAAAACAGAGAGGAGGATAAAATTATATGGATCGATTACTTTACGGAGCGGCCTACTACGATGAATATATGCCGTATGAACGTCTGGCAGAGGACGTGGCCATGATGAAAAAGGCCGGTATCAATACGGTGCGCATCGCGGAATCTACCTGGAGCACCTGTGAACCCCAGGAGGGTGTGTTCGATTTTTCTCATGTGGAACGTGTCATGGATGCCATGGAGGAAGCGGGGATTCACGTTATTATCGGTACCCCGACCTACGCAGTACCCACATGGATGATAAAATCCTATCCGGATGTGCTGGCTGAGACGGTGAAGGGAAGAGGAATCTACGGACCGCGTCAGATCATGGACATTACGCATCCGGTCTATCTGTTTTATGCGGAGCGGGTGATCCGTGAACTGATGAAGCGCACAGCCCACAGAAAATGTGTGATTGGGTTTCAGCTGGATAATGAGACAAAATATTACGGAACTGCCGGAAAGAATGTGCAGGAACAGTTTGTAAAATATCTGAGAAAGAAATTCCATGATGATCTGGATGCTCTGAATGCAGAATTCGGATTTGATTACTGGAGCAACCGCATCAATGCCTGGGAGGATTTTCCGGATGTACGCGGTACCATCAACGGAAGCTTCGGGGCGGAATTTGAAAAATTCCAGAGAACACTGGTGGATCGTTTTCTTCAGTGGCAGGCGGATATCGTAAATGAATACCGCAGAGAGGATCAGTTTATCACTCACAACTTTGATCTGGACTGGCGTGGCTACTCCTTTGGAGTACAGACCGATGTCAATCATTTTCATGCAGCGAAATGTGTGACAGTGGCAGGAGTCGATATTTACCATCCTTCCCAGGATGAACTGACCGGAAGGGAAATCGCTTTTGGCGGGGATGTCACCCGCTCTCTGAAACAGGGAAATTACCTGGTGATGGAGACGGAAGCACAGGGCTTTCCGTGCTGGACCCCTTATCCGGGACAGCTTCGTCTGCAGGCGTTCAGCCATCTGGCTTCCGGTGCGGACAGTGTGATGTACTGGCACTGGCATTCTCTGCACAATGCCTGTGAAACTTACTGGAAGGGTGTGCTGAGCCATGATTTTCTGGAGAATGCAGTGTACAGAGAGGTATGCACCATCGGTCATGATTTTGCCCGTCTCAGTGATCACCTGGTTCATCTGAAAAAGAAAAATGAGGTTGCGATCCTGGTCAGCAATGAGGCTCTTACTTCTCTCAAATGGTTCGGAATCCAGGCTACTGCAGGCAGCAATGAAAGCATTCAGTACAATGATGTGGTGCGCTGGCTGTACGATGCATTATATGAGATGAATATTGAGTGTGATATCCTGTGGCCGGAATCGGAGGATCTGAGCCAGTACAGAGTAATCTTTGTACCGGCCCTGTACGCAGCTCCGGATGAGCTGCTGCTTCGTCTGAAGCAGTATGCTGCAGACGGAGGTACCCTGGTTGCCACCTTCAAGAGCGGATTTGCCAATGAAAACATCAAAGTCAGCACCGAACTGCAGCCGCGGATCCTCAGCGAATGTATGGGGATCTGCTATCAGGAATTTACATTTCCGAAGAATGTGGGACTGACAGGTCCGGTTGCATCAGACCATGCAGGGGCAGAAGCTTTTATGGAGCTTCTGGAGGTGCAGGGAGCTAAGGTACTGGCTGCCTATGACCACTATATGTGGGGAGAATACGCGGCAGTCACAGAGAATCTTTATGGAAAAGGCCGGGGAATTTACATCGGCTGCATGACCGATCAGGAGACATTGAAGAAGCTGATACGCCATGTAATGGACGGGGCTGGCATTCCTGTTTTGCAGGAATCCTGGCCGATCATCATCCGAAAGGGAGAAAATACCTCCGGAAAAACAGTTCGTTATTATCTGAATTATTCTGGAAAAGAACAGAATGCGTGGTACAGCCACGAGGACGGTACGGAGCTGCTGACCGGAAATAAAGTACTGCAGGGAAGCAGACTTACGCTGCCACCATGGGGTTTTCAGATTATTGAGTCCGAATAGCATAATCAATAAAACTGTGAATATTGTGTAACAGTTGCCATCGTGGTATACTCCTGATATGGGATACATGAAAGGAGAATGCTGCGATGGTTTTATTTTTTTCAGGAACAGGCAACAGTGCTTATGTGGCAGAGATGATTGCGGATCAGACGGGAGATGACCTGATTTCCATTTCAGACCGTATCAGGGAGCACGACCGCAGAAAAATTACAGCGGAAAGACCGCTGGTGTTTGTGACACCCACGTATGCGTGGAGGATTCCGAGACTGGTGGAGCAGTGGATCATGAAAATGAAATTTGAGGGAAATCCGAAAGCATATTTTGTGATGACCTGCGGTGAGAACAACGGGAATGCGGACAAGTATCTGAGAATCCTGTGCGAGAGAAAACATTTTGAGTATATGGGATGCCGGAAGGTGGTTATGCCGGAAAACTATATTGCCATGTTTCCGGTGCCGGATGAGAAAAAAGCGGAGGAGATCATCAGAAAGGCAAGGCCGGAAATCCGCAGTGCTGCTGATACGATCCGTACCGGGAAGCATCTGACCCCGGAAAAGATTACGGGGGCGGACCGACTGATGAGCGGTATCATGAACGACATTTTTTATG
The DNA here is from genome assembly GCA_004557975.1 of Lachnospiraceae bacterium. GTDB lineage: Bacteria > Bacillota > Clostridia > Lachnospirales > Lachnospiraceae > Choladousia. The sequence goes on from SFEV01000017.1 coordinate 38,774, forward strand.
GGTGTTTTGTAAAGGACAGGAAGTTTTATTCGACGGATGCATGCATCGGATGTGGCAGATGTACGGTGGTCTGTCCTCTTCGCAATATCAGCCTGAAGGATGGCAGACCGGTATGGAATGGAAAGTGTACACATTGTATGGCGTGCATCAGCGGATGTCCCGCAGAGGCGATTGAGTATGGCAAAGCGAGCATAGGGAAGCCGAGATACAGATGCCCGGAAGCGTAGGGAGGGAAAAGAGCGTGCCAGCGGAGAACAGGCGTTTAAAGAAGGTGCGGGAGGCACTGGATCAGAAGAAGATTTCTTATGAGTACACTGACGAGGACGGATGCGGAAGTCTTGATTTTCTGTTTCGGGGACTGAAATTTCACGTATGGGAGTATTGTGACAACGGGGAGTGGGGCGCTGAGACGAATGTGTTCAATGTCGGGAAGAGCCGGGACATTGAGACAGATTATGAAGCTGTGATAGCAGCGGAGATTCTCACATGGCCGGATATGATACAGTAAGATATCTGATACAGTAAACATATGATGCAGTAAAAATATGATCCGGCAGGGACATAAGAACAGGGCTTCCGGAGGAATGATGATGCTGTCATACCATCACTCCTCCGAAAGCCCTGTTTGTTCATGGGGAGACGCCCCTTTTTATATGTCAGAATAATTATCTGTGCATCCTGTAGCTGCACGCTGCCTCGCATTCGTTCACAGTATCAGTGACTCTGCGGTCATCCATTTTTGCCTGCAGAGCGTCGCGGACTTTCTTGCTTCCGGCTTCAGTCACAAGGCTGCCGGGACCGTTGACGCAGCCGCCTTCACAGGCCATTCCCTCAATGAAGTGCTCCGGCAGTCTGCCGCTCTTTAAGAGCATCAGAGCCTTCTTACATTCTTTTGCGCCGTTTGAACGGCACACTTTGATTTCTTCTTCCATGCCCTTTTCCTTCAGAGCCTGGAGCACGGCCTCAGTGACGCCTCCGGCGTGAGCGAAGCGGCGGCCGTAAATACTTCCCTGCTGAAGATGGGCTCCGGATGCCTGTACCGAAATTCCCTTCGCTTCCAGCATTGCTTCCAGTTCTTTGAGTGTCAGCACGTAATCTGCGCTGCCTTCTATATTTTCATCGAGCATTTCGCTCTTTTTCGCTACACACGGTCCGATAAATACGGTGACAGCCTCCGGAAGCTGTGCCTTTATGTAACGGGAGGTGGCAGCCATCGGGGACACGGTTGTGGAGATCATCTCCGAAAGCTGTGGGAAATGGCGTTTGACCATACCGACAAAAGCGGGGCAGCAGGAGGTGGTTTTCTTTTCACCGTTTCGGAATGCTTCCATCCATTCCTCAGCCTCGCTCTCAGCCGTCAGATCGGCTCCGAGAGCAACCTCATACATATCGGTAAAGCCCAGCTCCTTCAGTGCTTCCCGCAGGTCTCCCATTGTGACGCCCGGTCCAAGCTGGCCTTCAGCGGCCGGGGCAACCATGGCGTATACAGGCTTTCCTTTCCGGATCGCTTTGATGACAGGAACAATGAAAGAGATATCCGAGAGTGCGCCGAAGGGGCAGTTTTTGATACATGCTCCGCAGTGGATACATTTTTCATCATCGATGGTGACGATGCCGTTCTCGTCTGTGCTGATGGCATTGACGGGACAGCTTTTTTTGCAGGGACGCTGGTGGTCACTGATTGCATTGTAGGGGCATGACTGGGCGCATTTGCCGCATTCCCTGCATTTATCGGGATCGATATATGCCTTGTCGCGTCCAATGGAGATGGCACCGAATTTGCAGGCATTCATACATTTTTTTCCGAGGCATTTCTGGCAGTTGTCCGTCACGACGTAGCGCTGGATCGGACATTCTGCGCAGGCGCTGTCGAGCACCTGTACGATATTCCGGTTTTTCAGCCCGGCTGCAGGATATTTTCCTTCGGCCAGACGTACTCTCTGGCGGATGATTTCACGTTCGCGGTATACGCAGCAGCGGAATATCGGTTTCTGCCCAGGCAGCAGCTCGAAAGGGATGTCGTCTCTTTTTTCTTCCAGTGTTCCCTCAAAGGCAAGCTTTGCCACCTGGCAGAGAACAGCCTGTTTTACGTCATTGATATCAGATGTGATTGTAAGCATAATTCCTCCTTAATATATCGTTCCTGTAACTGTCTGGGACAGGCCGAATCATCTGCTGATGAGGCCCTGAGAACGTGACTCAGCTGTATAAACAGAATGTTTCGTTGCAGTTCCCGTCTGCGGACTGCAGGATACAGGACAGACGGTGTAACATGTCAAGTATAGTGGAACATAAAACGTATTGTCAAACACAAAATGGGATACACGGTAAAAAGGAAAATTTTTGCAGACTGTTTTTTTTGGAAATTTTCTGATATGATTTTATAGAGAAGGATGATGAGGAACAATATAGAAAGATGTCATACTTGGAGGAATGTGGATGGAACAGATCAGAATAAGAAAAGCATTGCTGCAGGCAGCAAAGATCGCAGTCGGGAGCAGTGCAGCAATCTTTCTTGCAGAATTTTTTCATATGCAGTTTGCCGCATCAGCCGGAACCATTGCGCTGCTGACGATTGTGGCAACGAAGTGGGAGACTATGAAGCTGTCGCTGCTGCGGATTGTGACCTTTGCCATGGCGGTGCTGCTTTCATGGATCACGATCCGCTTTTTCCACAGTGAGTGGGTGGCGTACGGTGTGTATATTTTTGGAATTGTTATGATCTGTGAGCTGCTTGGCTGGAAGGCGACGATCTCGGTCAATGCGGTGATTGGAACACATTTTCTGTCTGTCATGGATTTCAGCTGTTCCTTTATTCTGAATGAGCTGGGACTGGTGGTGATCGGTATCTCCATCGCGATCGCGCTGAATCTGTTCCATTATAATAAAGGATCCAGGGAAGCTATCGTACAGAATATGCGATATACAGAAAGTCAGCTGCAGATGCTGCTCGGCGAACTGACGGCGTATCTCTCCAACAGGGAAATGCAGAGGAATGTATGGCAGGATATCGAGACTCTGGAGCGGAAGCTGCAGGGATTTCTTGCGGACGCCTATGATTACCAGGGAAATACGTTTGTGTCGCATCCAGGTTACTATATTGATTATTTTGAGATGCGCATGAAGCAGTGTGCGATTCTGCACAACCTGCATTATGAGATGAAAAAAATCCGTGAAATTCCGAAGCAGGCTGCCGTGATCGCAGAATATATTCTGTATCTGATGGATTACGTTGTGGAGCGCAACGCGCCCGACGAGCAGATCAGGCGGCTGGATGAGATTTTTCAGACAATGAAAAAAGAGCCGATGCCGGTGACGCGTGAAGAGTTTGAGAGCCGGGCCATTTTATATCATATTCTGATGGATATCGAGGACTTTCTGTATACGAAAAAGAGATTTGTGGACAATATGGATGAAAAACAGCGCAGGCTGTACTGGGAATAAAATGAGGTAAAAACATGAAACTGATTATAAATGCTATACGAAAACATCTGGGGATGTTCCTCACAGCCATATTTTTTCTGAGTATTGAAACTATGGCAGATTTACTTCAGCCCACCTTTATGTCCTATATTGTGGACAATGGTGTGAAGGAGCAGGATATTGGAAAAATCATACAGTACGGCGCAATCATGCTGGGAATTGCAGCTGCCGGAGCGCTTGGTGCGGTGATGCGCAATATTTTCGCCAGTTATACCTCTCAGAGGATCGGCAAAGAAATGAGGGCGGATATCTATAAAAAGGTGCAGACACTGTCCTTTGAGAATATCGACAGGCTGCAGGCGTCCTCTATCATTACCCGTATCACCAGCGATGTGACACAGATTCAGAACTTTATAAATGGAACCATGAGAATCATGATGAAAGCACCGATTACGTGTATCGGTGCCGTCGCGCTGATCATTCTGCAGACACCGCAGCAGCTTCCCATGATGGTTCTGATTATCGGGATCGCCACCCTGCTGATCGGAGCCAATATGAAGCTGGGGTATCCCAGGTTTGGAAGACAGCAGAGAAAGCTGGATAAGCTCAATGAGGTGAGCAGAGAATTTCTCTCCTCCATCCGTGTAGTGAAGGCGTTTGGCGCGGAGCAGCAGGAAGAAGAGAAATTCGGGGAAGCCGCGGCTGAGTTTTCATCGGCAGGTGTTTCTGCCACACGCGTGGCTGCCGTTTTTTCTCCGCTTATTAACCTGACTGTAAATATGGGAATAGTAGTACTTCTGTGGATTTCGGGCACCGGTGAAGCAGGAAAGATCGGGCGTACCATGGCATCTGTCAATTACATGACCCAGGTGCTGTTTTCTCTGGGGATGGTATCCAATATCCTGAATGCTTTTGTCCGCGCCGTGGCTTCTGCACAGCGTGTGGAGGAGATTCTGCAGGAGGAGCCGGTACAGAAGGACGGAGCGAATCAGGGCGGTCCGGAATTACTGTGCCCCCGCGGCAGTGTGGAGTTCCGGAATGTCACCTTCTATTATGCAGGCACCGGGAGACCGTCTGTCCAGGCGCTGTCCTTTTCGGTACAGCCGGGAGAGACAATCGGTATTATCGGGCCCACCGGCTCCGGGAAAACGACTCTTGTCAGTCTGATACCGCGGTTCTATGATGCCACGGAAGGGCAGGTGCTGGTGGACGGCACGGATGTGACGCAGTGGAGTATGGACAGACTCAGAGAGAATATTGCTGTGGTGCCGCAGAAAGCGCTGCTGTTTTCAGGTACCATCGAGGAAAATCTGCGCTGGGGAAAACCGGACGCATCAGGGGAGGAGATTGTTCATGCGTCAAAGATCGCATGCGCGGATGAATTTGTGGAAGGATTTGCAGAAAAATACGAGACCAGTCTGGGGCAGGGCGGAGTAAATCTGTCGGGCGGACAGAAGCAGAGGCTGTCCATTGCCAGGGCTTTGCTGAAAAATCCGCGCATCCTGATCCTCGATGACTGCACCAGTGCTCTGGACGCTTCCACGGAAGCATCTGTGCTGGCAGGTCTCAGAGAGCAGGCGGAGGGCATGACGGTATTTCTGATCAGCCAGCGTATTTCCACAGTGATGAAAGCTGACAGAATTCTGTGCATGGAGGACGGACAGGTGAGAGGACTGGGTACTCACCGGGAGCTGCTGGATGGCTGTCCGGCTTACCGTGCCATTTATGAATCGCAGATAGGAGGTAAAATATATGGATAAAAATTCGGCACCTCCGTCCACCATAGGAGGAGGGCGAAGAGGCTTGCAGCATGTGGTCAAACCAAAGGATATGAAAGGAACTCTCAGGAGACTCTGGGAGCTGACTGAGGGGAAGCGAAAGGGGCTCGGCTGGATTTTGCTGCTGTCTGCTTTTACTTCAGCATCAGCAATAGTATCTCCGCTTCTCATTGGAAAGGCGGTCAATCATATTGATGCGGGAAATCCGGCAGCTTTCCTGATTCTTCTGCTGGCATCCTTGTATATCTGCGACTGGCTGGTAAGATTTTTACAGCAGTTTTTCATGGCCTCCATCGGCCAGAGAATGATTCTTCACATCCGTAAAACACTGTTTGCCAAAATGAAAAGTCTGCCGTTGGCCTTTTACGATAAGAGACAGCACGGGGAGCTGATGAGCCGCCTCACAAACGATGTGGACAATATCAGCACAACGATTTCGGACTCTCTGTCTCAGCTTATGACTTACGGCTTTATCATCGTGGGTATTTTTTTCATAATGTTGTATCTGAATGTGTACCTGACGGGAATCGCGCTGCTGGCAGTGGTACTGATTGCCCTGCTGACACGCACGGTGACAAAGCATACGCGCAGGCTGTATGCCCGCCAGCAGGCTGTACTGGGCAGACTGAACGGACAGGTGGAGGAGAGTATCTCAGGACTCAGTATGGTGAAGGCTTTTGGAAGAGAGCAGGAGATGATCCGGCAGTTTGAGGAGAGCAATGAGGCCTACTGCCAGGTAGCCACGAAGGCACTGATCTGGTCGGGCTTCCTGATGCCGGTCATGAATGTCATCAACAATCTGATCTATGTACTGATTGCCATAGCGAGCGGCATCATGGCGGCAAAGGGAATGATTGAAATCGGAATGATTTCCAGTTTTCTGTTGTACTCCCGCCAGTTCGGAAGACCTTTTGTGGAAATCGCAAATATTTACAATACCTTCCAGACGGCAGTGGCCGGTGCTGAGCGTATTTTTGAGATTCTGGACGAAGAGCCGGAGCCGGAGGACATACCGGGTGCAATTGACCTTGATAATCCCCAGGGAGAAGTGGAATTCCGTCATATTTCCTTCGGATATCTGCCGGGCAAACCGATCCTGAAGGATGTGAGCCTTTCTATACCGGCAGGTACAAGGGTAGCGGTCGTAGGGCCTACGGGGGCCGGTAAGACGACACTGATCAATCTTCTGACCAGGTTTTATGATGTGGAGGAAGGTGCCATCTGGCTGGACGGTCATGACCTGCGGGAATACAGGATGGAGGATCTGCGGAAAACCTTTGGCGTCGTACTGCAGGATCCATCGCTGTTTGGCACGACCGTGAAGGACAATATCAGCTATGGAAAGGAAAATGTTCCCTTTGAGAAAATAAGAGAGGCCGCAGTCACTGCCGGTGCGGACATCTTCATCAGAAGGTTGCCACAGGGCTATGACACAGTTCTGGCCCAGGGCGGGACTGCCCTGAGCCAGGGAGAACGGCAGCTTCTGACGATAGCCAGAGCAGTCCTTGCGGATGCACCGATCATGATTCTGGATGAGGCCACCAGCTCAGTGGATACGGTGACAGAACAGCGTATCCGCAGAGCCATGCTGGAAATCACCAGGGGACGTACCTCTTTTCTGATTGCACACAGGCTGTCCACCATCCGGGATTCGGATATTATCATCGTGATAAAGGACGGGTGCATCGCAGAAAAGGGAACTCACGATCAGCTGATTGCGCTGGACGGTGAGTACGCATCCATGTACAGGACACAGATGGGAATGAATTAGAGTATTACGTTACTGCTTCTTTTTATACAGGATCCGGATGGAATTCAGTACACACAGCATTGCCACGCCGGAGTCGGCAAATACTGCCATCCACATATTTGCATGTCCCAACAGTCCGAGAATCATGACGGTCAGCTTGATAACCAGGGCAAACACCACGTTCTGAACAGCTATGCGGCTTGTGGAGCGGGCAATGGCGATGGATTCCGGGATGGAAGAGACAGAGGAATTCATGAACACGGCATCTGCCGCTTCGATGGCGGCATCTGCGCCGCTTCCCATGGCTGCTCCCACATCGGCACCTGCCAGCACCGGTGCATCGTTGATGCCGTCACCGATGAACATGACTGCTCCGTGGCTGCTGCGCACCTTTCCGAGAAGCTCCAGTTTATCCTGTGGAAGAAGCTTTGCATGCACTTCCCGGATACCGGTGGCTTCGGCGACAGCGTTTGCGCTTCCCTCAGAGTCGCCGGTCAGCATGACTGTGTGAAGCCCCATTCCGTTCAGACGCTGGATTGCTGCTTTCGCATCGGATTTGATCGTGTCCGAAATCAGCAGATATCCCGAAAATTTTCCGTTTATGGCCAGAAATACTTCGGCACCATAGGAGTCTCCTGTCTGTTTTGGGATGGAGATATTGTATTTTGTCATCAGCTTGCGGTTTCCGCAGAGCACGCGTCCCTCCGGAAGCAGAGCGGTAATTCCGTGCCCTGCAATCTCCTGAAGCTCGGAGGGCTGATCCGGTGCCAGACCTTTTCCGGAAGCAGCAGATACGATGCTGTTTGCGATGGGATGCGTGGAGTTCTGCTCGCATCCTGCACAGATACGCAGCAGTTCATCCTCACTCCATTTTCCGGTGGAAACCACTTTCTGAAGTTCAAAATTTCCTTCTGTGATTGTTCCCGTCTTATCCATGACAATCGATTTTACATTTCCAAGTGCTTCAATGGACAGTCCTCCCTTGAACAGGATTCCACGCCTGGAGCCTGCACCGATGCCGGAAAAAAAGGCGAGAGGAACGCTCAGTACAAGTGCGCACGGACAGCTCATGACAAGGAAGGTCAGTGCCGTGTAAACCCAGTAGTTCCAGTCTCCTGTAAAGAGAGACGGAATCACGGCCACTGCCAGTGCACCGAAAACGACGCACGGAGTATAGATTTTTGAAAATCTTGTAATAAAGCGGTCAATTTTCGGCTTGCTGGCCGCTGCATTTTCCACGGAATCCAGGATGCGTGTTACCATGGATTCTGACAGCGGTTTTTCCACACGCATTTTCAGCTGTCCGGATGTATTGACACAGCCGGAGGTGAGCCTGTCTCCGCTTCGCACTGTGACAGGAACGGGCTCTCCCGTAATCGGAGAGGTATCAATCCGGCTTTCCCCTTCAAAGATCACACCGTCCAGAGGAATGCGGTCGCCGGGGCGGATCAGCAGAAGATCGCCGATTCTGGCATCCTCTGCAGGAATGGTCTGTACTTCGTTATCGGAGAGAAGGCTGACTGTCTCGGGGCGCATGTCGACGGCATCCATAATCTGTCCGCGGCTGCGTTCCACAGCTCTGTGTTCAAAATATTCACCGATCCGGTAGAACAGCATAACGCCGACTGCTTCAGGGTAATCACGGATACAGAAGGCCCCCAGGGTCGCAATGCCCATCAGGAAATTTTCATCAAAAATCTGTCCGTGGGAAATATTTCTGGCTGCTTCCAGAAGAACTTCTCCTCCGAGAATCACATAGGCGATCAGAAGGACGAAAAATGCTCCGGTCTCTGAAAATCCGGTGTGAGACAGAACTACACCAATTATGAACAAAAGTGCGCCTGCGACAATTGCCGCCAGCTCTCCATGCTTTCTCAGAAAACCTGCCTCCTGTTTTTCAGACTGTTTCCCGCACTGCTGCGGTGCAGAAGTACGCGGGACTGTATCCTTCGGAATCACTTTTACCTGTGATTCAATGGAAGTACAGATTGCCTGGATCTGTGGAAGCAGACGCTGTGGGTCATCTGCCGCAATGCGCAGCTGCTTCGTGGCAAAGGTGATGGTCGCGGAGGTCACACCGGGAAGCTCATTGATTTTCTCCTCCATTTTAGAGGCACAGTGTGCACATCCGAGATTTTCCAGGAGGAAAACGGCCTTCAGGGTGCCGTCGGGAATCGGGGCCGATGAATCGTGTTCTGCAGAATGCTCAGGTTCATGTGCGCAGCCGCAGGAGTCTTCGTGCTCGTGGTGATGTTCATGCCCGCAGCCGCAGGAGTCTTCGTGCTCGTGGTGATGTTCATGCCCGCAGCCGCAGGAGTGTGTCCGCAGCCGCAGGAGTCTTCGTGCTCGTGGTGATGTTCATGCCCGCAGCCGCAGGAGTCCTCATGCTCATGTGCGCAGCCACAAGGGTCTTCGTGTTCATGGTGATGCCCGCAGCAGCAGTCTGCCTCTTCTTTAAAGAAGGGCTGCAGTCTTGTTATCAGAATATTATTCATACACTTCTCCTTTATACATTTATGTAAAATAGCAGGATTTAAGGTATTGTAAAACAGTGGGATTCATTGTTGCTCAAATCATCACATGAATAACTGTTCATATGATGATTTAAACACATGTTGGCACTGTTGTCAATACTGAAATACATATTTTTATGAAACGTAACACCGTGCAGATTTATACCCAAAGGGCACGCTGTCTGTGGCTTGCATGGCGTGGTTTACTGGCTTGCCAGAGAACAGTAATCTGTCTGCGCAAAAAGTGACAGATCTGTCTGCATCAATGCTTGACATCTTCAAATAAAGATAATTATAAGTCAAGCGGATATTCGCAATCCGCTTCGCTACTTGCTCATAACCGAATAACTGCTTCGCAGTTTATCAGATGGGGCTTGTACCCCACCTGATACAAGTGCTTGATTCGGTTAAAATGGTGTGATGCCGGGATCCGGTCACAGAGAAATCTGTGTTCTGATTCCGGCATTTTTGCGTTCTGATACTGTCTGATTCTGTACAGCCCGGTAGATTTTCCGGAGAAATTGCCGATTATACAGTTATCAGAAGTCTGCTGGACTGATCTGTTTTAATAAAAATGGCTATTTATTTCATGACAGTTTGTGCATATAATGCTTATATAACATCAGGCAGAGGCAATACCTGCCACAGGAGATAGAAAATATGACTTATAGCAACCAGAAAAAAATAGCGCTGATTAATGATTTTACCGGATTTGGTCGCTGCTCCATTGCAGTAGCGCTTCCGGTGATTTCCATGCTGCGGGTACAGTGCTGTCCCGTACCCACCTCCGTTTTTTCAAATCATACCGGTTTTTCCAGCTATTTTTTTGACGATTATACGGAGAAAATACCGTCATATGTGGGAGAATGGAAAAAGCTGGATCTGAGATTTTCGGGGATATGTTCCGGATTTCTGGGTTCAAAGGAGCAGATCCGGATTGTGACGCAGTTCTTTCAGGATTTTAAGAGGGAAGATACATTGATTATTGTGGATCCTGTTATGGGGGATAACGGAAAGGCGTATGCCACATATACGCCGGAAATGTGCAGCGAGATGAAAAAGCTCGTTGCGTACGCAGATATCCTGACACCGAATGTGACGGAGGCATGTATTCTGACAGATACGCCGTACCAGGAAAAGTTTCATCTGAAGGAATACGAGGCGATGGCGGAGGCTCTGGCGGAAAAAGGCCCCGGAAAGATTGTGATTTCCGGAATTGTGCAGGGTGATTTTATTGCCAATTTCTGTTTTGAGAGAGGACAGAAACCGAAAATTGTCCGTTCTCACAAGGTAGGGACACAGCGGTCCGGTACGGGAGATATTTTTGCCGCAATTATTGCCGCCGATGCCGTAAACGGGGTACCGTTTCAGGATTCTGTGCGGAAGGCATCACGCTTTGTCAAAAAATGTATCCAGAAATCCATTGAACTGGATATTCCGCTGACGGATGGTGTCTGCTTTGAGGAGGTTCTCTGGACACTGAAATGAGAAATCAGTCAGAGAGATATTGCGAATCGTATCTGTGAAGGTAGTGAACAGATACATATAAGAGCAAAATGTGACGGAGAAGCCAGTTGCGTGGTAAAAGGATAAAGATAATGGAAAATTAATCCGGATGGCGAGAGGCAACGGAGCAAAAAGGAGAAATGATCACTATGGAAAAGGCAATGACGATTCTGTACGAGGTACATGACAATATTTACGTGAATCTGACGAATAAATGTCCGTGCGCATGCACATTCTGCCTGCGACAGACGAGAGACCAGATGGAAGAATCGGGGGTGCTGTGGCTGGAGCATGACGTGACGACGGAGGAACTGATCGGCGAGCTGGAAAAAACGGATATGAGTAAATACAGGGAGATCGTTTTCTGCGGTTTTGGAGAGCCGACGGAAGCTCTGGATGTCCTGGTCGCAGGAGCGAAGTACATGAAGGAACATTTTGACAAGCCGATCCGGATCAACACGAACGGCCTTGGAAATCTGATTCACGGAAGAGATATCACACCGGAGTTTTCCGGATTGATCGATACAGTATCCATCAGCCTGAACACTCCCAATGCAGAGGAGTACCATCGCCTGGTGCGGAGCAGATTCGGGGAAAAATCCTTTGATGCCATGCTGGATTTTGCGGAGAAATGCACAAAATATATTCCCAATGTGGTGATGACTACCGTATCGACGACAATCACTCATGAGGAAGAGGAACAGTGCAGAAAAATCTGCGGGAACCTCGGAGTAAGCTATCGGATTCGTCCGTGGGAAGACTGACAGGGAAACAGTCAGCCTGATAAAAGTTGTATACCGGAGAAATACGGTGAAATGAAAAAATGTAAACTTGTCGTTGACATATAAAGTGGAGAGTGATATTTTATTGGTAACAGTGCAGAACAGCTGACAGTTTCGTTTTTCGGCGGTCTGCACAATCTGAAAACTGAATATATAACAACAGGTGCCGGCAAATGCTGTCGGTTAAAAGGGAAACAGGTGTGAATCCTGTACGATCTCGTCACTGTGATTAAGGAGTATATAATTATTGCACACGGTGCAGTCCACTGGGAAACCGGGAAGGAAATTATATATGTTGATTTATGAGCCAGGAAACCTGCCTGCTGTTGGTACGGGAACATGAGTTCCGGATCACGAGTAATTGGTTGTACCGCTGTGGAAGAGCACTGAGCCTGCTTTTTGATACAATCCTTTTACCTATTGGTGAGAGGTTTTTTTATTACATAGGAAGCTGCTTTGTCATGTTGCCGCACCCTTATGAGTCTGGGCGCAAAAGTTATTATTGCGTCAGAGATAGTATCTGTCCAGCACTGTCTTTCTGTGTGTCGGACAGTTACCATAATACTATTTTCTTACAAATTAAGGAGGATAAAAACATGAAAAACAAAGCATTAAAAGTACTTGCATTGAGCCTTTCTGTATCCGCTCTTATGATGGCGGAAGCTGTGGTACCCTGTGCGGCAGAGGAAGAGACTGCAGTGGAGGAAGCGGCAGAAGGAACTGACGCAGATCAGGAAGCTGCAGATAATGTGGCGGCTTTAATTGATAATATTTATGTTCAGGAAAGAACAGAGACCACAGATGAAGATTGCGCAGCTGCAAAAGAGGCATGGGATGCTCTGACAGATGCACAGAAAGAACTGGTGGAAGGAGAAGAGGCAAGCCCGGATTACTTTGGCCTGGATACAGGTGATGCATCCTTGGATGATGCGTTGAATCAGGATGAAATCAGCGAAAATGAGCTGCTGGTTGTAAGCTTTGGTACCTCCTATAATAACAGCCGTGTGGAAGATATCAAGGGAATCGAGGATGCTCTGAAGGAAGCATATCCGGACTGGTCCGTGAGAAGAGCATTTACTGCTCAGATTATCATCAATCATGTACAGGCAAGAGACGGTGAAGCTATCGACAATATGCAGCAGGCACTGGAGCGTGCAGTGGCAAACGGTGTGAAGAATCTGGTTGTGCAGCCCACACATCTGATGCATGGCGCTGAGTATGATGAGATGGTAGAGGCACTTGAAGGATATGCGGATCAGTTTGATAATATCGTTATCGCAGAACCTCTTCTCGGTGAAGTGGGAGACGATGCAACTGTGATTAATGCGGATAAGGAAGCAGTTGCAACTGCTGTTTCTGATGCGGCAGTTGCAGAAGCCGGATATGAGAGTATGGCGGCAGCTGCTGAAGATGGCGTGGCTTTTGTATTTATGGGACATGGAACTTCTCATACTGCTAAAGTAAGCTACAGCCAGATGCAGACACAGATGGATACTCTTGGTTATGCAAATGTGTTTATCGGCACCGTGGAAGGTGAACCGGAAGAGACTTCATGTGAAGCTGTGATTGACGCTGTAAAAGAAGCCGGATACACAAAGGTTATCCTTCGTCCGCTGATGGTAGTTGCAGGCGACCATGCAAATAATGACATGGCAGGCAGTGAAGAAGATTCCTGGATGAGCATGTTTGAGGCAACTGGAAGCTTTGAAAGTGTAGATGCTCAGATTTCCGGACTTGGCAGCATTGAGGCTGTAAAACAGATTTATGTCGATCATGCAAAGGCAGCAATTGATGCCATTGCAGAATAAAAATCTGGAAGAACCGGAATTTGAGAGAGTGGAAGACAAAGTGAACAGTAACGACTTTTACGGTTCGCTGTATGTAGAAGAAATAGAGATAATCGGCTGCCCGGAATGCTTAGGCCATTTCGGGCAGTTGTTGTAGGGGGAGACTAAAATGAAAAGAAAATGTTATATGGCACTGATTCTGTTTGCAGTGAGCAGTTCTGCTCTGATGAGCAGCCATACTTCAGTTCTGGCAGAAGAGACGGAACTGTCAGTCGCTCTGGAGACGGATGCAGGAGAGGAGAAAGCTGACACGGAAAAGGATGTGCCGGAGGATGGCCTCTATACGGTCGAATTTCATACGGACAGCAGTATGTTTCATGTGAATGAGGCACACGGGGGGCGTGGAGTACTGACGGTAAAGGATGGAAAGATGACGCTCCATATCAGTCTGGCATCGAAGAGCATTGTAAATCTTTTCCCGGGTATCGCTGAGGATGCGAAGAAGGAAGATGCAGAACTTCTCGAGCCGACTACGGACAACGTAACCTACAGTGACGGTTTCTCAGAAGAGGTATATGGCTTTGATATTCCGATTCCCGAACTGGAGGAAGAATTTGATCTTGCGCTCATCGGGAAAAAAGGAAAATGGTATGACCATAAAGTAAGTGTGGACGATTTGAAACCGGCTGCAGAAGAGGATCTTGAAAAACTTGTGGCTACTGTTGAGACAGAAGAAGAGGAGAACAACTGACTTTTGGTTCGAAAGTAGGGGGAAGAGTCAGAATGATGAGAAATAATAGAAAAATTCTTGCCCTGTTATTGTCTGCGGCTATGGTATTGGCACCGGTGAGCGGTGTACATGCCAATGATCGGGCTGGTTTTGCCGACGCGGTGGACGGGGCTGCAGGTCTTGCGGACGGCACGTATATGCCGGATAAATTTTCCTGGTCCGGCGGTTCCGGGCGCATCGATATTACGTGTACAGGGGTTACTGTGAGCAGCGGTCAGGCTTATGCAACGATCGCCTTCAGCAGTGACTCCTATGCTTATGTTAAGGTAAACGGAACAAAATATACGGGCACTGTCTCTGATGGCAGTACAGTTTTTGAAATTCCGGTGGAGCTGAATGAAAACAATGAGATCATCGGCATGACCACAAAAATGTCATCTGCTCATGAGATCACCTACCATATATATGTATATCTGGCGGCTGCGGATCATGCGGCGGGCAAAGAGGAAGACGGTAGTGGAATGGACAGCGATGCTCCGGAAATTGCCGGATTGCAATATGAGTCTGCGACAGAAATAAGAGATGCCCGGTATTTCAGGATATACAATTACAGTGATGGCGTAAAGCTTCTGGAAATTGAGCTTGACAGAGAAGATACGGCGAAATATCTTATGGTTCCGGAGGGAGTGGAAATTCCTGCCGGGCTGGAAAAAGAGATGACCATTGTTAAATCTCCGGCAAAATCTATTTACGTTGCATCAAAAGATGCCATGGAAAGTCTGGAAGCATCGGGTGCTGCAGATGTGATTGCAGCAGCGGCTTTCACAGCGGAGGAATATACGTCCAAATGGTACAGCGAAGCGCTGGAACAGGGGACGATTGCCTTCGCCGGTTCCTGGGAGCAGCCTGACTTTGCACAGCTCATAAAGAGCGGATGTGATCTGGCACTGTTTCCGTCAGAATTTCTGCACAGAGAGGAAGAATCATCGGGGGAGAATACAGAGTATTTAGAACAGATCATTACCGGTTTCGAAACGCTGGAAATTCCTCTGGTGGTTGACAGGTCCGCGGATGAAGAGACAGAGCAGGCAAAGGATGAATGGAAGAAGCTGTATGCGGCGCTGCTGGGACTGGAGGAACAGACGGAGACTGCTGACGCGGAGAAAACGTCTGAAATTTCCTATATAACAGAGGCAGAGAATGCTCCGCAGGTGGCAGGGCTGACCTGCGAGGGGCAGATGAAGCTGGATTTTGCCAGGTGCTTTCAGATATATTTCTATGAAGGCGGATATGCGCTTCTCGACGTTGCAGAGAGCGGGCAGTATCTGGTAGTCCCGGAGAGCATGGAGGTTCCGGAGGGACTGGATGAAGAGATCGTGGTGCTGCAGCAACCGCTGAACCATATTTATCTTCAGGCTACATCTGCCATGGCACTGTTCCGTGCACTGGATTCTCTGGACAATGTCAGGATGACGGGGACACAGGCAGACGGCTGGTACATCGATGAGACCGTTGAAAAAATGGAAAACGGCGAGATGCTTTTTGCCGGAAAATACAGCGAACCGGATTACGAGATGCTCATTGACGAAGGCTGTGACCTTGCACTGGAGTCCACCATGATTCTGCACTCCCCCAAGGTGCAGGAGATGATAGAGATGCTCGGTATTCCCGTGTTTATTGACCGGGCCAGCTATGAGACGGAACCACTTGGAAGATCTGAATGGATCAAGCTCTATGGCGTCATGATGGATAAGGAGCAGGACGCAGCAGAGTTTTTTGAGGAACAGACGCAGGTGCTGGATGAGGTGGCAGATTTTGAAAATACAGGCAAAACCATCGCCTTTTTCTATGTCAATACAGACGGATCCGTTGTTGTGCGCAAAAAGACCGATTACATTTCCGGTATGATCGAGCTGGCCGGTGGAAACAATGTCTACGGTGAAAACTGGCCGGAGGATCAGGGCAATTCCTCCATCAAGCTGACGATGGAAGAGTTTTATGCGGAAGCGAAGGATGCGGACTATATGGTTTACAATGCCACGATTGCCAATGAGCTGGGCAGTGTGGATGAGCTTCTGGCAGAAAATGAACTGTTTGCAGAGTTTAAGGCAGTCAGAGAGGGGAATGTCTGGACTACCACGAAGCAGCTGTTTCAGGCTACTGATATTCTGGGAGAACTGATTGCGGACTTTCATCATATGCTGACCGGTCAGGGGGATATGACCTTTCTGAAAAAAGTGGATTAGCTTCCATGGGAGGATGAAAATGAAAAATGTACAGAAGACTGCTGCGTCTGTGGATTTTCATATGGAAAATCTGAAGCGGCGTATGCGGTACATGGCAGTATTTGCAGTGCTGCTGGCAGCCTTTGTGGTTATCACTGTGGTAAATATTACATGGGGAAATGTGGATATTTCCATGCCGGATATTCTGAAAATTATTTTTTTCAGGGAAGGTTCGGAGATGGAGTATAATATTATCTGGAAAATCCGTCTGCCGCGAATCCTGATGGCGGCCATTCTGGGCGGCGCTTTATCTCTGTCCGGTTTTCTGCTGCAGACTTTTTTTGAGAATCCCATAGCGGGACCTTTTGTTCTTGGAATTTCCTCCGGTGCTAAGATGGTGGTGGCCATTGCCATGATCTGTTTTCTCAAAAAGTATAATTTCGTGTCCTCCTATACACTGATTATTGCGGCATTTACAGGTTCTTTGCTGTCACTCGCCTTTATCCTGCTGCTTTCACGAAAAATCAGGCATATGGCAACTCTTCTGGTGGGCGGTATCATGATCGGGTATATCTGCTCTGCTGTTACAGATTTTCTGGTCACTTTTGCAGAAGATTCCGATATTGTCAACCTCCACGGCTGGTCTCTGGGAAGCTTCTCCGGCATGAGCTGGAGCAATGTTCAGGTGTCAGCGGCGGTGGTGGGAGTTACCGTGATTTTGACATTCCTTCTGTCGAAACCCATCGGTGCCTTCCAGCTCGGAGAGGCGTATGCTCAGAGTATGGGGGTAAACATAAAAGTTTTCCGGGTGGCGATTCTTCTGCTGTCCAGTATCCTGTCGGCAACGGTAACGGCATTTGCCGGTCCCATTTCCTTCGTTGGAATTGCGGTACCGTTTCTGGTAAAAAGGGCACTGAATTCAGCCAGACCGCTGGTGGTGATACCGGGAACCTTTCTGGGCGGCGCAGTGTTCTGTATGTTCTGTGATCTGATTGCCAGACTGGCTTTCGCCCCCATGGAGCTTAACATCAGCACTGTCACTTCTATTTTCGGTGCTCCGGTGGTTATTTTCATGATGCTGAAAGGAAAAAAGGCAAATGCGTAGCATTATTTGTTAAGGAGAGAGCAGGATGGGCGATTATTATTTTCAGATGCAGGACATGGCAGTGGGCTACAACAGAAAGACACTGATCCATGATATCTGCATCAGTATAGAAAAGGGAGAGATTATCACCCTGATCGGGCCCAACGGTTCCGGAAAATCAACAATTTTAAAAAGTATTACCCGACAGCTTAAGCTGATCGGGGGAAAAGTACTTCTTGACAGCGCGGACATACAAGATTTATCCTACAAAAAATTGTCGACAAAAATGGCGGTGGTGCTGACAGAGCGCATGAAGCCGGAGCTGATGACGTGTCACGACATAGTGGCTACCGGGCGCTATCCGTATACGGGAAAGCTGGGAATTCTCACACGTGAGGATGAGAAAAAGGTGGAAGAAGCCCTGGCTTCTGTGCATGCACTGGAGCTGGGAGACAGGGATTTTAACCAGATCAGCGACGGGCAGAGACAGCGTGTGCTTCTGGCGCGTGCGATCTGCCAGGAGCCGGAGATTATTATTCTGGATGAGCCCACCTCATTTCTTGACATCCGGCATAAGCTGGAGCTTCTGTCGGTGCTGCGTCAGATGGCGAAAGAAAAAGGAATTACGGTTATCATGTCCCTGCATGAGATTGATCTGGCGCAGAAAGTATCGGATCGGATTGTGTGCGTAAAGGGTGATATAATTTCCGGCTTCGGCACGCCGGAGGAAATTTTCTGCGGAGACAGGATTCAGGAGCTTTATGAGGTCGAAAATGGATTTTATGATCCGAATTTTGGGAGTATTGAGCTATCGCGTCCGGAAGGGGAACCCCAGGTATTTGTGATCTCCTCCTGTGGGACAGGGATTCCTGTGTACCGAAAGCTGCAGAAGGAAAATATACCGTTTGCCGCAGGGATTCTGTATACGAATGACATAGACTATCAGGTGGCACGCTTCCTGGCGGCGGAGGTTGTCGCTGAGTCCCCCTTTGAGGAAATCAGCGAAAAATCTCTGCAGCGGTCGCTGGAGCTTATGGGAAAGTGCAGGAAAGTGATCTGCCCAGGGGTGACAGTGGGAGACTGCAACCGGAGAATCCGGGAGCTGATTGATGCGGCCAGGGACTCGGGAAAACTGGAGATGATCACGGAAACCGGGAAGCAGTGAAAACGGGTAATAAATTATGGTTCGGGAAGGAAACTGGTTGTGAAAAACGGACTGGAAGATTATTATATTATAAAGGATCACAAAAAACTGCGTTACGGATATACGACAGGCTCCTGTGCGGCGGCTGCCTCAGGTGCGGCAGCGCTGATGCTGCTTTCGGGAAAGACAGTGGAGCGTGTGGATCTGATGACACCGAAAGGGATTTTGCTGCATCTGGAGATTCTGGACATCCGGATTGGGAAGGAGGAAGCCTCCTGTGCAGTCCGAAAGGACGGCGGAGATGATCCGGATGCCACAGACGGGCTGCTGGTCTATGCATCCGTGCGGAAAACTCCGGAATCAGGGATACACATTGACGGCGGAGAAGGTGTGGGTCGTGTGACGAAAAAAGGTCTGGAGCAGCCCGTGGGTGCGGCGGCGATCAACAGCACACCGCGTGCCATGATTGAATCGGAGGTCAGAAAAAGTGCAGAGCTGTGCTGCTATGACGGAGGACTTTCCGTAGTGATATCCATCCCGGGAGGGGCACAGATCGCTGCGAAGACATTCAATCCCAGACTGGGGATTGAGGGAGGGCTGTCTGTTCTGGGCACCAGCGGAATCGTGATACCCATGAGTGAGGAGGCTCTCATTGCAAGCATCCGCACAGAGATGGGACTGCGGCAGGCAAACGGCGGAGGATATCTGCTGGTCACGCCGGGAAATTACGGGGAAGCCTTTTTGCGGACGTATCCCGGGATAGACACCTCTGATTCGGTAAAGTGCAGCAATTACGTGGGAGAGACGCTGGATCATGCTGTGAATCTGGGAATCCGAGGACTGCTGTTTGTGGCGCATATCGGGAAATTCATAAAAGTGTCCGGCGGAATCATGAATACACATTCCAGATGTGCCGATTCCAGGGCGGAGCTGATGGCTGCGGCCGCGATCCGCGCAGGTGCGGATCTGGAGACTGCGCGGCGCATCCTCGGGACAGTCACAACGGATGAGGCTCTCGACATCTTAATTGAAAAGGGGCTGCTGGAGGATGCCATGAAGGATATCACCGGCAGAATCCGCTATTATCTGCAGCACCGCTGCCAGGGGGCCATCGAGACGGAGGCGATTCTGTTCTCCAATGTACACGGGCTTCTGGGGCAGACCGAGGGGGCAGAGACAATGCTGAAGCGTTTTCGGAAGGACGATTTACCGGGAGAAAATGAAGAAAGATAATTCGTCTGACGCTGTGAGTCGTTCACGACCGGACATCATATACAGAAGGAGACTGGAAGAATATGATACATTTTGTAGGGGCAGGTTCGGGTGCACCGGATCTGATTACGGTAAGAGGAAAAAAATATCTGGAGGAGGCGGACGTGGTAATTTATGCGGGTTCGCTGGTGAATCCGGAGCTTCTTGGCTATACAAAAGAAACGTGTGAAATTCACAACAGTGCCAGGATGACTCTGGAAGAAGTCATTGATGTGATGCAGCGCGCCGAGGAGCAGGGAAAGGTGACTGTACGGCTGCACACGGGGGATCCGTGTATTTACGGAGCGATCCGGGAGCAGATGGATATTCTGGATCAGAGGGGGATCAGCTATGATTCCTGTCCGGGAGTCAGTGCATTCTGCGGTGCGGCATCGGCACTGAATCTGGAATATACACTTCCGGATATTTCCCAGAGCGTGATTATCACGAGGATGGAGGGGCGTACGCCTGTGCCTCCGAAGGAAAGCATTCAGTCCTTTGCGGCACATCACGCCACCATGGTCGTGTTTCTGAGCACGGGCATGCTCGAGGAGCTGAGCAGAAGACTCATCGAGGGCGGATACACTGCCCAGACCCCGGCAGCCATTGTGTACAAGGCTACGTGGCCGGACGAGAAAAAATTCATCTGCACAGTCGGTACTCTTGCGGAGACTGCGCGGGAGAATCATATTACGAAAACAGCGCTGATGATTATCGGAGATGCAGTGCAGGCCGCACATTATGACAGGTCAAAACTGTATGATCCCGGCTTTACGACGGAATTCAGACAGGCATCGAAGATCGTAGATTCCTGTGATCTGCAGGAGAACAACGGCGCAGAATGCGGGGAAACAGAGAAAATATGAAAATTGCCATGCTGTGCTTCAGTGAAACCGGGCAGAGGACCGGAGAGCGGCTGATGGAAGGCTTGTGCCGTGCGGGAAATGAAGTGACACTGGAATGGAAAAGCAAATATCTGGAAAATTCCATATGTGAGAGTCATACGGAGTGGGCCGGGAGACAGTTCGATTCGGAAAACGGCGGTGCCGACGCTGTCATCTTTATCGGGGCCTGCGGGATTGCAGTGCGCAGCATTGCACCGTTTGTAAAAAGCAAGAAGACAGACCCTGCAGTGCTGGTGGCAGATGAGTGCGGGAAATTCGTGATTTCTCTGCTCTCCGGGCACCTGGGAGGTGCCAATGAGCTGGCAGCACTCTCTGCGGACATCCTGGGAGCCATTCCTGTCATTACGACAGCCACCGATCTTCACAGAAGATTTGCCGTCGATGTATTTGCAAAGAAGAATGACTGCGCTATATTTCCGATGAACGCGGCAAAGGCGGTCTCCGCCGCACTTCTGGCGGGAGAGGCTGTCGGATTTTACAGTGATTTTCCCTGGGACGGAGAACTGCCGGACGGGGTTATTCTCTGCAGACGGGACGGAAGCAGTGAGAAGGATAATCTGCGGCCCCGGATCGGCATAGCAGTCAGCATACACAGCGACTGCTGCCCCTTTTCTGTCACGGTACATGTTGTACCGAAGATTGTGTCTCTGGGAATCGGCTGCCGGAAAAACAAAGAAGAAGAAGCTGTTTTCCACGCTGCAGAATCCTGCCTCCAGGAGAATTCTGTTTTCCGGGAAGCGCTTTTCTGCATGGCGAGTATTGATCTGAAAAAAAATGAGGCGGGGCTTCTGGCGCTTTCGCAGAAGTGGAAGCTGCCGTTTCTGACGTACGATGCCTGTTCACTGCGGGACGTGCAGGGAAGCTTCAGCCCCTCAGCATTTGTGGAAACTACAACGGGAGTGGACAACGTCTGTGAGCGAAGCGCGGTGCTTTCCGGCGGATGTGCAGCACTGCTCCAGAAGAAAAAAAGCGGCTGCGGCGTGACGACGGCGCTGGCAGTCAGAGATTGGAGGATTCGTTTTGAATAAAATATATGTGATTGGAATCGGGCCGGGCGCCTATGATCAGATGACAGGCAGGGCAATCCGTGCCATGGAGGAGAGCGATGTCATCATCGGCTATACGGTGTACGTTGATCTGGTGAAGGAATATTTTGCAGGAAAAGAATTTATGACGACACCGATGAAAAAGGAAGTAGAGCGCTGTGAGCTGGCTTTTGAAGAAGCTTCAGGCGGCAAAATTGTGTCCATGATCTGCAGCGGCGATGCAGGCGTCTATGGAATGGCGGGACTGATGTATGAAATTGGAGAGCGGTATCCGCAGGTGGAGCTGGAGATCATTCCGGGTGTCACGGCAGCTACGGGCGGCGCAGCCGTTCTCGGTGCACCGCTGATCCACGATTTCTGTCTGATCAGCCTGAGCGATCTGCTGACACCGTGGGAAAAGATTGAAGCAAGGCTCCTGGGTGCATCCCAGGCGGACTTTGTGATCTGCCTGTACAATCCGTCCAGCAGAAAACGCAGCGATTACCTGCAGAAGGCGTGTGATCTGATGATGCAGTACAAGTCGCCTGAGACTGTGTGTGGAATTGTGAGCAATATCGCGCGGGAGGGAGAAAGCGCGCGTGTCCTTACGCTGGCCGAGCTTCGTGATACAAAGGTGGATATGTTTACAACGGTATTTGTGGGAAATTCCCAGACGAAGGAGATTGGCGGCAAGATGGTTACGCCGCGGGGATACCGTGTAAGACAGTAAACGCAGAGTGGTGGAGGAGACATGTACAGAGTGATTGTATTTGCCGGGACGACGGAGGGATATGCCATCAGCCGTTTTCTGGCGGAAAATAAAATTCCGGTCTGTGCCTGCGTCGCGACGGAATATGGCAGTAAATCACTGGAGCAGGGAGAGTATCTGGATGTGCGCACGGGAAGGATGGATGCCGGGGAAATGGAGGCGCTGTTTGGGGAGCAGAGACCGGAGCTGGTTCTCGATGCCACCCACCCGTACGCGGCTGAGGTGACGGAGAACATCCGCAGTGCCTGTGAAAGGGCTTCTGTGGCATACCAGCGCGTACTGCGGGAAAGTGACGGCGTACAGGATGGAATTGTGTATGTTGACAGCACGCATGATGCTGTGGAATTTCTGAAAAAGACGGAAGGAAACATTCTTCTGACAACAGGAAGCAAGGAGCTTGCCGCATATACACAGCTTCCGGATTATGAAAACCGGCTGTATGCCAGAGTGCTTTCACTGCCTTCTGTCCTTGAGACCTGCCGTTTCTGCGGAATTGAGGGGAAGCACCTGATCGGTATGCAGGGACCGTTTTCCAGGGAAATGAATGTTGCCACACTGCGTCAGTATGACTGTAAGTGGCTTGTGACGAAGGATACAGGTGCTGCCGGAGGCTTCCGTGAAAAAACAGAAGCCGCCGCCGAGTGCGGCGCTGCTGTCGTAGTAATCGGAAGACCGCTTCAGGAAACGGGAATTACGGTGAGAGCCTGCAGAAAAATGCTGGCCAGGCGGTTCGGTTTTCCATTAAGGCCGAAGGTGACGCTGCTTGGGATCGGTACGGGAGGAGTCAATACCCGGACTGAGGAATGCCGGAAAGCTCTGGAGGAAGCGGAGCTGGTGATCGGAGCCTCCAGAATGGTGGAAGCATCGAGGCTTCCCCACCATGAGGTTTTCTGTGAATACCGAAGTGAAGTGATTGCGGAGTATATCAGGGAACACGCAGAGTATGAACATATCGCGGTGGTATTTTCCGGAGACATCGGATTTTTCAGCGGTGCCAAAAAGCTGCTTCAGCTGCTGGAGCGCAGTCCTGAGGATTCTGCTCAGGATACAGAGGAGCAGCCGGACATTCAGGTACGTATGGTGTGCGGTATTTCATCGCTGTCTTATTTTATGGCAAAAATCGGCCTTTCCTGGGATGATGCCAGGATTGTCAGCGCTCACGGAAGGGACTGCAATCTGCCGGTAATGATCCGGCACAACAGAAAGGTGTTTTCGATTCTCGGTACGAAGACCGCTGTGGCAGAGCTTTCACGAAAACTTGTATCCTATGGGATGGGAGATGTACTGCTGTATGTCGGGGAAAATCTCTCCTATCCGAATGAAAAAACATTTGTGAAAACAGCTTCAGAGCTTGAACAGTATGAGGGTGATTCTCTCAGCGTCGTATGTGCCTGCAATGAACGTGCAGACGCGCTTCCCGCAACCCACGGTATCAGTGATGCGGAATTTCTGAGAGGAAAGGCTCCCATGACGAAAGAGGAGGTGCGTACAGTCTCCCTGTCAAAGCTTCGTCTCAGCGAGGATTCTGTATGTTATGATGTGGGAGCGGGGACCGGGTCGGTGGCCATAGAGATGGCGCTGCGCGCATACCGCGGAACTGTATATGCTATTGAAAAAAAAGAGGATGCAGTGCATCTGCTGGAGGAAAACAGGCAGAAATTTGCGGCGGACAATCTTGAAATTGTGTACGGCATGGCTCCGGAAGCCCTGGATCCGCTTCCTGCCCCGACCCATGCATTTGTGGGAGGCTCTTCCGGAAATCTGAGACAGATTCTTGCGCTTTTGCTTCAGAAGAATCCGTCTGTGAGGATTGTTATCAACTGTATCACGCTGGAAACGGTGACGGAGGCGCTGGAGGCAGTGCGGACTTTCCGCTTTATGGAGTCGGATATTGTGCAGGTTACCGTCTCACGTGCCAGGGAGCTGGGACGGTATCACATGATGATGGGGGAAAATCCGATCTATATTATTACGTGCCAGTATCCCGGGAAAGACAGGGAAACAGAACATGAAGCAAAATGCGATCATGCAGTCTGATGAGATAAGGAGGCCGATATATGAATACTCCGAGAATTCTTCTCGCGGCAGGTGCCAGCGGAAGCGGAAAAACTCTGATAACCTGCGGAATTCTGCAGGCGCTGGTAAACAGAGGACTGCAGGTCTCATCCTTCAAATGCGGTCCCGATTATATTGATCCCATGTTTCACAGCAGGGTGATCGGGACGAGATCTGCAAATCTGGACACATTTTTTACCACGGAGGAATGCACACGGTATCTGCTTGGCAGAAATGCAATGGGCAGCGATATCTCTGTGATGGAAGGCGTCATGGGATATTATGACGGTGTGGGAGGCATGACGACCAGGGCAAGCGCCTATGATCTTGCATGTGTCACCGATACACCGGCCGTTCTGATTGTAAACAGCAGGGGCATGAGTGTGTCACTTGCCGCCTACATCAAAGGCTTTCTCGAGTACAGGGCGGACAGCCGGATCAGAGGTGTGATCTTTAACAGAATGTCGCCCATGCTGTATCCGAGGATGAAAAAACTGGTGGAGGAAGAGTTGGGGGTGACAGTGCTCGGCTACGTCCCGGAGGTGAAAGATTGTGTGATTGAAAGCCGCCATCTGGGGCTTGTGCTGCCTGAGGAGATTGACGGTCTGCGGGAGAGACTGAATCAACTGGCGCAGGTCCTGGAGGAAACTCTTGATATGGAGAAGCTTCTGGAGCTGGCGCGGACGGCGCCGGGATTACCGGATGTGAGTTTTGCAAATCCTGCGTCTGCGTACAGACTGTCGGAGCCGGTGAGAGTCGGCGTTGCGGCGGATGAAGCTTTCTGCTTCATTTATAAAGATAATCTGCGTCTGCTGGAGAAGATGGGCGCACAGCTCGTTTACATTTCTCCTCTTCATGATGGGCAGCTTCCGGAAGATCTGGATGGTCTGCTGCTGTATGGCGGCTACCCTGAGCTGCACGCCCACGTGCTGGAGGAGAACCGGTCCATGCGCCGGTCCGTGCAGCTGGCCCTTGATGACGGGATGGCCTGTATGGCAGAGTGCGGCGGATTTATGTATCTCCATGAGGAGATGGAGGATATGGATGGAATCGGCCACCGGATGGCAGGAGTTATAAAGGGACGGGCATACAGGACAGAAAGACTTAGCCGTTTCGGATATATTACACTGGAAAGCAAAGCCGGAGATATCTTTGGGAAAATTCCGGCTCACGAATTTCACTACTTTGATTCCACAGACTGCGGGAAAGATTTTCATGCGTCAAAGCCGGAGAGCACCAGAGGCTGGGACTGCATGCACAGGACGGACCGCATGCTGGCAGGCTTTCCTCATCTGTACTACTATGGCAATCCGGAAATCCCCAGGTGGTTTCTGGAAAACTGCCTTGCGTATAAAAGGTGCAGATATGAGAAAAACAGTGTGCAGAAGAAAATGTAACGGGTATACAAACGCTGTGGAGGTGAAAGAGTAATGGCGAAGACAATTATGGTACAGGGAACAATGTCGAATGCCGGGAAAAGTCTGCTGGCAGCAGGTCTGTGCAGGATATTCCGGCAGGATGGATACAGGGTTGCACCCTTTAAATCTCAGAATATGGCTCTGAATTCCTTCATCACGGAGGAAGGCCTGGAGATGGGACGCGCTCAGGTCATGCAGGCGGAGGCAGCCGGGATTGCGCCATCTGTTCTGATGAATCCTGTCCTGCTGAAGCCGACCAACGATATCGGTTCCCAGGTGATTGTGAACGGAGAAGTACTCGGGACCATGAGCGCCCGGGATTATTTTAAGTATAAGAAAAAACTGATTCCGGATATTATGAAAGCATTCGATAAACTGGCCGGTGAAAATGATATTATTGTCCTTGAGGGTGCCGGAAGCCCCGCGGAGATTAATCTGAAGGATGAAGATATCGTAAATATGGGAATGGCAAAGCTGGCGAAAGCGCCGGTGCTTCTGGCAGGTGACATCGACAGGGGCGGCGTGTTCGCACAGCTGATTGGCACGGTGGAGCTGCTGGAGCCGGATGAGCGGGCCATGATCAAAGGACTGATCATCAATAAATTCCGGGGAGACAAGACTATTCTCGATCCGGGAATCCGGATGCTGGAGGAAAAAAGCGGTATTCCTGTGGTAGGTGTCGCTCCGTACATGCAGATTTCGCTGGAGGATGAGGACAGTCTGACAGAGCGGTTTGACAGAAAGCAGGAGGTTGGTCTCATAGACCTTGCGGTGATCCGTCTGCCGCGGATATCCAACTTCACCGATTTCAATCCGCTGGAAAGTATTCCCGGAGTTTCTCTGCGCTACGTAAAACGTCCCGATGAATTGCAGAATCCCGATATGATTCTTCTGCCCGGAACGAAGAACACGATGGAGGATCTGCGCTGGATGCGTGAGAGCGGCATGGAGGCAGCAATTCTGAAAAAAGCTTCACAGGGAACATTTATTTTCGGAATCTGCGGTGGCTATCAGATGCTGGGGGAAACACTGAGTGATCCCTGCGGCGTGGAAGCCGGAGGAACCATGCGCGGTATGGGGCTTCTTCCCATGGATACAGTGTTTGCAGAGAATAAGACGAGGACACGTGTATCAGGAACCTTTGGCATGCTGGACGGGGATCTGTCCCCGCTTTCCGGTACGAGGCTGGAGGGGTATGAAATCCATATGGGAGAGACGGTTCTGAAGGGAGATGCGAAGCCATCCACACAGATCAGAGACAGTGTCAGCAGGACAGAAAAAGAAGACGGCGCATATAGGAAGAATGTCTGTGGTACATACGTCCACGGCGTATTTGACCGGGAAGAGACTGCGGCGGCAATGATCCGTCTCATCGGACAGAAAAAAGGTATTGATGTCAGTGCGATGCAGGGAGTTGATTTTGCTGCCTTTAAAGAAAGTCAGTATGACCTGCTGGCATCAGAGCTGCGCAGACATCTCGATATGGAAAGGATATATGAAATTCTGGAGCAGGGAATCTGAACCGGATAACAATGCAACAGCAGTATGCAGGAGAAGAGGTAAGTGTATGAAAGTTGAACTGGAAAATGTAAAGCCGATGGAGATCGAAGCCAGAAGCTTTGAGATCATTACGGAGGAGCTGGGAGATAAAAAACTTGTGCCGGGAACGGAGCTGATTGTGAAGCGATGCATTCACACCAGCGCTGATTTTGATTATGCAGATAATCTCTGTTTTTCTGAACGGGCAGTGGAAAAGGCGATTGAGGCACTGAAAGAAGGAGCATGCATTGTGACAGACACGCAGATGGCAAAGGCGGGTATCAATAAAAAGGTGCTGGAACGCTTCGGCGGAGAGGTATTCTGCTTTATGTCGGATGAGGATGTGGCACGGATGGCGAAGGAAAACGGGACGACCAGGGCAACCGTGAGTATGGATAAAGCTGCCTCTCTCGACCGGAAACTGATTTTTGCCATCGGCAATGCACCGACGGCGCTTGTGCGGCTTTACGAACTGATTCAGGACAAAAAACTTTCCCCGGAGCTGATCATCGGTGTTCCGGTTGGCTTTGTCAATGTGGTACAGTCGAAGGAGCTGATTATGCAGACCGATGTACCGTACATTGTTGCGCGCGGAAGAAAGGGCGGAAGCAATATTGCGGCATGTATCTGCAATGCGCTGCTGTATATGATCGATGAGACGAGGGGAAAGGCATAAGGATAAAAAGCAACGGGGCTGCCGCAGGGGAATAATCTCCTGCAGCAGCCCTGTATAAGTCTGTGCGTACGTCTTCAGGCAGGTCAGGATCTGTCAATCCGGTACAGTGCGCATGCATGGGGCGCCAGCATCGTTTCAATAATGCCATTGCGGCTGACAGTCACGTCTTTTGTCCAGAGCTCTTTCAGGGATACATTCTGATTCTCGATATCCAGTTCATCAAGGGATACAGAAACAGTACATACATCATCTGAGAGATTAAACAGTGCGGTATACGTGGACCGGTCTGCCGGGTTTTGCGACTTCCAGACGGCCTGTGTGTCATCCAGACGGATCTGGATTCTGTGACAGTCCGGGTGCAGCAGGCCGAGGACCTCGCGGTTCGTCAGCAGAGCCAGGGTCTCCTCATCCAATCCGGGCATTTCTGCGCCAAGCATCAGCGGAGAACCGAAGATACACCACAGTGTCATCATGGTGCGCTGTTCATCCGGGGAAAATAAGGTACTGCGCTCCTCACCGAATCCTCTGCCGACTTTTCCGAGAGGCAGCATATCACAGTCGGGATAGCAGCCCGCACGGACGTGATTCTGCCACAGCTCGCAGCGGTGGAACATATTTTTCAGAAGCTTCCAGTTGTCCCAGAAATCATCGGTGATACGCCACATATTGGCGTACTTCTCATAATGCCACGCCTGTTCAATCAGGGCGGGCCCCGGGGAGAGGGAGAGGACGATGGGACGTCCGCACTTCTGAATCGCCCCTGCAATCATCTCAATCTCATGACGTGCATCGTACGCGTGCTCACCGTGAGGACTTGTGTTATTTACGTTGCAGATATCGTCACATTTGATAAAATCGACGCCCCACGATGCGTACAGTTCAAGCAGGGAGTCATAATAGGCCTGCCCCGCTTCACAGTCGCGCAGGCCGTACATATCCGGATTCCAGCGGCAGATGGACGATGGGTCAGCTGCCATGTCGGCAGTTACACTGCTTCCTTTGATTGTTCCGTGTGTGTGTGCGGCGATACGCGGGATGCCACGCATGATATGAATTCCGAATTTCAGTCCCAGACTGTGGACATATTCAGCCAGAGGCGCAAATCCCTTTCCATCTCTGGAGGATGGAAACCGTTCCGGATCAGGAAGGAGACGGGAGTATTCATCTGTCTCCACCGGTGCAAAGGGAATATACTGGAATCTGTCGCGCATGGAGCCTGCTTTGTGGGCGTACCATTGAATATCGACGACAATGTATTCCCATCCATACATTTTCAGATGTGCTGCCATGTAGTCGGCGTTTGCTCTGACATCTTCTTCCGTTACGGTGGTATCATAGTAATCATAGCTGTTCCAGCCCATGGGCGGGAATGGTGCAAAATAGTTTTTATTCATGAGCTTCTCACCTTTCATTTAATTTCAGCCATACGTCTGAATAAAAGTACAGCCGATCTGTATTCTGTTCTCATTTCCTGTATGACGGCGGATACCCGAACTGTCTTTTGAACAGTCTCGAAAAATGAAATTCGTCGTAAAATCCCAGACTCAGCGCAATATCACGCAGGACCCGGTTCGGGTAGAGACGGAGCTGCTCGTGAGCCAGATTCAGCTTCAGAGAGAGCTGGTACTGGTGGATTGAGATTCCCATAGCTTTTTTGAAACGGCCGCTTAAAGAACGCACACTGATCCTGTACTGGTCTGCCAGCTCCTGGGGAGTGAAAAAACGGGATGTATCGCAGCAGAACTGATGAATGATATCTTTTACTACTGAGTCAGTCTGCGGGGTGCCGCCTTCTGAGACGGCAAGCTCCGTCAGCAGAACATTCAGAAGGGAACTGAGACGGAAATCAGCATGCGCAGGTCGTGACCACAATGTCTCAATCATCTGCAGGAAGAGCTGTTCAATCTGAGGATTCTGTGTGCAGTCTGTTACTTTCCGTATGTAAAGTCCGTCTGACGGCTCCGTCTGATCCGGCATGTACAGCGCATCCGGTACCGCAGTTACGGCTCTGTCTGGTGTATGCTTCGAGTTTTGCACATCCGTTCTGTCCCCTGGAAGAGCAGTGCAGTGGACATACATGTTTCGCATGTGCGGGCTGCATTTTTCCAGACTGTAATGCCTGCGGCCAGGTTCGAGAATCAGCAGCTGTCCCTTTTCGATATGGTAGCAGCTTTCGTCCTCCCAGATATCCCAGGATCCGCTCTGCATATACAGAAAATCGTATTCCGCCATGATGCGGTCAGGATGGAAGATGCCTTCCGGGCTGTAGTTGACGCTGCCGAGAGTGACAGTACGTGTGCCCTGCGTTGAAAAATAGATCATGGTGTCTCCTTTTATACTCCTTTTGCCGAATTATACATGATTTGTCGTATAATGTCCATTTTATTTTGCAGGGAAATAAAATATACTGTGTATTAACGGCAGTTCATGCAGCTGCTGTCCCGGGAATCGTCTTCTGAGCAGAAATTCCAGGGGCAGCCGATTTTTATGGGTTTGCGAATCGTATCTGTGAAGGTACTGAACAGATATGTGAAAAAAGAATAAAACAGAGGGGGAAACAAAATGGACAACACACCAATTTCTTTGCGCAATTTTAAGGCGACCGACGGCTTCTGGAAAAACCAGATGGAGCTGGTCAGAAAAGAAGTGATCCCTTATGAGTGGGATATGCTCAATGACCGTGTGGAGGGTGCGACACCCAGCTTCTGCATGCGAAATTTCAGGATTGCAGGAAAGCTGATGGCGGAGAAGCGTGAAAAGGGTTCGGCCTTTGAGGAACCGCTTTATACATTTCGCGGCTTTGAGGCTCTGCCGGAGGATCCGGAGCATCCGGAGGACAAATTTTATGGATTTGTTTTCCAGGACAGTGACTTTTCTAAATGGATTGAAGCAGTTGCGTATTCTCTGATGAATCATCCGGATGATGAGCTGGAGAGGACGGCGGATGAGGCCATTGATATTGTCTGTGCCGCACAGCATGAGAGCGGATACCTGGACACATACTATATTATCAACGGAATGGATAAGATATTTACGAATCTGCGCGACTACCATGAACTGTACTGTTTCGGTCATCTGACAGAAGGCGCTGTGGCCTACTATCAGGCGACAGGGAAGAGAAAGCTTCTGGATGCCTGCATTCGGTTCGCAGACTATATTGACAGCTGTTTCGGCTCCGACGAGGGAAAATGCAAAGGCTATCCGGGACATGAGATTGCGGAGATGGCGCTTGTACGCCTGTATGAGGTGACGGGGGAGAAGCGTTATCTTGACCTGGCACGCTTTTTTGTGGATGAGAGAGGAAAGCAGCCGTACTACTGGGACAATGAGGAACATCCGGAGGAAAAGACACCGGGAGAGCGATATCAGTACAATCAGGCCCACCGTCCGGTTCGTGACCAGGACGAGGCAGTGGGACACGCTGTCCGCGCCGTGTATCTGTACTCCGGCATGGCAGATGTGGCGAGACTGACCGGTGACGAGGAACTGTGGAATGCATGCTGTCGTCTCTGGGACAGTACCGTGAGAGAAAAGCTGTATATCACCGGAGGAATCGGCGGAACTCATATCGGAGAGGCATTTTCATTTCCTTTTGACCTGCCCAACGATACAGCTTATGCGGAGACATGCGCTTCCATCGGACTTATTTTCTGGGCGAGAAGAATGCTGGAAAAGGAGGTCCACGCAAAATACGCGGATGTGATGGAACTTGCACTTTACAACACAGTGCTTTCCGGTATGAATCTCGACGGAAAGAGCTTTTTCTATGTCAATCCTCTGGAGGTGCTTCCGGAAGCATGCCATAAGGATGAACGGAAATTCCACGTAAAACCGGTGAGACAGAAATGGTTTGGCTGTGCATGCTGCCCGCCGAACATTGCGAGAATGATCAGTTCCGTACCTGCTTATGCTTATACAGAGTCGGAAGACACACTTTTCATGCATCTTCATATGGCGGGGACTGTTACGAAGCAGGTAAACGGTTCAGAAGCTGTATTTGCCGTTGAGTCCGGATTTCCGTGGAACGGAAAGGTGACTGTGACGTATGAAGGTGAAGCGGGAGTGCCGGTGAAGCTGGCTGTCCGCATACCGGGCTGGTGCAGCGGCCGGAAGATTCAGGTGCCGGAGCATCTTTCCGGAAGTGAAGCAAACGGATACCTGTATCTGGAGGGAACATGGCAGAAGGGGGATACGGT
This sequence comes from Lachnospiraceae bacterium, assembly GCA_004557975.1. GTDB lineage: Bacteria > Bacillota > Clostridia > Lachnospirales > Lachnospiraceae > Choladousia. The sequence goes on from SFEV01000017.1 coordinate 71,330, forward strand.
AAGCTTTGAATTCCCGATGATACCGCGCTTTTTCCAGGCGGACGACCGGGTACGCGAAAATATCGGAAAAGTTGCCGTGGCAAAAGGACCGGTTGTTTATTGTGCCGAGGAAGCAGATAATGGGGCAAACCTGCATCTGCACAGAGTGCTTCCGGGAGAGCCAGTGAGTGAGGGAACAGTAACGATTGCAGGACAGACATTTCCGACGATTGTGGTGAAGGCAGAGAAGAAGGTGCAGAAAACTCCTGCAGAGGGACTGTACCATGAATATCAGCCGGAAGAGTATGAAGCTGCTGAGCTTACGCTGATTCCGTATTATGCGTGGGCAAACAGAGGCGAGAATGAGATGATGGTATGGCTGCGGAAATAAAGAACGCAGATATAGGAGCCTGACTTTTTAAAATTCAATAAAACCACCGGAAGAAAGGCGTGATGCCCGGCTTCCGGTGGTTTTTTTCGCTTTATTTTTTTCTGTCATTATTCAGAAGCTTTTCCCGCAGCTCCTTTTCCCGTGTCTGAAGATTCAGCCGTTTTCGGTACTGTTCACACAGAGGGCTCGGGTTTTTCCTGAAAAATTCGCAGGCGAGAGGATTCTGAAACAGGGAGGAAAGAAAAAGTGTAAATTCCGGGCCGTCAGACTCCGCAAGCAGAGACACTCCACGTTCCGTCATTTCAAGGAGATGTGCGGTATTTAGTGCAAGTGCTTTTTCACGTTCCAGAACCGCATTTCGTATTTCTTCATAAAGATTCCGATCTTCTCCGCATATATTCTGATTTATTATATGTCCGCTCTGGTTCGCCTTATACTCGTAAAAATTTGTCTGCAGCTCATATAAAGCCTGCTGCATTTCCTGTATTTCGCGCTCAGAGGACAGGCCATGCTCCTTTCTGACAGCCAGTACCTCCCGTTCTTTTTTCAGAAACGCGCTCATCGCATCGGAGAGTTCTGCAATTCTCTGCTGCTTCTGGAACCGCTGCAGGCGATCCAGCAGATCAGTCTGAAGCTTTGCCTGTCTCGCAGCAGAAGCCTGCTCCTGCAGACATCCTCCCAGATAAGACAGCATCAGGTGCACGAGAAACAGTTTTTCATCAAAGGGACTTTCTGATACGATTTTACGGCATATATCGGTAGCAGCCTGATCACCCTCCAGCATGGCAGGGACGGGAATTACCTTTTTGTGTGCTTCAAACAGCTGATAATATCCTGAAAAATCATGTGCCAGCTCACTGACATGGAGATACTGCCCCACGAGATCAGGAGTGACGGGAAGCTGCAGCTTTTCATACTGGAATAAAAGGCAGGAGAGATCCTCCCAGCCTCGGGCGGTGGCGAAGGAACGTTTTGTATACGTCTGCTCCAGCACATAGAAGCTGTTCCGGTGCATGTCGAGGTAGGAAATAATCGCGCCGTGTACGTTTCGCTCCAGTGCATATGGACGCCATGCATCATAGTCAGATTCCACCTCGATATATTTCAGACGGTCCAGTGTGGCAATGTCGAATTCTCGCACGGATTTGTTGTATTCCTGGGGATTTCCGGCTGCAGCCAGCACCCATCCGTCCGGCAGCCGGTGGTTTCCGAAGGTTTTATTCTGCAGAAACTGCAGCATGGCGGGAGCCAGTGTCTCTGAGACGCAGTTGATCTCATCGAGAAAGAGAAGTCCTTCCCGGCAGCCGCTGTCCCGGATGCAGTGCAGAACGGATGCGATGATCTCACTCATGGTGTATTCCGTGACGGCACACTCCCGTCCTTCAAATACCTCACGCTCAATAAACGGAAGACCAATTGCGCTCTGCCGCGTGTGGTGCGTCATTGTATAGGAAACAAAACCGATTCCACAGGCAGCGGCAGCCTGCTCCATAATGGCTGTTTTGCCGATGCCGGGCGGGCCGATCAGAAGAAGAGGCCGCTGTCTGAGAGGAGGAATTTCATAGCCTCCCCACTCATTTTTTGCAGTGTATGCGAGGATTGTGTGGATAACTTCCTGTTTCGCGTCACGGATGTTCATAAGTCAGTCTCCTTATATATTTAATTTAAAGTTCATCCGGCAGATGGAGATTCAGCCGGATCGCCCAGGCAGGAATTGCATGCTTTTCCGTCTGGTCATTCAGAAAGACGAAGGCAGTATCCCAGGCCGGCGCTCTCACCGGAAAGATGCCGTCTCCGTCTGTAAAATACAGCAGTCCCCGGAGATGGCGAATCTCTTTTTTATGGATCAGTTTTTCCAGATATTCAAATACGGGACGAAAATCTGTATTCCCCTGGCCGAGAATCCGGATATCCGGAAGATAATCTTCCCATTCCTCTATGCTTGTAAAAATCCGGTGCTCCTGAATCATGGAGTCGCACTGGATCAGATGCAGACGCATTCTGGCAAAAAAATTTTCACGCTGCCTTAAAATACTCCACGTCTCCTCCAGAAAGCGACGCACAATCCTGCCTGAGCAGGAACCGGAAGTATCGATCGCGATGGCCAGCTCATCGAGTCGGTTGACTTCCCGGTATTCCAGCGGTTCAATAAAAGGAATGCCTTTGGCAGGAAGCGGGTGTGCCACGGGAAAAATCACCTGCCCGGAAGTATATTCTGATCCGGCTGCGCGCAGGCAGTCTGATGTGGCTGTATGCAGGCATTCAGATGTGGTTGCGGAAGAGTCTGTCCTGGATGCGTTGTATGCAGCGATTTCGTCTCCGTAACATGCCAGTCCATAATAATAGGGTATGTAGTCAAAGGCATCCATGTCAGTCAGGGCTTCCTCGCGGGGTACAGCGAAGCGCCGCAGAAATTGCCGGTAGTCCATGGAATCCTGCTGTTTCAGATCCACTTTTTCAGAGACGGTACCTCCGGAAGTTCCGTGTTTGCCCATGCCTGAAGACTGCGGAAGCTTCGGGCGGATCCTGCTCCAGCGCTTCTGAAGCTTTTCCAGCTCACCAATCTGACTCGCTGTAAGGCCAGAGTGATGCATTGCTCCATTTCCGTTGCACTGCATTTCCGGACTGGATACATTCCCGGCAGTTTCAGAGAGCTGTCGAAACCAGAACGTGTGGGAATCATAAGCACATGATCTGCCATACTCCAAAAGCTGCGGGCAGACAGGAAACAGTGCCGGGAAAGATGATGCGTCGAGCCATCCGGAGCTTTTCAGACGGGTCAGGGCGTGAAAGCAGAGTGAACGCTCCGCTTCAGAAAGCAGTACAGTGTCAACAGTCCGGAGAACTCTTTGCAGTGAAGCTGAAAGCTCCTGCCTGCCATACAGAAGCTCCTCCATCAGGCCGGCAGACAGATCACAGGAGATATCCCACACATCCGGACTCACCATCATACCCTGAATCATGTGGAGGCAGAGACAGTGAATGTGCGCATGAAGAAATGCTCTGCGCAGAAAATCAGAATCTTTCAGGAAGCTCTGGCAGACATTGTCAGGATGAAAAAAAAGATGGATGCCGTCTGTTCCGAGGGCACTGTCCATGACATTGCAGCATTTCCATTCCAGCTGTCCGAATACTTCGGGAAAGGACGGAAAGCGCATCATATCATCCTCCTGCAGAAGGCGCAGGACAGAGTGCGCATCTTCAGTTGAAAAAGCACTGTCAGTAATCATGATCAGCTGCCTCACTTCCTGATTATGTTCCGGAGGGTCAGTATTTCATTCTTTCATTGCTGTGCAGACGCGGCGTGCATTCAGAACTCAGACCCTGGTATCTGAATGAATTGTATCATGGATTGAAAGCAGAAACAACAGATTACTTGCTGGTAGCTTTCCCGATGAATATTCTCTCAGGATCAGTTTTGGAACGCAGGGAACTTTTACATACAAGGTTCCGGTATATAAATATCTGGAGAAATCCATGCAGGAGCTGGATGACCGGAAGCTCATTGTCCTGATTCCGTTTCAGCTTCTGCGTCTCAGGAGATCCAGAAAGGATGGAAGAGCTGGAAGAATAAACAAGAAGGATGGAAGAAAATACCCGTTCTCTTGAGTATCAGCTTCTGATATGGAAATTGCATGCAAAAGGTCTCTCTTCGGAGAAAATTGCACGGCAGGCAGAAGTGTCTGTCGAAGATGTGCAGAGGATTCTGGATGAGGCATAAGATTCATGTACGAAATTAAATTCTTGACTTTTTTCTTTTCCGGGTGATATACTCCCGGAGAAAAATAAATAGTGTCTGCTGATTAATAGTCAAAAGCTTGAAAATACTGAATTTCTGTTCCTTATGTGGTAAAATAATTGCAAGGGTTTCAATATTTTGAGTTTATTT
>SFEV01000118.1 GCA_004557975.1 Lachnospiraceae bacterium
TAAATACGGGAAAAGACGGAACATGTTCTCTCCCTCAGTCGCTTCGCGACAGCTCCCTCATCAGAGGGAGCCTTGTACGTTCACAGCAACCTTCGGAGCACAAACGATCATTTACGTGAAACTCTCTACCACAACTGAATAGTTACAAAACAAGTTTTTTACATGGATATAACAAACTTGACGGACGGCGGAATGAATGGTAGGATAAATACAGAAAGAACTTACGAACTGGATAGAGAGGACAGCTACTATGGAAAGCTTCGTAATCAGTGTATCCCTTGGAACCGGATGCTACCGACATATTCAGATCAGCGCGGATGCCACGCTGTATCGGCTTCACAAGGCAATTTTAGCGGCATTCCAGTTTGACGACGACCACCTGCATGCCTTCTTTATGGATAATAAACGGTGGAGCCGGTGGGATATGTTTGTCGCTCACAAATCGGAGCCATCTGACCGTCTGACAAAAAAGTATTCCCTACAGCGGGCCGGTTTGGTGAAAGGAAAGAAATTTTTGTATCTGTTTGACTTTGGAGATGAATGGCTATTTCAGTGCAGAGTACTCAGGGAGCTGGATGAAAAAACGGATATCCCGGTTGTCATCCGAAGCGTGGGGGAATCACCGGAGCAATATCCGCCCTGTGATGACTGGGATGAGGATGGTTGGGAATTGATCGAGGTCTTACATCCCCAGGGAATACCCCCGGAGGAAAAGAAGCCGCAGACGGAGCAGGATTGTAGGCTTCCGGATTTGGGCGAGGATGACGAACTGTGGCCGGATTTCGATTATGAAGGTTTCCCCAGACTTTATCCCCTCTCGGTTGCTTTGGAGGAATTTGAAAAGCTGCCGATTTCAATTGATGAAGCCCTTGATATTATGGAATACTGTGACGCTGCCGCAAGATTGTATGGCGTAATTCCTCTCAGAAAGCTCCTGGAAATATATAATAAGCACAATAAACCCATATCTACGGATCTTTTTTTGAAAATCGCGGAAATCCTTCGCCATCAGTATCGGTTGTTTTCAATCCTGAACTGTGAGGCATTGAAGCAGCATGCTCCAATGGACGATCCGCTGGATTGGGAAATTGTTGCCCAGTATGTTTATGAAACGGACATTAATGATTATTATGCCTTTGTTCAGCTTCAGGGAGAGAAACCGTATTGTATTCTTCCCAAGGCGGAATTTCTCCGCTATGCAAATCCAAATTATTTTCCCAAAACCGTACAGGTCAAGCAGATGCGTCAGTTCCTTCTTTCTGTGACAGAATCTCAAAGCGATGCGGAAACGATTCTTTTTGATTTGCAGGAAATGATTGCCTTAGACCTTGCGGTAGACGATATTCTCGATATTCTGGCAGAGGACGGTCTTCAGTTTGAAAGCAAAACGGAGCTGAATTCGTTCCTTTCCCTGTATCAGGAACTCAATAATCATTCCCGGAAATGTATCAATCGTGGCTACACCCCGGCTGAGCTGGCCCGTATTCTGCCAATCGCCGGGCAAATTTCCCTGTTTGACGACGCGACGCCGACTCCTGCCCCGTAAACTGTTTCCGGAACTCCCTCCCGAAATACCTCATGTCCCTGCGGCAGCGGCAGAAAGTAAAAAACTGCTGCGGAAAAGGAAAATAATGCTGAAATCGTAAAGAACATTCACACGAGAAAGTTGGGGCAAAAGAAATGACAGAACTGGAGATTATGCAGCGGGCGAAGATGTACATGGAAAAGCTGGCCCAGGGGATCGATCCGATTTCGGATCAGGAAATGCCTGAGGACTCCGTGCTGAACAATGTCCGGCTGGCGAGATGCTTTTTCTATGTGTCCGGGATTTTGGATCAGGTAATTGCGAACGGCGGCAAGGTTGTCAGTATTTCCCAAAAAGACTTTTTTATCACGGATGAAGAACTGCGGCGTGTGAATCCGTCACAGGAGCCAATCCGGATCACGCAGTTTGTTGACCTCATTATGAATGCGATCAACGACCCGGACCGGAAGCGTTTGAAGACAACGACGATTACCGGATGGTTAATTCAGAAAGGTTTTATGACGAAACAGGCAGACGCAGACGGCAAATCCCAACGTCTTCCAACGGCCATGGGGGAGAAACTCGGCTTGTCTGCCATGCTCCGGCAAGGCCAGTACGGAACCTATCGGGCGGTCTTCTATTCCGAGGAGGCCCAGCGGTTTCTTCTGGATCATCTGCAGGAGATGCTGCAGGCTGAAAAATAGCGGT
>SFEV01000119.1 GCA_004557975.1 Lachnospiraceae bacterium
CGAAAGAGATCATAGATCAGGAAGGCAGTGATCCGGAATCTCCCGTTGAGGCGTAGGGTGAAACGCCTTATTTTTTATGTCCAAACACGACACGACATGAAAAGGTGCGTGGCCAGTGACACTGATGAAAATGGATGAAACAAGAGCGACACTCTCAAAATGGAAAGGAGCCCAGAAATGGCAGAGAATAACACAGGAACACAGAGCAGTACAGGAACCCAGAACAACACTACTCCACAGAATGCGCCTCAGAATAATCCGCAAACACCACCAGCGATTGATTATGGAAAAATCCAGCAGATGCTGGATGGAACGCTTGCCGCAAAGGAAGATACAGCACTGAAAGCATATTTCAAACAGCAAGGACTTTCTCAGCAGGAAGTGGAGCAGGCGATATCTGCATTTAAGGAACAGAAAGCGGCCAACCAGCCAGATGTGGTCGGAATGCAGAACCAGATTACAGAGACCCAGAATCAGCTGACAGCAGCCCAGGCAGCAGCTCAGACGGCGAAAGTTGAAACAGCAGCTACCATGATGGCGGTATCACTGGGACTTGACGCAAAAACGATCCCATATGTCCTGAAGATGGCTGATCTCAGCCAGGTAGTAGGACAGGATGGGAAGATCAATGAAGAAACACTGAAAACAGCACTGAACACAGTACTGGAAGATGTTCCGGCCCTGAAGCCCCAGGCAGACGGAAAGACCGGGTTCACACAGATCGGGACCGGCGGCAATCCGGCACAGCATCCGCAGCAGACAACCGCAAACCAGACAGCAGTGCCAACAAAACGATGGAACCGTTTCAACAATTAAGAAGTGTCCGATTCGGACACCACACTACAGAAAGAAGGTATAAGACATGGCATTAAACTATGCAGAACAGTGGAGCCCGGAGCTCCTTGAGATCCTGATGCAGGGAACCCTGACGTCTCCGTTTGTGACCAGCAATGTAAGATGGCTGGACGCAAAAACATTCCATTTCACCCAGATGAGTACATCCGGTTACAAGAATCACAGCCGTGAAGGTGGATGGAACAAAGGTACATACGCTCAGACAGATGTACCGTACACATTAACCCATGACCGTGATGTGGAGTTCATGGTAGATAAAGCGGACGTGGATGAGACAAACGCCACAGCATCCATCCAGAACATTTCCAGAGTGTTCGAACAGACATGGGTAGTTCCGGAAACAGATGCTCTGTTCTTCTCCAAGGTTGCCCAGGCAGCACAGAAGACAGAGGGCTATCATGGATCCACAGCCGCTTCCACATATACAAAAGCAAAAGTATTTGGAATGCTGAAAGATATCCTTGCGAAAGGTAAGCTCAGAAGATACAAAGCAAACGGATCCCTGATCATGTATGTGACCAGCCAGATCATGGACGCCCTGGAGCAGTCCACAGAGTTCACCCGTAAGATCGAGATGACCCAGATCGCAGAAGGCGGCATGGGGATCGAAACCAGGGTAACAGAGATTGACGGCGTACCAATCATGGAAGTTATTGATGATGAGCGTTTCTATGATGCGTTCGACTGGGAGCCGGAAGGCGGTGGATTTGCTCCACTGAAGAAGAAAGAAGCTGTAACCGGTGCACACAAGATCAATGTTCTTGTAGCCTGTGGACAGACATGCAAGACCGTTCCAAAGATCAACAGCATCTACTACTTCGAGCCGGGCGGACATACAAAGGGAGATGGATATCTGTATCAGAACAGATCTTTCTCCGATGTGTTCGTGTTCCCGAATGGCCGTGACGGAAAGATCGACAGCATCTATGTAGATGTTGACACTACAGAAGTCGCCTGATCGGAGGAAAGATATGGCTTATGAAGCTTACGCTACACCGGAATACTATAAAAATGAGTATCCCGGTGAACTGATTCCGGAAGGCCAGCTTGAAAAAGCACTCCGGCAGGCTTCCAGGCATGTGGATGCCCTGACCTTCAACCGCATTGTAGGCCGGGGCTTTTCCAGCCTCACGGAGTATCAGCAGGAGATCATCCGGGAAGTGGTGTGTCAGCAGGCAGACTTTGAAACCGAAAACGCAGATATGATCGCAAGTGTCCTGTCATCGTACAGCATCAACGGTGTGTCCATGCAGTTCGGCGGCAGTGCCTGGAATGTTTTTGCCGATAAGGGCGTAGCCATGCGGCGGGATACATACGCTATGCTGCAGCAGACAGGCCTGTGCTGCCGGTTAGCG
>SFEV01000070.1 GCA_004557975.1 Lachnospiraceae bacterium
TTTTCACTCCACTGAAGATACATTCTGGATTTATTACGTATTTTTTTTCTTGTAATATTTCCTTTTGGAAGCGATTCTATTTTTCTGCTTAATTCCGCCAAGCGTTTTTCATTCATACAACCACCTGCTTTCTATTACTGTATTTTATCAAAAATCAGCTTAATAATCAACTTATAAGTTGCCGGGTGCCGTATGAAGAAATTCCACTGTTACTGCTGAACTCTTGTCAAGCGGATATTCGCAATCCGCTTCGCTACTTGCCTGATTCGATTAAAATGTTTTCTTCTATTATAACAGAGATTACTGCATATGGATATACAAACAGCTATTTTCCATGTATTAAATTCTTGCACAAAAATCAGCCATTTGATACAATTCATAACTATCATACTATCAGTGAAGGACTCTATTACCATGAACTATACCGATATATCTGACCATACTCCATCCGTCGTCGGAATCATCATGGCCTCCGGCAGTGGAAGCCGATTCCGCGCCGCAGTCCACAAAGACTCTCGAAACAGGTTATCTGCAGACCTCCGCGGGCAGCCCGCAGATCTCTCCAACAACAGATTGCCTGCAGACCTCCGCGGGCAGCACGCAGATTTCTCCGACAACAGATTGCCTGCAGACCTCCGCCAGCAATCCGCAGATTTCTCCGACAATAAACTGCTTGCCGATTTCTGCGGCCAGCCCCTGGTCACATCCATATTAAGGACAGTATCTGCCGTGCTGCCTTCCGCCTGCCTGGCGGTGACACGATATTCCGGGATACACCGTCTCTGTTCAGAGCTCGGTGTCCCGTGTATCCTCCACAATCAGCCGCTGCTTAGTGATACCATACGGATCGGTCTGGAAGCGCTGCTCGCCCCAGGCTGTACGCCCATTGACGGCTGTCTCTTTTTTCAGGCGGATCAGCCTCTGGTTTCCTCAGACAGTATCCACGCTCTGATCGAAGCTTTCCGCCTGAATCCCGACTGTATATACCGTCTTTCCAAAGACCGTACCCCTGGCAGCCCTGTCCTTTTTCCAAAATCGGTGTTTCCAGAGCTGCTGACACTGCCCCCCGACTGCGGCGGAAATATAGTAGTACGCCGTCACCGGGAGCTTGTCCGCACAGTGGAGGCCAAGTACGGATATGAGCTTCTTGATGTCGATACCCCGGAAGCGCTGCAGATGCTCTGTTACATCGCACAGCATGACGCCGTGCCGCAGAAATACTGAAACAACTTCTGTCTGCAATGTAAAAGCCGCTGTACGCAAACAGATTGCCGGACATGTTTTTCGGAACATACCGCTCCTTTTATCTGTTTCATACAGCAGCTTTTTATTTTTATTACCTTATTTTCCTGTTTTATTTTCCCGTTTTATTTTTACGGTTTTGTTTTCACGCTTTTTCTGTGCTTCTTTCTATGCGTTTTCTTCCTCAGGCAGGACAATATTCAGAATGATCGCCACCAGAGCCGCCGGAACGATTCCTGAACCGCCGAAAATCAGCTGCACCCACTCCGGTGTTGCGTGGAGAATCGTGCTGTTTGCACCCATTCCATAGCCGATGCCAAGAGCTACCGACACGATTGTCAGACTTCTCGGTGTCAGCTTCTCCCGTGTGATCAGCTGGATACCGCTCAGCACGATAGATGAAAACATCATAACCGCCGCGCCGCCCAGTACAGACTGAGGCATGATGGAAACGATCGCACCAAGCTTCGGAATCAGTCCGCAGAGAATCAGAAATACGGCTCCGCTGGCAAGTGCTGTGCGGTTCACGATCTTTGTCATGGTGACAAGTCCCACATTCTGGCTGAAGGAAGTATTTGGCAGCACACCGAACAGTGCCGCAAAGGAAGATCCCAGACCGTCACAGATTACGCCGCCGGAAAGTTCTCCATCTGTGGCTTCGCGTTCCATACCGCCCTCGATAACTCCGGAAATATCTCCGACTGTTTCCACCGCTGTGACCACAAACATGATCAGCACCGGCAGAATGGCACGCCAGTCAAAAACAACCTTCACCGGCATAATCTGAGGAATTGCAAACCACGATGCAGACTTCACCTTATCCCAGTTCAGCACCCATGCTTTCGTGTATTCCACACCGTCTGCCGTTACTCCTGTATGTGGAAGTACAAGCCCCATGAGAAAAGCTGCTATATATCCGACAATAATTCCGATCAGGATGGAGGATGAGCTTGTCAGTCCCTTTGTCCCGTGCTTCAGGGCAATAATCACCACCAGCACCAGCAGACCGAGGAGCAGGTTTTCCACCGAACCGAAATCACTGGAATTATTTCCGCCGCCAAAAGAATTGATTCCGACAGAAATCAGGGAAAGTCCGATAGAAAGCACCACCGTACCCGTCACAACAGAGGGGAAGAAACGGCGCAGGGGCTTCAGCATAAATCCCAGCACTCCCTCAAAAATACCACCGATAATGGAAGCTCCCATAATTGCACCGTAGGCGAGAACGCCGCCGCCCATGCTGGCTGCCACATTATTAAACACACCGATAAAACCTGAGCTGGTTCCCATGATAATCGGCACCTTTCCTCCCACAGGTCCGATTGCAAACAGCTGCACCAGCGTCACAATTCCTGCAATCAGCATTGCATTCTGCAGCAGAGCAATCTGAAGCGATGCAAACTCACTGCCGCTTCCCATGCCGCACGCACCGGTAATGATCAGCAGCGGCGTCAGATTGCCGACAAACATCGCAAGAACATGCTGCAGTCCAAGTGGAATCGCCTGTTTCAGAGGCATCTTTGCATCGAAAACATAAGCCGCTTTCGATAATTCATTCTTTTGTCCCATACTTTTCTCCTTTTTCTCTTTACAGTTCAAATATCTTATCCTTTCTGCCGTGAAATACCGGGAATTCTGAGTAAAATACACCCTTTTTCATTCCCACAATTCGTCGGACAGTATACCATAAATTCTCCCGTCTCCGCAATACCTGTATCGGATACTTTTTCCACAAAATGCTTTCCCGCACTCTCATCCTGGAGTATAATGACAGGAGTAAATCCGTTATTGATCTCAGGAGGCATTATGAAAATTTCAGGACTTCAAAAACTGACGCTGCTTGATTATCCGGGACACCTAGCCGCTGTCGTATTTCTGCCCGGATGCAATCTCCGCTGTCCCTTCTGCCAGAACAGCTCCCTTGTGCTGGAGCCTGAAACAGCCCCGGCAATTACAGAAGAAGAACTGATGCATTTTCTGAAAAAACGCTCCGGTATTCTGGAAGGGGTCTGCGTCACCGGCGGAGAGCCTACGCTTCATCCTGAGCTGCCGGATCTGCTCGCCTCCATCCATGATGCAGGTTATCTTGCAAAGCTTGACACGAACGGAACAGACCCCGGGCTTCTGCAGTCCCTGATTCAGGACGGCCTTGTGGATTATGTGGCCATGGATATCAAAGCAGGAAAAAGCAATTACAGGCGCGTGTGCGGTCTGACAGCAAATGTCCCGGAAATGTCCGATCCTCTGCTAAAAAAAATCGACCGCTCCATCGAAATTCTGAAAACAGGAGCGATCGATTATGAATTCCGTACAACAGTCGTACAGGGACTGCATACGGAACAGGATTTTACAGAAATCAGAGATTGGCTCTCCGGCAGCCAGGCATACTTCCTGCAATCCTTCCGTGACTGCCCGGAGGTACTGATGGAAAATCATCCGTTTACTGCCTTTTCTGAAGAGCAAATGAAACATTTTCTTGAAATTGTGCAGGAAACCATCCCGACTGCCGCGCTGAGAGGTATATAAACCTGCCGGGTAACTGCTTCGCAGTTTATCCTGATTAAGTCAATCGGATATTCGCAATCCGCTTCGCTGCTTGCTCATAACCGAATAACTGCTTGATTCAGTTAAAATAGACTGTGTCTTCTTCCGGCGGCTGTGCTGTCTCATAGCTTTCACCGTAAAGCACCGGTCCCACTTCGCCGTACTCACGCTGATATTCATAGCGGATTGTCGCCGTCAGCCAGATCCACTGACGCGATTTCAGCAGATCCGCAAACTCGGCCTTGCAGAGATATCCCACAAAACGGATATCATCCTCGCAGCACGTCATAGCATTTCTTCCCGGAACAAAAATCCCGTCTCCAAACCGCTTTGATTTCATGACCTTGGCGCGGAAACGGATTTTTTTCCCGTCGTATCGGTCCTGCGCTTCAAAAGCATCAAGGTACCAGAGGCCATAATCCACATCCTCCAGCTGTATCACCTCTGCATCCAGATCGTAGGGCGGCACATCCATCCCCGGATCAAGAGGTTCTCCCTCTTCATCCTCGAAGTATACCATGGCGCGCGGATTCAGTCCGCGAACCGTACGCCTGTAGGACTGCAGATCCATATCCTCCGTACAGCGGTTGAACATAACCATCTCCGTATACAGAAACAGGTTGCTCAGAATACTGCGCATGTTGTTGAGATATACCTGAAACGTACTGCCGTCCACAATGGTAATCACCTGCGCAATATCCAGCCCGGCAGGCAGACCGCCCTCAAACATCCATTTACAGTTCCACATTCCGTTCATTTCCATAAAAATACGCTTCGGACGATAATGCTTCAGACAGGTCAGCAGAAACTCCGCGTTGAAATCCTCTTCATCATCCACTGTGACAATGGAAATATTTTCATTTGCAAGAGCAGTCTCATCATATTCAACTTCACCCTCTTCGCAGAGAATCAGCAGCATCCTCTGACCATCCAGAAAATCTCCGCCCATCAGAACATCCTGAAGAAAGGAGGTTTTACCGCTCTCAAGAAATCCATTTATTACATAAATCGGTATTTGCTGCATCTATAATCACACTTTCCCATAATATAATGTTGGGGGCAAAAGTCTTTGCCCCTCTGATATCTGCGGATTTTTCCGCGTTTCACGCTCTCGAAATCCGGATATCATAACAATACTGTCTTCCGGTCAGTTCAGGTGAAACAGTGTCTCCAGTTTTTTCTCATCCAGCTTCGATCCGATTACACACAGTCTTCCCGTATAATCAGCTGCTCCCGTTCTGACTTCATACTCGCCCGGAACAAAATCAAAGTGAAGCCATGTCCCGTCCACAGACGGAAGCATTCCCTTGGCTCTCAGCACAATACCGTATTCCTCTGAACTGCCAAGTTCACCGAGAATATGTTCAACCTCATCTCTCGAATACTTGCGCGGCGTCTCTCTGCCCCAGGATGTGAAAACTTCATCTGCGTGATGATGACCGTGTCCATGGTGGTGGTCATGGTCATGATCATGACCGCAGCAGCACTCCTCATCATGGTCGTGATGATGGTGTCCGTCATGGTCGTGATGGCCGTGACACTCCTCATCATGGTCATGATCGTGATGGCCGTGGCACTCCTCATCGTGGTCATGATCATGATGGCCGTGGTGTTCCCCATCATGGTCATGATCGTGATGGCCGTGGTGTTCCCCATCGTGGTCATGATCGTGATGACCGTGGCACTCCTCATTGTGGTCATGATCATGGCAACAGCACTCCTCATCATGATCATGATGGTGCTCATGCTCCTCCTGCATCAGCATCTGTGCCAGCACATCTGTACCTTCCATTGCATTCAGAATCTGAGCGCCGGTCAGCTCGTCCCACGGAGTTGTGATCACCGTCGCTGCCGGATTTTTTTCACGAATCATCTCTGCAGCCTGCAGCTGCTTTTCTTCTGAAAGCTTCTGCGTTCTGCTCAGGATTACTGTGGCAGCGTTCTCAATCTGATTATTATAAAACTCGCCGAAATTCTTCATATACATTTTGATCTTGGACGCATCCGCAACTGTAGTCAGTGCGTTCAGGACAAGACCTGCTTCCTCCGCAGCATTCTCAACTGCCTTTCTCACGTCGGACAGCTTACCCACACCTGACGGCTCGATAATAATGCGGTCCGGTGAAAACTTTGTCGCAACCTCCTTGAGCGCTTTTCCGAAATCGCCCACAAGGGAACAGCAGATACAGCCCGAATTCATCTCTGTAATATTAATCCCGGCATCCTTCAAAAATCCTCCATCGATACCGATCTCTCCAAACTCATTTTCGATCAGTACAATCTTCTGTCCCGCAAAAACTTCCTGAATGAGCTTTTTTATCAATGTTGTCTTGCCTGCTCCGAGAAAACCTGAAATAATGTCTACCTTCGTCATTACAATCCTTCTTTCCACAATCTTTCTTCGACGTATCTGTTACAATTTCCGGCAGCTTCCATATCCGACAAATTCCCCCTGCCATGCAGTTTTCCCACATTTCAGAAAAGATTTTCCCTCTTGCTGAATTTCTGCTGCCAACATTCCGACACTAAGTGATTATACTCACAATTATTCCTGAGGTCAATTTACATTTTCTGAATTATAACACCGAAAAAGAGGAAAGGCAACTTTGCCTTTCCCCGCATTCTCTTTTCGGAAATCCGTCTGAACCTTTCATCCGCCGCCGGAAATAAGTTCCACAAATTCCTCTGCATTTATATCCTGCTCAAACAGTTCACGCGAAGCTTCCGTGTATACCTTTACCCGCTCCCTGTCAACTGCATTTTCCCAGAACGGCACATACTGCTCTGCACTCCGGATCAGCTCCATCATATCCAGATAGATCCTGTTGCCTTCCTCATCCTGCAAAATGGATTCCGGCACATCGTCCGCAGTTCTCCAGACAGAAACACCGGCGCCGGAAGCGTACAGTTTTTCTGAAAAACCCTGTGTGAGTTCCCATAATGCCAGCGTACTTTCCTCCGGATATCCGGCAGCGGCATTTATAACAAACCCATCGCACAGACCGCCCATCAGCACATTTTCTCCCATTCCCGGAAATGGAACCGCCCTGATCTTTCCGTAAAGAGGACTGTTCCTCTGCAAAATCGTTCCGATAAAGCTGTTTTTTGTATAATACATGGGAATCCGGCTCAGCAGGAAATCCTCTTCTACTTCATGCGTATTTTCCTGAACGGGAACCGTTCCGAAAGCCCCCATATCAACAAGCGTAAGAAACTGCCGGATACCTGTCATAAACGCATCATTCACCGGCTCTTTTCCTGTCATGATATCAATGCAGGATTCAGCCCCGGCCTCGCTCATGCAGAGTGCTTCCAGATACATGCGGAATCCGACATCAGCATCCTCCGAACATGCCAGCGGTGTGATTCCGTAATTCAGAAATTCCCGGCATACCGTCATAAGCTGCTCCTTTGTTTCCGGAATCTCCAGCTGATATCTTTCAAACATTTCCTCATTCACCAGAAACATTCCAGCCGTTCTGGCAAACCCAAGGCCATAGAGGTTATCATCAAATATCATTTCAGACAGTATCTCTTTTTTATCCGTATCAGATATCAGCCCATTCAGATAATCATCCAGCATAAGAATACGGCCTGAGCGGACAATTTTCTCCATATAAGCTCCGGAAAAGCAGTAATAAATATCCGGCGTATCGTTCGATGCTATATCAGCCGGAAGTTTTTCCCTGTACAGCTCCATTTCCATTCCATACGGAACAAGCCTGACCCCACTGTGTGTCTGATTGTACTCCGCAACGGTTTCCAGAAACGCTTTTTCGTACAGCTCATTCTTATCAGTCCACGGATACCAGATTTCCAGTTCAATGTCTTTTAGTTCTGTCTCATTTTCATTCTGAATGGCCACATTGCTTTCAATAATCCAGAATACACCTGAAATTCCTGACAGAATCAAAAGCATCAGACATAACGAATATTTTCTGATTTTCATATTCATCCCGTCTATATTCCAAGCAGTTCTTTTACCTTTTCTGCCACCGCTTCCGCGAGTGCTCTGTGTCCTTTTTTACTCAAATGAATGCAATCCCCTGTGGATACTTCTGCGATCGGCCCGGCATCCATCAGATGCACTCCCGGCATCCCGGCGAATATTTTCTCATAGGCTGCTGCAAGCTGTCTGCTTTTTTCCACAGAGACCTCATCATACATGCCGTAAAAATCGGATGTGGCGATTTCTTCCCGCACCGGTGCCGGGGCGATCACAAGAATCTGTGGTACGCCTCCTACCCAGTATGTTCCCGGGTTCTGCGCTGTTATCACGAGATTCTGCATGCCCATGGCAATCTCTTTTACGGACGGTGTGAAAATATGCCGGATATCATTCGTTCCCAGCATAAAAATGATCAGATCCAGAGGCTGCTGACTCTGCAGACAGGTATTCAGGAATTTACTTCCGTTGCGGTCCGGTGCCACCGGATCATCATACATGATTGTTCTTCCGCACAGTCCTTCCTCAATAATCTTTGCCTTGCCTTCCAGCATTGTCTGAAGGATTCCGCTCCACCGTTCATCATCCCCGTATCTGAAATTATTCCCTGTCGGCTCCGGATTATGTCCCCATGTATTGGAATCGCCATAACATAAAATTCGTTTCATATTCTCATCCTTTCACTGCACCAAGTGTCATACCTTCTATAAACTTATCACTTGCAAAAATAAATGCAATCAAAAGTGGTATAAAACTGATCAGAGAAGCCGCCATAATGCCTCCTGTCAGTGTACCGTTCAGGTCTTTCATGGATGCAATACCGAGCGGAATTGTCTTCATGGCAGTCTCATTTACAGTGATCAACGGCCATGTCAGGCTGCCCCACTGACCCGTAAAGTTAAAAATCGCAAGAAGGCTGAGCTGCGGAACCGTGATCGGCATAACGATCCGGAAGAAAACTCCATACTGGCTGCTTCCATCAATAATCGCTGCTTCCAGAAGCGAATCCGGAATGTCTTTCATAAACTGTGTCATCATATATACACCGAATGCATTTGCAACACCCGGAAAAATCAGCGACTTATAAGTATTGACCCAGCCCAGTTTTGAGACAATCAGAAACAGCGGAATCAATGTTGTTACGCTCGGTATGATCTGCGTTGCAATAACAATCGTAAACAGAATTTTCTTTCCCGGAAAATTCCTTTTTGCAAATGCATAGCCCGCCATGGAAGCTACCAGAAGCACCATAATCGTATTTACAGTCGCAACAAAAATACTGTTAAACATCCATCGCAGATAAACACCGTCCTGCATGGTCAGCACTTCTATGTAATTTGCAAAAGATCCGTTTTCCGGCCAGAATTTCGGCGGATAACTGATGATCTGATTTGTTTGCATCATGGACGATACAATCAGCTGCCAGAAAGGAAACAGAATAATAAATGCAAGCAGCACAAGCACAAATATTTTTAACGCGGAAAATACTTTTTTCTTTATGCGGTATTTATTCATTTCGCCAGCCTCCTTCCTGTGTCCCTTTCACGCAGAAGCAGATTTTCAACACCGTAAATCACAAGAATTACCAGCAGGAACATAAGGGACGCCGCAGCACCAAGACCTACGCGATAATATTTGAAACTGTACTGATAAATTTCATAGATAACTGTCTGTGTCGCTCCAAGCGGTCCGCCGTTCGTCAGCATATAAACTGATTCGAAAATCTGGAACTGCCAGATGGTATTCATGGTCACACAGAGGATGATTGCATTGCGGATCAGGGGCAGTACTACGTAAATGCTTTCCTGTACCACATTCGCACCGTCAATCTTTGCAGATTCGATACAGTCCAGAGGAATAGAACGCATTGCAGACATATATACAAAGATAAAGAAAGTTCCGCCTTTCCAGAGTTCCAGTATCATGACCGCCATCTTCGCGCTGAACTTTCCGTTCAGCCAGCTGATCGGTTTCAGTCCAAATACTTTAAATAACATACTGAGGGGTCCGTTATTGGACAGGATATAAGAAATCAGTACACTGGCAACTACCATGGAAAGCAGCATCGGAAGAAAATATACGATCTCACAGAAGTGAGTGAACTTCGTCTTCTTTTTGATCAGCAACGCAAAAAAGATTCCGAGAAACTGGCTGACCGGAACCTCAATCAGCATATAAATAAATGTGTTCTTAAATGCTTTCTGGAAATCGGGACTGACCAGTACATCCTTAAAATTTTTCAGCCCGACCCAGTCAAAATGTGCCTGCAGGAAGTTTCCGTCATGCATGCTCAGATAAAATACATATCCTATAGGAATCAACGTAAACGTAATAAAAAATACGGCAAACGGCAGCAGAAAACTATAGGATATTGCATATTCTTTTATTCTTCTTTTTTTCATCGCAATCTCCTGTCAAAAAGGGGCTTTGCATACGCAAAACCGCACTGCAAAACCCCTCACTATTATTTCGTCCAGACAGTTCAGAGCGTCATCCGCCTGTTAAAAAGGCAATCCATGACCTGACACCCTGTACCGCATCGGTTGGCAGTCAGCTCTGTATTATTCTCCGCTGATAGCTCTCATTGTATTTTCCATCTCTGCAATTGCGTCTGCCGGAGATGCAGCACCTCTTGCAACGCTCTCATACATGGTCTTCAGGTTCTGAAGCATTGCATTTGCATAATCAGATGCCGGGCTTACCTGAAGCTGTTTGATCATCTCAGCTGCAACTGCCATGATCTCATCGCCTTCATACATCAGCTCGTTTGTTGCCATCTGCGGGGAGAAGAAACCAACTTCTGACAGATACGTTTTCTCGATTTCCGGTCTTGTAACGAACTCAACAAATTTCCATGCTGCATCCGGATATTTTGTCTGGCTGGAGATGGAAAGCATACCGATGTTTGCGAAGTTCCAGTTTGCATGTGCCGCATCCTCTGCAGGACCTGACGGAAGTGCAAACGCGCCAAGATTAATATCAGATGCTTCTCTGATCGTATTTGCATACTGAATCTGCTGCGGGAACATAGCAACCTGTCCATTGTAGAAATATGCACGCTCTTCTTCCTTACTTGTATACATTTCAAGCGGAAGAACTACCTTTTCCTCATTATACAGCTTGTTGAAGAATTCCAGACCCTCAATACCCTGCTCATTGTTGAAGCCGATATTTGTCAGGTTCTCATTCCACTGATCTGCACCGGCCTGAATAATATAAGTAAGCGGCTGCCAGTAGTCATCCATCTCAAACATCATGCCCCACTGATCTGTCTCGCCGTCACCGTCTGTATCCTGTGTCAGAGCTTTTGCTGTCTCAAAAAGCTCATCCCATGTGGTCGGTACTGATTCGATGCCTGCTTCTGCAAACATATCTTTGTTATAGAACATAACGGAGTTCAGCGCTACAAACGGAATACCCATCAGCTGTCCGTCATAGGAACAGTACTCAAGTGCTGATTCCGGATATCCTGCTCTCTTGTCTTCATCCACATAGTCTTCAAGAGAAAGAATATATCCGTTCTTTGCATACAACGGGAACTGCTCTGTCTGGAAGCTGATATCCGGTCCGCTTCCTGCGGCAAATGCAGCCGTTGTCTTCTCTACTACAGAATCCCATGCCACGTTCAGAAATTCCACTTCAATATCCGGATTCTCTTTATTAAACTCTTCAATAACGGCTGCCCAGATCTCATCTTCACGGTCAGAGTGCGGAGATTTCCAGAATGTCAGCTTCGCACCTTCCTCTGCATTAACAGCGGCACCGCTCAATAATCCTGCCAGCATACTTGCGCACAGACACATCGCCAATTTTCTTTTCATTTTACTTCCTCCATTTCGTTATTTTAACGATTTTTTCAAGTTTCTGTGCTTAAATTATAGTCAAAACATATAAAGTTTCGAACTAATTATTTTTACTAATTCCCGCACTATTTTTACCTTTTTTATAATCCTTCACAGAGATTCCCATCACCTTTTTAAAACATTTTGTAAAATAATCCGGATTCGGGATGCCAACGCGCTCTGCGACCTGATAAATTTTCCAGTCTCCCTCTTCCAGATAGTGACACGCGTGCTCAATTCTGATCCGGTTCAGATATTCAATCAATGTAATCCCGTATCTTTTACTGAAAGCTCTGCTCAGATAGCTTGAATTAATATAAAATTTCTCTGCAATCAAAGGAAGCGACAGCTCTTTCCTGAAATAATTCTCATCCAGAAATATCTTAACCTGTTCCATCAGATCCTGTGACGTCTGTTCCTCCGGCATATCCTTTTTTTCAAACAGACTTTCCGCACGCACAAGCGCATCTTTTATCTCCTGTCTTTTCAGCGGCTTCAATATAAAATCGACCACGCCGCTGCGCAGTGCTTCCTGGGCCAGCTTAATGTCCTCGTAAGCTGTCACAATCATTACTTTCATCTGTGGATAAGTCTTATGCACTTCTTTTGCGAGCTCTATTCCATCCATGATCGGCATCTTTATATCTGTTATGATCAGATCCGGTTTTATTTCTGTAATCAAAAATAATGCTTCTCTTCCATTGGATGCAGTTCCCACAATTTTCATATGGAACTCTTCCCAGTCCACGATGATTTTCAATAAATTAAGCGTGCTTATCTCATCTTCCACGATCAATACCCGAATCATTTCTATCTTCTCCGTTCCTCTCAAATACTCCAATCATGCCGGTGTTTTCCGTCACTTTGAAATGCCGGAATCACAGTCAGCCTTCTTCTTTCATCTCAGTCACCGGAACCATAATTTCAATCACAGTTCCCGATCCGACCTTACTCCTTATTTCATACCTGATATCCGCATCATAAAAAATCTTCATACGTTCAATCGTACCACGCATGCCAAAACTTTTCTCATTTCTGTCAAGATTCTCACTCTGCAGTCTGCTGATAATCTCATCCGGAATACCGACCCCGTCGTCCTCTATCAGAAACTTCATATAAGATTCCATCAACTGACCGCTGACCCGCACGGTTCCTCCCGTTCCTTTTGCGCGAATACCATGATTTACAGAATTTTCCACAAACGGCTGCAGAATCATTTTGAGAACATGTTTTCCTCTCAGTCTCTCATCCATTTCCAGAGAGTATTCCAGCATTCTCCCATAACGCAGCTTCTGTAATTCCAGATAGTCCTTCACCATTTCCATCTCTGCTTCCACAGTAATCCATTCTTTTCCTTTGCTGAGCAGAGTCCTGTAGTATCCGCCGAATGATTCCAGCGCATCATAAAGCTTTTCATTGTGTTCCGCCAGTGCAAGATAGCTCATGGCATCAATTGTGTTATACAGAAAATGCGGTTTTATCTGTTCCTGCAGGATATTAAGCTCCGTTTTTCTCTTGATCCGTTCTTCCTCATAAACACGTTCTACCAGCAGGTCAATCTCATCAACCATATGGTTGTATGTTTCTTTCAATATCTCCAGCTCATAATACGTATTTGATCCGGAATCCGTCAGCT
>SFEV01000120.1 GCA_004557975.1 Lachnospiraceae bacterium
GCTGAAAGAAATTTATATGTAACAAATAGCAATAAGAAACGTGAGAGGAGAACCTGAGATAACCCGGGTTCTCCTTTTTTAATGTCAAAATCATTAATAAATGTTACAAAGTTTTAAACTAATTAATAGAAAATCCTTGCAATCCAAATAACACTGTGTTAATATATAAAAAGATTGAAACAAGATATTGCAAAAGTATTACAAAGAAAACCAACGAAGCGGATGGTCAGATCCGCTGTATTAAATTAGAATCAGATTGCGAGGGTGAACAGTCATGAAGAAAAGGATATTATGTCTGACACTGGCGCTCATCATCAGCGGAGCACAGGTAGTCAGCGTAAGCGCAACAAGAGAAGATGAGGCAGCACTTCAGCAGGAGATGGATGCGACCAACGAACAGCTGAATGCGACTTATTCCAGATTGGATGAGCTTTCCTCACAGAAGTCACAGATTGAAGGCGAGATTTCAACTCTTGATGCCAATCTTGTAAACGTGATGGTTTCGATCCAGACACTGGAGGGAGATATCTCCAATAAGGAAGCCGACATTGCATCTACACAGACCAACCTTGAGAAGGCCAAAAATGCCAAGCAGAAACAGTATGAGGCAATGAAGAAACGTATCCAGTATCTCTATGAGAAGGGTGGAGACGATGCATGGTTCCAGATGATGCTGAATGCAGAGAACCTGTCTGACCTTCTTACAAGAGCAGAGTACACACAGAAGACTTATGAGCAGGACCGTAAGAGTCTTGAAAAATATTCCAATACGATCCAGCAGGTGGCAAACCTGGAGGCACAGTACACACAGGAGAAGGCAGAGCTGGAGGGAATGAAGCAGGAATATGAGGCAGAGTCCCAGAACCTGCAGGCACAGCTGGATGAGAAGCGTGCCACATCCGCAGATTATGATAATGAGATTGCCTACGCACAGCAGCAGGCTACAGATTATGCCAACCTTCTTGCAGAGCAGACTGCAGAGCTTCAGAGATTAGAGGCTGAGCGTATTGCAGCAGAGGAAGAGGCAAGACGTCAGGCCGAGGCTGAAGCAGCAGCGAGAGCACAGGCTGAGGCAGAAGAGGAAGCGAGACGCCAGGCAGAGCAGGAAGCACAGCAGGATGAGGCGGACGAGAGCGAAGACGTACAGTACGATGAGGACGGCGACGTGATCGAGGATACAGATGAGGATACTGCAGAAGATGACACCGAGTATGTGGATGAAGATGCAGACAATGGTGAGAATGATGATGTGCAGTATGATGAAGATGGCAATGTGATCGAGGATGATGCGTCCGAGGATACTGAGAATACAGAGGATAATGCAGACGCAGATTACGATAACAGTACAGATGCAACTGAAGAAGGTGCAGAGGACACTTCTGCTGAAGCGGATACATCTTCCGACAGTGACAGTTCTTCTTACAGCAGCGGTTCCGGATCTTCTGTTGTGAATTATGCCACACAGTTTGTGGGAAATCCTTACGTATGGGGCGGAACAAGCCTTACCAACGGTGCAGACTGCTCCGGATTTGTACAGAGCGTCTATGCGAACTTCGGAGTCAGCCTTCCGAGAACATCCTATGAGCAGCAGAATGCAGGTACAGAAGTATCCTATGCAGATGCACAGCCGGGAGATCTGATCTGCTATGGCGGACACGTGGCTATTTACATGGGTAACGGCCAGATCGTTCATGCATCGAACTCTCAGGACGGAATCAAGATCAGCAATGATGCTACATACAGAACAATTGTATCTGTAAGACGTCTTGTATAATACAAACATACAACAGAAAATACAGCAGCCCGGCAGCAGTTTGCCGGGCTGTTTTTGACGTCGGAAAAATACTGAAAAACCATGGAACAGAAGGAACAGTAACAAACCATGCTCAAAAAATATATAAATATTGAAAATAGTATTGACATATAATTAACAGGATGTTACTATGATGTCAGTATAATTCCATATTGAACATAGCAAGTGCTGAGGATGGCTGACAGTTATATATTGATTATCAGAAATCCGCAGAAAAGGGAATCAGGTGTGAAACCTGAGCGATCCGGTCACTGTAACGGAGGAGCGAGTCTCATAGTCCATTGTACGTATGTATGAGAAGGAGAGAGGAGCCATGATCCCGGAGCCAGGAAACCTGCTTGTTATGGCGAGGTTAAACTTCCGTGTAAAGTGTAACAACCATTT
>SFEV01000018.1 GCA_004557975.1 Lachnospiraceae bacterium
TCAATAATTGCCGTCGCAAGTTTATAAGGTACATAGTTTTCCCATCCCAAACGGCCATGTAATTTACAGGCAATCACTTCATTTACGGCCTGCTGCCCATAATCGTTTTCATTGACTTTCATCAAATACCGTCTGCCGTCATGAATCACCCATTTCTTTTTCATTTCCCCGTTCGCAGAAGATGACGGAGAAAATTTCGAAATGCTTCCATTTGTATCGAACTTATCAGAATCTGTCAACAGGCTCCCTAACTCATCTGAAAAATCGTTTTCGAAAAAATTCAGATCTTTCCAATAGAGTTCTTTGCCTATAGGCTGCATCCAGTAATGGTCTGTCAAACTCAACCCGTATGCCGACAACATCAAGGATAAGTTCGACCCTTCATCCAGATAACGGAGTACCTGCTGTATCCCTCTGCGTGAATCAGGTATGGCACGGGATTCCCACCATTTTCGAATACTGCTTCCATCTTTTCTGCAGCCTACCGGAAGTTCATCCGGCAGATAAATATCTAACACGTAATCTATTTTTCCTGAAAAACCGTCGATCAAAACTACTGCAACATCAAGGTCTTTATGCTTTAAGACATAAAGTTCTGACTGTATATCTGACTGTTTTTGGTTCATAGCTTTATGCCTCCTCTTTTTTCTTTTATTATACACAGATTTTAATACAAAACAACCAGATGGTGCAAAGCTTTTTATGGATATGCGCCATCCGGTTTCTGTTGGCTATTTTAATATTTCTCTCATCCCAACCCTTACCGTGGCCCTTGTTTTCTATTTTATCCGTCCCCGCAGACATCTTTTCTCGACCAGATTCAGAATGCTGTACAGAACCATGGCAATGATACACAGAATCACAATCGACATGATGACCCAGTCCAGCTTGAATACCTGACTTCCATATATAATCAGATATCCCAGTCCCTGTCTCGCACCGATAAATTCTCCGATCACCACTCCCACGAGGCACAGTCCGATGTTGACCTTCATGACGCTCAGCATCAGAGGCAGGCTCCCGGGCAGAATGACTTTTGTCAGGACGTCCTTTTTCGTCCCCTGCAGCGTGTAGATCAGTTTGATTTCATCGGGATCTGTCTCTCCAAAACCGGTATACAGATTCAGTATCGTACCGAAAATCGCCACCGACATGCCTGCGACGATGATGGATTTCATGTTAGCCCCGAGCCATACAATCAGAAGCGGTGCAAGTGCCGACTTTGGCAGACTGTTCAGCACCACAAGGTACGGTTCCAGGATTTCAGAAAGCTCTGTATTGTACCAGAGCAGAACTGCAGCGCCTGTCCCGATGGCCACGACGAGTATAAAACTGATAAGCGTCTCTGCAAGTGTAATCCCTGTATGGAGAAAAATGGAGCGGTCTGTCCACATGGAGCCGAAGGTTTTCAGTACCCGTGACGGACTGCTGAAAATGAATCCGTCAATCCATCCCAGCTGCACCGCAGTTTCCCACAGGAGAAGAAACAGAACAAAGATCAGAAGCTGAATGGCTGTGATACGGTACTGTCTGTGCTGAAGGTTTTTCAGATACGTCTCCTGTGTCATCGAAATTTCTTTTCTTTTTTCCACCGCACTCAGCTCCTTTCCCCCAGATCCCGGCTGTTCAGTTCTCTCCACAGCACATTAAAATAGTCCTTGAATTCCGGTGCGTTTCTGCGCTCCAGCGGTGTAAGATTCTTCTGCTCAAACTTCATTTCCAGAATTGTCCGGATCCTGGCAGGGCGTCTCGTCAGCACGATAATCCGGTCCGCCATGCTGACGGCCTCTGACAGGTCGTGGGTCACCAGTATGGCTGTTTTCTTCTCCCTGCGCAGAATCTGAGCCACATCATCACAGACGGACAGACGTGTCTGAAAATCAAGGGCAGAGAATGGTTCATCCAGAAGCAGAAGCTCCGGGTCCAGAGCCAGCGTCCGGATCAGTGCCGCCCTCTGGCGCATACCGCCGGAAAGCTCACTGGGCTTCGCGCTGCGGAAACGGTACAGACCGTAATCCATCAGCATTTTGTCCACGCGCATTTTTGCATCTTCATTCAGTCTGTGCTGAATTTCCAGTCCCAGCACAACATTTTCGTAAATTGTCCTCCATTCAAACAGATGATCTCTCTGCAGCATATATCCGATCCTGCTGCAAAGCTTCTCCCCGCTGTCTGTCTCCGGAAATGTCTTTTTCCCCTCCTTCGTCTTCCTCTCCTGCAGCGTCCTGCCAAATAAAACAGAACCGCTTTCCGGTACGAGCAGCCCGGAAATTAAAGAGAGCAGCGTGGATTTTCCACAGCCGCTCGGTCCTACGATTGCTATAAATTCTCCCTGCTGCACCTGAAATGATATATCGGATAAAGCATACGTCTCACCGTTTCTGCTGTGATATGCATAGCTCACCTGATCAAGCTCCAGTAAAGGGGTCACATTCTGCACCTCCCGGCCTGAATGATACTTATGTCTTATCATATGTCGACCGGGCTGTTTTGTGTGTCAATTCACTATTTCAGTTCCTGATATGCATCCACCTGTATCTGTTCAAAGGTGCTCATCCTGTGGTAAATCTCCGCAGCCATATCAATCAGCGGAAATACCGCCACAGCCCCGCTTCCCTCACCGAGGCACATTGCCGCATCAAGGGCCGGAGTCAGACCCAGCTCCTCCAGAATCCAGTGTGCGGCAGGCTCCTTCGACACATGGGAAGCCACCATATATCCGACACAGTCCGGCACCATACGCACTGCCACAAGTGCAGCCACCGAAGAGATAAAACCGTCCACCAGCACCGGAACATGGTAATAAGCTCCTCCCAGGAAAAGTCCCGTGATTCCGGCGATGTCAAACCCTCCCACATGGGCCAGCACTGTCAGCGCATCCTGATGGTTCAGATCCCAGCGCTCAATTGCCCCCTGAATCACTGTGATCTTCTTCTGAAGTCCGCTGCTGGAAAGTCCTGCTCCGCGCCCCGTCATCTCCTGAGCCGGCACATGAAGCAGCGACGACGCCACGGCACTGGATGTGGTCGTATTTCCGATCCCCATCTCCCCTGTGGCAATCAGATGATATCCCTCTGCTTTCAGTTCTCCCACAAGTGCAATTCCAGTCTCTATGGCGCGGACTGCCTCCTCCCGGGTCATGGCAGGCTCTTTTGCAAAATTTCTGGTGCCGTACGCAATCTTTCGTTTTTCCACACGCGGCGTATCCACTGCCATTCCGATATCGATGGGACGGATCTGCGCACCTGCCATCCCGCACATAATGGCGGCGCAGGATTTTTCATCCAGGAAATTCTCTGCGACAATGGCTGTTACCTCCTGGCCGGTCTGCGTGACGCCCTCCGCCACAACACCGTTGTCGGCACACATGGGAATCAGTATTTTTTTCTCCGTGTGTATATCTGCCGAGTGCTGTGCCCCGGCAATACGTGCAACCGTATCTTCCATCCAGCCAAGGCTGTGCAGCGGCTTGGCAATACTGTCCCAGCGCTTTTTGCACAGAGCTTTTGCTGTAGCATCGGCCGGTACAATATGGTCAATGACGTGTTTCAATGTGATTTCTGTCGTATTCATGTTCTGTCTCCGTTTTTTTCTGCATTCTTTTCTGTATTTTTTACAGCATCTATAAATCATCTGCTCTCAGAGCAGATGAGCACAGATAATCTCCAGCACACTTCCCGCGATACATCTTGCTTTATCCGAGATTGTAAATACATTGTCATATTCCGTCTTTCTCGGATCAATATCGGCAATTTTAAATCCCTTCGTCACCGGATACCCGTCGCGGATCAGTCCGCGGATCAGCCCCGGAATCGTGGCCTTTACCGGGCAACTGTCTGCAGGGTTCAGTTCTTCTCCATATCCTTCCGCCATTCTGTCAATAACGGCAATGATCTCCCCCTGTTCCACCACATCACCGATATGCCTGATATTGTGTATCACTCCCGCTGCCTCCGCATGGATCACCCTCTCTGATGCGTATCCTCCGATGACACCGGGAACTCCCGTATTCGGCAATGCCCGGCCTGAACGGATCACTCTTCCCAGATTATGTCCCCTCATGGTCTCAACTACAAAATCCACATCCACGCCTGCCGTAAAACCGGGACCAAGCCCGATGGTCAGCGGTGCCATGGTCCGGTCTGTACCGAGGTTTCTTTTCGCCAGAATCGCATCCACCACCGCAGACGGTGACAGTCTGCGGATACTTTCCGCATTCGGATCGACCAGAATCGGAACATCGCCATCCGAAAGCACCTGCTCTGTCTCCTCAATACGGTCAATGCGCACACCCCGCATTCCCTCCACCTGAGCCATCCCCTCATAGACAGCCTCACAGACGGACACCTGCCGCCTGATTGCGGCAGGATGATCCGTCTCAAGAACCAGCACCAAAAATCCCGCAGACCAGAGCCTGTGGATCGTTCCGGTAGCTATATCTCCGCCTCCCCGCACGACAATCAGATTATTTTTAATTCCATCTTTATTCCGATTCATACCGTTTACTTCCTGTCTTTTCTATATCAGACCGTTCCTTTTTCATTCTGACTTAAGCTTTGCCAGAACTGCGCCGGATATTCCGGTTTGATTCAGCATTTTCAGAATTTCTCTTCCCGCCTGCCTTTGTTCCTGTGTATCGCACTGATTCACTGCGGCGTAATATGCACACTGCCCTGCATATTTCCTCGTTCCCGATTCAGAGCTCAGAATCTGTGCCATGTCCTCTGCCGTCAGGCAATGTCCTTCTGACTCCGTTTTCAGAAGACGCATGGCATGCTCATACCGGAAGCACACATCCTTCAGGCTTTTTCCAAACGCCTTCATTCCCATGACACCGATTACTACATCGCTCTCCGGCAGGATAACCGGCTCGTGCTCTGCAGGCACTTTGCACGGCAGCCTTTTTGCACCGTCCGCTTCAGCCAGAACAATATCCGCCAGCTCCATACAGGAATGAAGCAGATCCCCGGAAGGCATGGTCAGCTTTCCATGCTCCGCCGGACTTCCGATCACTGCATAACTGCCATCTTCCCACAGCCTCACGGCCTGTTCACAGTCCTTTGCGTATCTGCCTGCCTGCTCCGGCATGAATATATGGGTTGTTGTCGTCACGATCGTGCGGCACCCCTTCCTGCTGAAACGGTCGGCCAGAAAATACATCAGTGTCGTTTTTCCGCCTCCGCCCACAAGAGAAATCACGTGATTTTTTTCCTGCAGAAACGGAAATACTTTTTCCACCTCTGCCTCCTCCAGTTCTTCATCCTGTCCCAGATGCCAGAATAATGCCATTTTTCCACCTGCCTGTCCCATATAGCCTGTTCCGTATAACAGAATGTACTCTAAAGCCGCAATATCCGTATGATCCCCAGCACCAGCAGATGTCCCGGATAAAAGACGTAGAAAAACCATTTGGAAAATACGCTTCCACGCGGTGCCCGCTTTCCATTGTACAGACACAGAATGCAGATTCCTGCAAGCGCAGGAGCCACCATACTCCCAAGAGACCGCAGCGCACTGATTCCAATCCCGTCAGCCCGGATAAACTCCAGAAAATTCACCAGGCCAAACAGGCAGACTGATCTGACCCACGCCCTTTTCATTTCGTATTGTGAAGTTCCCGCTCTGGCAAACAGTACCGTTATGACAGGACCGAGAATCCCCCAGTCACTGTAAGTCGTGGAAAACACAAGCGCCAGAACAAGAAGACCACTCCAGGGACGATCTGCCCACTGTGTCATCACGTGAACGATCACGAAACAGATAAAAAGTGTAAAAATCATGTTGAAGCCTGCAAACTCCAGCACTCCCTGCTTTGTAAACGCAAGGCAATACGGAATCTGAGAAAGCAGTGCAAACAGAAACAGCCTCTGCGCATATCTGCGCCTGGAACGTGTATACCGGTATCCCTCAACCAGAAACCAGCACATGGTAATTCCCGTGAAATATCCGATATCAGTCAGCACCTCTTTCGCCGCTGTCCCGGGTTCCAGAAAAATAAAAGCAATATGGTTCAGCAGCATCGCAGCAATCGCCATATATTTGATCACATCACGGTTTAATATTCTCATATTCATTCCGGAAATCCCCGAAGCTCTGTAATACGTATCTGTCCTTCTTCCATTACAAGACGTCCGGCGAATCCGCATCCGTTTTTCACCTGCCAGTCAAAATAGTCCCTGTGGGGCAGTGAATACCGGTCCAGAACCGCCATAACCGTACCCCCGTGAACTACAAATGCCATTTTTTCGCATTTTTTCTGAACGCCGGCCCTGATGCCCTCCTCAAAGGCCCAGGCACACCGGTCAATAAACGCTTCGCGGCTCTCTCCACCCGGAAACGGAAGTGTTCCTCCGCTGTCTATCCACTGCTGATAGCGCAGGTCATCCTTCAGCTCCAGGTAATTTTTATACTCAAATTCTCCGAAAGAACACTCCCGCAGCTCCTGCAGCACTGTTATCCCCAGATCAGGATACAAAAGTCCGGCCGTTTCCACGCACCGGTTCAGCGGACTGGAAAAAACAATATCAGGATGCGGATAACTGTCCCTGCTTTTTGCAATCACTCTGACTGCCTCCTCCGTCAGACTCTCATCTGTCGATCCAACGTAACGATGCTCCAGATTTCCTCTCGTGCATCCATGCCTGATCAGATAAATTTCCATTGTATTCACCTGCTTTTCCAATTATTCCTCACCGCCTGGCTTCCGGCAGCTTCCCGCAGCACTTCAAGCAGTTCTCTGTTCTCTTCACTGCTGCGGACACAGATTCTGTACCAGCATCCGTCTTCACACTCCAGTCCGGGAAAATTGCTGCAGTCCCTGATCAGAAAACCATGCCGCACACAGAATTCCTGCAGATGCCGCGGTCCCAGAAACAGCAGAAAATTGGCGTCTGACGAAATGACTCTGTATCCCGCTTCCTCCATCTGGCGCTGCATCTCGGTGCGATTGCACCTCGTCTGCAGGGCAGTCTCCTCTGCGAAGTGGAGTTCCCGGGCAGCTGCTTCTGCGGCAGCCTGCGCCGGCACAGAGACATTCCACGGCTGCAGCCGAAGATGCATGCGTTCCAGAAGCACAGTGTCACTGCAGATTCCGTATCCGAATCGAAGTCCCGGCATCGCATACATTTTCGTAAAAGACCTGATCACAAACACATTTTTTTCCTGAATCGCCCATTCTGCACCATGGCATGTCCTCATCTGATCCCGAGCACACAGAAAATCAGAAAAACTCTCATCCAGCACAAGCAGGATTCCCCGCCGGCCGCAGACCTGCCGCAGCTTTTCCAGAAATTCTTTCTCCAGAAGCCTGCCGGTGGGATTGTTTGGATTGCCGAGAATAATGATGTCCGTCTCTTTTCCGATTTCGTTGAGAAAATCATCCCTTACACCAAACTGATCTTCCTCATGCAGCCGGAAACGGTCAATCTCACAGCCCACCGAAGCAAGGGCCTGTTCATATTCAAAAAAAGACGGCACAGCGAGAAGTGCACGCCTGGGGCTGACCGCCGATGCCAGTGCAAACATCAGCTCGGCAGCACCGTTGCCGCAGATCAGATGCTGCGGCAGGACTGTGCCGCACTGCATCCCTTTCTGCCGTTTCAGAAGCTGATTTTCCCGCTCTGCCAGCGCCTCGCGCAGCTTTCTGTACTCCGGATCCGGGTAATGGACGGACGATGCAATGGCCGCCGACGCAGCGGTTCTGACAGCCTCCGGCATTCCCCTGAAATTGATGTTTGCTGAAAAATCCTTTATCGTCTTATAGGAATAGATATCTCCACCATGCTTATGCTGCATAAATCCGGTTGCACTCCTCCCATGTCCTGTTTTATACGTATCCCTTGTCCGACCAGTCATGGAGCCTGATCCTGTCATATTCCTCCTGACTGATCGTCAGAATTGTACCGTGCTTAAACCCGTACGGGAACGCAAATGAACGATCCGAACGCACAAATCTGCCGCTGTCCAGGCTGTCTGCCATAAACGGCACGTAGCCCTGTCCCGCTCCCGGCACACCGTAATAATCGAGAAACAGACACCAGCGTCCATCCTCGAGACGCACGGCAGTCGGCGCTTCATATTTTCCCGCCTCAAGCACTTTCATACTGTCATCAAACGCTTCTATCCGCTCAAAGGGGCCCGTGAGATGACGGGATTTCAGCATAATCATCGTCTCCGGGTTCTTTTCACTTTTCACAATCAGATAATACACGCCGTTTTCCTCGTAAATGGCAGAATCAATTACTCCGCAGTCCTCCTTTCGGTACAGAAGCTCCGGCTCTGTAAAGTGTTCAAAATCCACCGTCCGGCTGTAGTAAATTGCTTTGTTCTGATACCCGTCGCTGCAGTGAGGTGAAGACCAGTGCAGCACATAATCTCCCTGTTCCCGGTCATAGATCGCATCCGGTGCCCATACACATCCGAAATTTTCATTGCCTATTTTTACGAGTCTCTGCTCTGACCAGTCCACCAGATTGTCGGACTCCCACACAGAAAGGTACTTGCTGCCGTTTCTGCTGATCTCCTCCCAGGAATGGTGATACTGATTTCTCATCCCATAGGAAAGGCTCAGATCCGTTGCCACAATATAAAACCTTCCGTTTATCCTGTTTCTGACAATTGTAAAATCCCTCACTCCCCGATCGCCGTAATAAGCCCACAGCACCGGAGCACCATCATTCACCATTTCCCAGTGAAAACCGTCACGGCTCAGTCCGAAATAGACCTGTTCTCCGTCCGGTGTCGTTTTTTCCTTAAAGTGCACAAATAAATACGCCTGCATGCTACATTCCTTTCTATTATATATCTCATATTTCCGTCTGCCAGAGGATCAGAAAATGATCACAGCAACAGCCGCTTTCAGGACGGCCAGAACTGCCAGAGACAGAACGGAGGCTCCCACCATCAGCCTGTTTACCCGCTCAATGTCTTCGATCTCTACCGGACGGATATCATCACCGATATACGGCTTTTTGTATAATTTTCCAAAATAATATGCATCTCCCGCCAGCCGGATATGAAGTGCTCCTGCTGCTGCAGCCTCCGTCTGGGCAGAATTGGGGCTGGCATGACAGAACCGGTCACGGTGGTAAATCTCCCACGCCTTTTTCCCGTCCAGACCGACCAGGGGTGCAGTCACAATCAGGAAGAGGGCTGCAAGGCGGGCCGGGATAAAATTTGCCACATCGTCCAGCTTCGCCGCAAATCTTCCGAAATATAAATATCTGTCATTTTTATAGCCGACCATGGAATCCATGGTATTGATGCCTTTATACAGAAATCCCAGGGCACCTCCCCCGATCATCAGATACAGCATCGGCGCAAATACGCCGTCGGAAAAATTCTCCGCCACCGTCTCCACAGCCGCTTTCACGACACCCTGCTCAGAAAGAGCCTCCGTATCGCGCCCTACAATGCGGGCCACCATTTTTCTGCCCGCCCCGAGACCGTCTTCTCTCAATGCTTTTCCCACATTCATGCTCTCCCGCTTCAGAGATTTCACGGCAAAAATGAAGAAGCTCATAATTGCCTCCAGTGCCACTCCGAGCCAGAAATGCACACGATATGCAAAGATCAGCAGAATCGCCGGAATCCCGGTCGAGATCAGCAGCACAAACAGTGCCATGATGCATCCGCCTGCCAGCTCTGCCTTTTTTGTCTTTCCCATAATTTTTCTGATTTTTTTCTCCAGCCAGGCAATCAGATTCCCGATCAGACAGATCGGATGAAGGCCTGTCGCCGGATCACCGAACACCATATCGGCAGCAAAGCCAATCACTACTGCCAGCAGTGAGCCAAATAAATACTTTTCCATCTCTACCCCTCAGTCTGGCACCCGGAAACCTTTCTGGTCCGGGAGCTCCTTTTATCAGTTATCATGTCTGTCCGGCACCCTTTCGACCTACTCCAGACAGTTTCCGGTTTTCATAATTGTATCTGCCTTTTCAGTATCACAATCCTCTGCCGCGTAACGGCTGCAGCTTCCCAGCGCATACTCAATTTCCTGCCGCACACGCTTCACAAGGCTGTGATCTTTTCCGGATGCATTGATTCCGATCACCACATCCTGCTCCACAATCACAGACGGAAACTGGAAGTCACACAGAGACTGATCGCTGCAGACATTTACCGGAATACCGCATCTTCGGCAGTGCGCTGCAATGTTCCCGTTCAGCTGCGTATCATCAGTGGCAGCCAGCACCAGGTCCGCCTTTCTCTCTGTCAGATCCTCCATCCGGAAGCCTCTCCTGATCACAGACACGGGATACCCATCTGCAAGTTTTTCGATCCCATCCGCAACCACAGGTGCTATGACTGTAATGTGACCCGCAAAGCCGCACAGGGTACGGATGCGCCGCTGCGCAATCACCCCGGCACCGATCACGAGAATTTCTTTTTCTGAAAGATCCACAAAAACCGGAAAAAACATGACGTGTCTCCTCTATTTCAGACGCATTCCAACACCGCACACGACACGGACCACCTCATCCGCCTCTGAGGCAAGGCAGGTACAGATCCTGCCCACTGTCTCACGCCAGAGTCTGTCCTCCTTCTCAATCGGCACAACACCGCAGCCCAGTTCATTGGACACAATGAGAATATCCGGATTTCTCCGGTACAGTGCTCCGGCAAATTCCCGTGCCTGCTGTTCCAGGCCGCTCAGACTGTCCCCGGAAAATTTTCCTTCCAGCAGCCGCTTCACATACTCGTGGAACCGGTAAATTCCTCTGCAGTTTTCTATTTCATCCAGGCGGCACAGACCTCCGTCAATCCAGCCCTCCGTGACGCCGTACATCGCCTTCGCATAATCAAGCTTTCCCTGAAAGGCTCCGCCAATAATCAGTTTCATGGCTTTTCCTCCGCTTTTACACTTTCTGTTCATTATACGTTTTCTCCCAAAAACCGTCAATAGACCGGATGCAGCTGGGAAACATGCTGCAGAAAGCTCTTTTCTATACTGTTTTTTGATTCATTTTTTCTCATAGCCTTATCCTGTTCAGAAAATTATATTCCGGAAGATCACATCAGATATCACAATCATTAAGGGCACTACAAGTTCACAGACAGAAAGAAAACAGCCGGCCAGATCGCCGTTGATACCCCCGAAGTTTTTCATCGCCATCCGGTAATACCATGCAAATGTCCAAACAGCGCCCAGCATGGAAGATATTCCGTACAGCGGATGCATCCAGATCATCACCACAGCACAAAGTATCACATACAGAATATCACATGCCTGGATAGTACGCGTCTGTGCATTCTTCGAAAAGCCAGCCACTGTTCCTTTCGCGGAAGCTTTCGGAAATGTCACCACCGAAAAGCCGCTGAAGGATCGCGACACGACAAAGGTAAATGCATACACTGCAGCCATTTTCCCATCCAGCATATCAAGAATACCGTA
Organism: Lachnospiraceae bacterium; assembly: GCA_004557975.1. Classification (GTDB taxonomy): domain Bacteria; phylum Bacillota; class Clostridia; order Lachnospirales; family Lachnospiraceae; genus Choladousia. Next base: position 11,399 of record SFEV01000018.1, read on the forward strand.
CAGAAGGAAAAAGTAAACGACACAGGTAATAATCGCAAAGGCACCGGCATGGGAATCCTTCAGAATCTCAAGTCTTTTCTCACGTGGACGCCAGGAGCTCATGGCATCCGCTGTATCCAGCAGGCCATCCAGATGAATGCCTCCGCTGACAGCGATCGGAATCATCATGAGTATGATCGTGCGAAGCGGTGTCTCCAGTCCCAGCACCGATGCCAGGGCATTCCATCCGAAACACAGCGCTCCGATCACGACACCGATCCACGGAAAAAAACACATCACGTATTTCATATTCTCTTCCGACCAGTCGCACTGGGCTGCCGGAATCCTTGAATACATGGAAAAAGCTATATTCAGACTGTTCCAGAAACGTCTCATAATTTCATCTGTCCTCCTGGTTTTATCTGTACCGGAATGCCGTATACGACTTCCGTCACCCGATCCGCCATCCGCGCGATTTCCCGGTTAACCTCCCCCAGATAACTGAGGTAACGCGTTGTCTCCGGATCATAGGAAATCCCATCCGAGAATACCTCGTTTGTCACAATAAACAATTGTTTGGCACGGCCGCCAAGCTTCTCCACACCGGCTGTCACTGCCTGTACCGTCTTCTCATGGGCTCCCTCCGGCTCAAACACTTCATTTGCCACGAGATTTGACATGCACTCAAGCAGAACCACCGCCCCCTCCGGCACAGACAGATGAAGAAGATCTGTATAACACTCCAGTGTTTCAAACCTTTTCTGCTGTCTCAGCTTCCGATGGCGTTCCACCCTCTGCCGTCCATCCTCGCCGTACGGAATCATGGTCGCTATATAGATCCTTTTTTCGTCACCGGACAGCAGCACCTGTTCCTCCGCATACGCAGATTTCCCGCTGCCGCTGCCTCCTGTGATCAGGTGCAGCATATCTTTCACCTCCGTCACACTGTTTTCTGTGTCTGTTTTAAGCCTGTTTTTCTGTCATAAAATCTGTGTTTTCAGAATCTGAGGCGCATCTGATACCATACAGCATTTCCATGCACAGACTCTGACACACCTTCATTTGCGAAGCCGAATTTTGCGTAATAATGAATCAGACGATCCTTGCACGTCAGCACGACACCGGCTCTGCCCTGTGACTTTGCATCTTCTATGGCTCTGCGCAGAAGCCTTTCGGCGTATCCGCGCCTCCGGTATTCCGGCAGTGTGTCCACGCCAAAAATCATCTGCCACCTGCCATTTGCCCGATGCATGGAAGCGTCCTCATACATCTCATCCGTCAGGTCCGGCTCATCCGTCACCATTCCGTTCACAAATCCGATCAGCTTTCCCTCATCCTCCAACAGCCAGAAATGATCCGGATACGCCTCAAGACGCGCCCTAAAATCCTTTTCTGTCGCTGCCTCCGCCTCCGGAAAGCATTCCGCTTCCACTGCTGTAATCGCGGCAAGATCCTCCATCACTGCCTTTCTGATTTCCATGGTGCATTCATCTCCATTCACTTTTCGTCAGTATCCTGTTCTCTTATCCGATTTTGCCTTCCTTCATATACCGTGCAATCTCCGGTGCATAGTATGTCAGATAAATATCACAGCCTGCACGGTACGCTGAAGCAGCCGTCTCACAGATAATTTTCTCCTCGTCAATATATCCGAGAGATGCGCCTGCCTTGATCATCGCATATTCTCCGCTGACACTGTAGGCAGCCACCGGAACATTCACACGCTCTTTGATTTTCGTCACCATATCGAGATAAGACATGGCCGGCTTTACCATAATAATGTCGGCTCCCTCTTCCACATCCAGAAGAGCCTCCTTGATTCCCTCACGGCTGTTGTGATAATCCATCTGATAGCTCTTACGGTCTCCAAAGGCAGGTGCCGATCCGGCAGCATCGCGGAAAGGACCGTAAAATGCTGACGCATACTTGACCGCATACGACATCACCGGAGTATTCTGGAACCCGTTTTCATCCAGCAGAGAGCGGATCGCCGCCACTCTTCCGTCCATCATATCAGACGGTGCCACCATCTGCGCACCTGCCTGGACGTGAGATAATGCCGTTTTTGCAAGAAGCTTCAGCGTCTCATCATTGTTGACATCTGAGCCGCAGAGCACCCCGCAATGTCCATGAGATGTATACTCACACATGCAGACATCGGTAATTCTGTAAATATCCGGACATGCCTGTGCAGCTCTGCGCAGAGCTTTCTGAATAATTCCGTCCTCCGCGTAGGCGCCGCTTCCGATCTCGTCCTTGTGGTCCGGAATTCCAAAAAACATCACACTGGAAACGCCTGCATCCAGCAGCTCCTCCAGCTTCTCCTCCATCCGGTCCACACTGTACCGGTACTGTCCCGGCATGGTCGGGATTTCTTCTTTTATATTGGTTCCTTCCTTTACAAAAATCGGGTAGATCAGCGTAGACGGGTCCATTCTCGTCTCGCGGACCATTTTCCTGAGTGTTTCTCCATATCTGAGTCTTCTCGGTCTTACTTTCATTTCCATACTCATATTCTCCACCTTTCTGCACCCTGCACTGTCTGAGATAACCATGTTTTTATTTTTTTCCTGTACTGTTTCAGATGTATATATTTACTGCTCCGTCTCTCTGCAGCTTTCCAGCATGCGGACTCTCTTCGCCGTTACCATTGCCAGAATCTGCTTTGCTTCCGCCTCGTTTCTGCACATGATTGCCTGACGAAGCCCTGCAAAAGGTTTGGCAAATGACTCAAGTCCCGGCTTTTGGACCTGCTGCTCCATCCTGCGGATGGTCATGGCAGCTGTCTGCCACTGATGGCGGTTGATCGCCTGTCCCAGTCGCATGAAATCGTATCCCTTTATAAACTGTATTGCTTCTTCATTCATATAAGAACCTCTTTCGCATTATCCCTGGGTATAAACGCGGATCGTTGAACGGATTCCCCGTGTCCCGGATTTGTCCGCAATGCACTTCACCGCACGCTTGAAATCTCCCTCACGGACTTTGTCAGTGATCACGACAATCTCCGCAAATTCGCCTTTTTTCTGTTTCTGAATAATCTGCTCCACACTGACTCTGTGGCGTGCAAATACGTCTGTCATCTCAGCAAGCACGCCGATACGATCCTCCACCTCCACGCGCAGGAAGTAGCGGCTGCACACCTCATCCATCGGAACAATCGGAAGATTCTTGTAGCACGTGCATGAAATGCGTCCACAGCAGCCATGGCGAATGTTTCTTGCCACCTCGAACACATCACCCACCACGGCGCTTGCCGTCGGAAGCTCTCCGGCTCCGCGGCCGAGAAACATCGCATTATCCACAGCGTCTCCGCGTACAAAGACTGCATTGTAGGAATCATTGACCGATGCCAGCGGATGCCCCTGAGGAATCAGCATGGGGGCCACGTACGCTTCTACGGAGGAACCGTCGCTGTGTGCCATGCCGATCAGCTTGATGCAGCAGCCCATCTCCTTCGCATATCGGATATCGTTTGCAGAAATCCCCGTGATTCCCTCCGTTGTCACGTCTTCAAAAGACACGCGGGAATTGAAAGCGATGGAAGCCATGATAGCGACCTTGCGGCCTGCATCCAGCCCCTCCACATCTGCCGTCGGATCGGCTTCAGCATAGCCAAGCTCTGTAGCCAGCGCAAGCGCTTCGTCAAATTCCATTCCTTCCTGGGCCATCTTTGTCAGGATAAAGTTTGTTGTCCCGTTAACAATTCCCATAACCTCACTGAGGTGATTTGCCGCAAGTGACTGCTTCAGCGGCGTGATTACCGGGATCGCCCCTGCCACCGCCGCCTCAAACATCAGGTCACAGTGATTCTGTTTGGCCAGATCCAGCAGCTTTCCATGATCCGCCGCAATCAGATCCTTGTTCGCAGTCACTACGTGCTTGCCTGCACGGAGTGCTGCTTCAATATAAGTACGGGCCGGTTCCATGCCGCCGATCAGCTCGATCACAATCTGCACATCCCCGTCCTGAAGCACATCTTCTATATTGTCTGTAATCAGCTCCGGATCATCCACCTTTGCTGCTGCCTTTGCCTTATTGCGCACCAGAATTCTGCGAAGCTCCAGCTCTGTTCCGATTTTGTGAATCATTTCATCCTTCTGCGCTTTCAGCACCTTATACGTTCCCAGCCCCACTGTTCCCAGTCCGAGCAGTGCGACTCCGATCTTTCTGTTTTCCATAATGTTCCTTCTTTCTGCTTATCTTTCACAGAGCAGCTGTGCCTTTGCCGCCCCTTTTCACCAACGACCAGTTTAGCAGAGTAATCTCACGGTGGCAAGCCAAAACCCGTTTTTTATGAAAAATAATAAGAGAGTTTCGATGAAGAGCGGGAAATATGCCGATTGTGGAAACACCTTTTGCGTGCTAAAATAGAAACAGCATTTAAGCGCTGTTTACTGTTTTATTCGTATCAATACACAATAATACTCGAAGGAGGGCTCAGCTTTGCATACTACTATTCTGAAAGGAAATCTGATACACACACCGACTCCCGATCATTTTGTCTGCATCGAACAAGGGTATCTCGTGGCCGAGGGCAATAAAATCTGTGGAATTTACAGAGAACTGCCGCAGAAATATCATTCCTGTCCCGTCATGGATTACGGAGATGCCCTGATTATTCCGGGCCTGTGCGACATGCACGTCCACGCTCCCCAGTTTGTCTACCGCGGACTGGGACTCGATCTTCAGCTCATGGACTGGCTGGACCGATACGCCTTTCCGACGGAAGCGCGGTTCGCTGATCCGGAATACGCCCGCATTTATTATGAAGCCTTTGCTGACGCCATGGCTAAAAACGGAACGACAAGAGCCGTCATTTTCGGTACATTGCACGTTCCGGCCACAGAGCTTCTGATGGAGATTCTGGAGAAAAAGAAGATCTGCGCCTATGCAGGCAAAATCAATATGGATACACTGTCCCCGGATTTTCTCTGTGAGACGCCGCAGCAGTCTCTCGCAGACACAGAGCGATGGATTCTTGACACGAAAGACCGCTTCCGCTATGTACACCCCGCCATCACCCCACGCTTTATTCCCACCTGCTCCAGTGAGGTGCTTGAGGGACTTGGAGAGCTTGCCGAGAAATATCACCTTCCGATACACTCTCACATTTCTGAGGATCTGGGAGAAATGGAAGTCGTGCGTGGTCGCTATCCGGAATACGACAACGACGGAGACGTCTACGACTCCTTCCATCTGCTGACCGGCCAGACTGTGATGGCACACTTTATCTATCCGACAGACCACGAATTACAGCTTATCAGGGAGCGCGGCGTCACCATCGCCCACTGTCCCCAGTCAAACGGCAACGTTGCGGCCGGTATTCCGCCAATCCGCCGCATGCTCGATCTCGGAATCAAAGTGGGACTGGGATCAGATATCGCAGGCGGTTTCAGTCTCTGCATCTTCCGCGCCATGGCGGAGGCTGTCTATCTGTCAAAGCTGAACTGGCTGCAGAGCGGGAAAAAAGAAGCTTTTCTGACCGTACCTGAAGCTTTCTATCTCGGCACAATGGGCGGAGGACAGTTTTTCGGGAAAGTGGGCTGTTTTGAACCCGGCTACGAGCTGGATGCTCTTGTCATTGACGACCGCAGCCTGGGGACGCCTGCCGACCGTCTGACGCTGGAGGAACGCATAGAACGCGTAATTCATCTTGCAGATGACCGAAATATTATCGGACGCTTCGTGTGCGGTGAAAAAGCGTGATACCATAATACCAGCCAAAACAGATGCCGGATTCCCGTTGAAAAACCCGTTCCATTCAGCACTTACTGAATGAAACGGGTTTTCTCATTTTATAGATCTTCAGTTTCTGTTATTTGTAGTTTACGATCTTTCCGAACTCTTCCTTCAGGGAAGCGCCGCCTACAAGGCCGCCGTCGATGTCTGCCTGAGCAAACAGATCCGGAGCTGTCTTGGCATTTACAGATCCGCCGTACTGGATGCGGATTGCTGCTGCTGTAGCGTCATCATAGATCTCAGCGATGCACTTACGGATCTCAGCACAAACTTCCTGAGCCTGCTCTGTGGTAGCTGTCTTTCCTGTTCCGATTGCCCAGATCGGCTCATAAGCGATAACTGCTGTCTTAGCCTGGTCTGCTGTCACGTTCAGGAAACCAACCTTAACCTGCTGACGAATCCAGTCCATTGTGATGCCCTGCTCTCTCTGCTCCAGAGACTCGCCGCAGCACATGATCGGTGTAATGCCGTGCTCAAATGCCTTCAGCATTTTCTTGTTTACTGTCTCACTTGTCTCAGCAAAGTACTCTCTTCTCTCAGAATGTCCGAGAACTACGTATTTTACTCCAACATCTGTCAGCATAGCCGGAGAGATTTCTCCTGTGTATGCACCCTTCTCCTCGTAGTACATATTCTCAGCACCAACCTGGATGTTGGAACCCTTAGCTGCCTCGATTACCGGAATGATGTCGATAGCCGGTACGCAGAATACTACATCAACTTCTTCGTTTGCTACCAGCGGCTTCAGAGTCTCAACAAGCTTTACAGCCTCGCTCGGAGTCATGTTCATTTTCCAGTTGCCAGCTACAATTTTTCTTCTTGCCATTGTATTATTCTCCTTAATATCAAGTATTGTCTGTCATCATCGCCAGGATGCTTTCCGTTTATTTGTCGTCAGCTGCCACTACGCCCGGCAGGTCCTTTCCTTCCAGGAACTCGAGGGAAGCGCCGCCGCCTGTGGAAATATGTGACATCTTGTCGCCGAATCCGAGCTGGTTTACTGCTGCTGCAGAGTCACCGCCGCCGATGATGGTCGTAGCGTCTGTCTCAGCCAGGGATTTTGCAACTGCGATTGTTCCTTTTGCAAGGATCGGATTTTCAAATACGCCCATCGGTCCGTTCCATACTACTGTCTTTGCGGACTTCACAGCGTCTGCATACAGAGCTGCTGTCTCTGTTCCGATATCAAGGCCCATCATGTCAGCCGGGATTGCATCTGATTTCACTACAGATACTTCGATCTCAGCATCGATCGGTGACGGGAATGCTTTTGCGATTGTGGTGTCAACCGGAAGAAGCAGAGTCTTGCCGAGCTTCTCAGCCTTGTCCATCATTTCCTTGCAGTAGTCGATCTTTGTATCGTCAACAAGTGATGTACCTACCTCAAATCCCTTTGCTTTCAGGAATGTGTAAGCCATACCGCCGCCGATGATCAGTGTATCGCACTTCTCAAGCAGGTTGGAAATAACATTCAGCTTGTCAGCAACCTTTGCTCCGCCGAGGATAGCTACGAACGGACGCTCCGGATTGTTTACTGCGTTGCCCAGGAAGTCGATTTCCTTCTGCATCAGATATCCAACTGCGCATGTATCTACGTACTCTGTCACACCAACGTTGGAGCAGTGTGCTCTGTGAGCCGTACCGAATGCATCATTTACAAATACATCACAAAGAGAAGCCAGCTCTCTGCTGAATGCTTCGCCGTTCTTTGTCTCTTCAACTCTGTAACGTGTGTTCTGGAGAAGAATTACGTCTCCGTCGTTCATTGCAGCAACTGCAGCTCTGGCATTGTCACCTACTACGCAGTCATCAGCTGCAAATTTTACTTCCTGTCCGAGAAGCTCAGACAGACGAACAGCTACCGGTGCAAGAGAAAGCTCCGGCTTCGGCTCTCCCTTCGGCTTTCCGAGGTGTGAGCAGAGAATTACCTTTCCGCCATCAGCGATCAGCTTCTTGATAGTCGGAAGTGCAGCTACCAGACGGTTCTCGTCTGTGATTTTGCCTTCCTTGAGCGGTACGTTAAAGTCGCAGCGAACCAGGACTTTCTTGCCTTTTACGTTGATATCATCAACAGATTTTTTGTTAAGCATTGTGGATTCCTCCTGAATTTTGATAGAAAAGAAAGGTCCGGCCCTTTCAGACCGGACCTCATCTGGGTCTTTTGCTTAAAAGTAGTTTGTGAACAATTATGCAAGCTCAGCGAAGTATTTGATTGTACGAACCATCTGGCTTACATAGGAGTTCTCGTTGTCATACCATGAAACAACCTGTACCTGAGATGTACCGTTCTCAAGGTTAACTACCATTGTCTGTGTAGCGTCGAACAGAGAACCGAATCTCATTCCAACGATATCGGAAGAAACGATCTCATCCTCGTTGTAACCGAAGGACTCTGTAGCTGCTGCCTTCATAGCTGCGTTGATACCTTCAACTGTAGCAGCACCCTTAACTACTGCATTCAGGATTGTTGTTGATCCTGTCGGGGTCGGAACACGCTGTGCAGCACCGATCAGCTTGCCGTTCAGTTCCGGAATAACAAGACCGATTGCCTTAGCAGCACCTGTGGAGTTCGGAACGATGTTGATAGCACCTGCACGTGATCTTCTCAGATCGCCTTTTCTCTGCGGTCCGTCAAGGATCATCTGGTCGCCTGTGTAAGCATGGATTGTGCACATGATACCAGACTCAACCGGCATATAGTCGTTCAGAGCCTTTGCCATCGGAGCCAGGCAGTTTGTTGTACAGGAAGCTGCAGAAATAACTGTATCTTCTTTTGTCAGTGTATTGTGGTTTACATTGTAAACGATTGTCGGAAGGTCGTTTCCAGCCGGAGCAGAGATAACAACTTTCTTAGCGCCTGCTTCGATATGAGCAGATGCCTTAGCCTTGGATGTATAGAATCCTGTACACTCAAGAACTACGTCTACACCGATCTCTCCCCACGGAAGCTCAGCAGCGTTAGCCTTTGCATAGATCTTGATCTCTTTTCCGTCAACAGTGATGGAATCCTCACCTGCTGTTACTTTATCAGCAAGAGCATATTTACCCTGTGAAGAATCATATTTTAATAAGTGAGCGAGCATCTTCGGGCTTGTCAGATCGTTGATAGCAACTACTTCGTATCCCTCTGCACCAAACATCTGTCTGAATGCCAGACGACCAATACGTCCAAAACCATTAATTGCAACTTTTACTGCCATGATTACAATTCCTCCTAAATGTATTATTTAATAGGTAAATCGCCGGGGAGTATGATTGTTAAAAATTCCCCAACCTGTATGATATTTTACCTAATTTATCCCGAAAATTCAAGGGGTAATATGCACTATCTATAAAATTTTGTGGACTTTTTGAATCATATCCGATATTATGATTTTCGGATGTGCAATTTGCCGATTTTCTGGAAAAACTTTATCATTTAAGGAGTAGTTTTATGAGCATCAGACATGATTATCACCTGCATTCGGACTTTTCCGGCGACAGTGAAACGCCCGCTGCTGCCATGGCAGAGCGTGCCGCCTCTCTCGGACTGGAAGGAATGTGCTTTACAGAGCATGAGGATCCGGATGCTCCCGTCACAGACATTGACTTTACCGTCGATTTTGAACGGTATTTTTCCACAGTACAGAAGCTGCGTGATGAATACCGCGGCCGTCTGAACATCTGCATTGGCATGGAGTTCGGTATTCTGCCCCAGGTGGCAGATATGCTGCCGTCTCTTGCCTGCAGATACCCCTTTGACTTTATTATTGCCTCCTGCCATTTTGTGGGCGGAAAGGACCCTTACTACCCTGCCTTCTTCGAGGGACGCAGCGAGGAGGACTGTTACCGTCAGTATTTTCACGAACAGTATGAATCTCTGAAGCTTTTTTCTGATTACGATACACTGGGACACATGGATTATGTGGTCCGCTACGGTCCGAACCGCAATCAGTTCTATTCGTATGAGACGTATGCAGACTGTATCGACCCGATCCTTCGCCATATCATCGAAAACGGCAAATGTCTCGAGGTCAATACCGGAGGTCTTAAATACGGTCTCGGTGAGCCAAATCCCTCCACGGAAATCCTGAAGCGATACCGCGAGCTAGGCGGCGAGCTGATCACAGTCGGCTCTGACGCACATGCGCCGCAGCATCTCTGCTATGATTTCGGCCGTGCAGAAAAAATTCTGACTGAACTTGGTTTCCGCTACTATACGGTATTCGAACATCGTATTCCGCGGCAGATTCGCTTCTGAACGGAATCGCCGCGGGTTACTGTTCGCTTCGTGTTCGCTTCGCTCACAGCAGCAGCCGCGGCTTCCCTACTGATTCTGCTCCGCGATCGCTCTTCCCAGAGCATTGTACCCGAGAAATGCATCGTTGATATGATACTGCTCTGTCCGGGGATTTGATGCCCATCCGGCAGTCACCAGTATATATTCTCTTCCCTCTATCTCTGCCATGCTGACAAGGCAGTGCCCTGCCTCCTGCGTGTATCCGGTCTTTCCTCCCATAATCTCTCCGCCGATCACCGTCTCGGACTGCATGTTTTTAAACATGCTGCTCCAGAATGTAAATCCGTCCGGATGGAGCTTCGTCGCTCCCACCGTGTAGGAGTGCGTCGTAAATACCTGACGGAACGTTTTATTCTTCAGCGCCGCCTGAAGAATCAGCCCGATCTCATGCGGTGTCGAATACTGATCATCACTGTGCAGCCCCGTACAGTTCACAAAATGTGTCTGGGTGAGCCCCAACTCCCGGGCCGTCTGATTCATCAGCTCTGCAAAGGCCTCTTCTGACCCGGCGGCCTCCAGCGCAAGCTGCATACAGCATTCTGCCCCCGACGGAAGCAGCGCTCCGTACAGCAGATCCTTAAGCTTCGCCTCCTCACCCGGGTCAAAGCCTGCTCTCGAGGCATCCTGGGCATAAAGTGCATCGTAATAATCATAGGACATCGTAACCGTCTGATCCAGGCTGCCAATATGGCTGATGGCAGTGTACACCGTCATCACCTTTGCCATGGAAGCCGGGTATATTTTATCATCGCCGTTTTTCGAGGCAATCACTGAACCTGATGCCGCATCAAGCAGAATTGCATAGGGACTGTCCAGAGACTCCAGGCTGACAGACACCTGCGGCACACCCGTTTTCCTTCCTCTTCCATAGAGAAACCACACCCCTGCACCGCAGCCTGCAACCAGACAAATGACAAGAATAAGGCAGAGAATCGCTGCGGTTCTTTTCTTTCTTCTTTGCCTTCGCACATTCTTTCTGCCGCGCTTCTGCGCCGCACTGCGTCCGCTCTGCCCGCCTGTAACGGATGCTCCCGCATACCTGCTGCCTCCTGTGGCACCGGATGCATCGCTCCACCTGCTGCCGCCCGGCGCTCCTGATATACCGCCTCTCCTGCTGCCGCCCGCCGCTCCTGATGTTCCGCTTCTCCTGCTGCCGCCCGATGTTCCTGATGTACCGCTTCTACGGCTGCCGCCCGGAACACCGGATACATCACTCCTCCTGACGCCGCCCGCCGCACCGTATCCAACGCTTTGCCTGACGCTGCTCTGTCTTCTTTCATTCGAAACTGTGGTTCGTCTGCTGATGCCCTGCGTTTCGTATCTGCTGTAATTTTCTCTCTGATCTCTTCCCATTCTGGCTCCCTCAGTTATTATTCCGGTCGTTTTCGCTTCCTTTTTCCGTAACTGCCGCTGAAAGTAATGCTGACCATACAGCAAAACAACTCCTGTTCCCGGCAATCTCTTTCAATTCACCTGCCATTATAATGGAACAGAAGCTGTCTGTGCTGAATATTTTCTTAAGTTTTAAATGCTTTTCTGTGATTTTCCAAGAATTGTGCCGCCGCCCGCCACGTATTCACCGTCGTAAAACACGACAGCCTGTCCGGGAGTGACAGCCCGCACCGGCTCGTCAAAGACAACCTCCGCCCGGTCCTCCGAAATCCGGCGAACCACCGCACTCTGCTCGGGATGATTGTAGCGGATTTTCGCAACAACCCTCATTTCCTCCTGCAGATCTTCCACGCTCATGAAGTTCAGGTCATTGCAGATCAGGCGGTCGGTGAATACATCCTCAGAATCCCCGATGACTACCTCGTTTGTTTCCGGACGTATTTCCGTGACAAATACTGGTCTGCCCATGGACAGATTCAGTCCCTTTCTCTGACCGACCGTATAATGGGTAATTCCTCTGTGACGTCCCACCACGGTTCCGTCTGCTGTCACGAAATTGCCCTCCGGAATCTGGCAGCCGCTGTTCTTCTGAATGAATCCTGCATAATCCTGATCAGGGACAAAACAGATCTCCATGCTGTCCGGCTTGTGTGCCACATTCAGACCGATCTGATCCGCGATCCCGCGTATCTGACTTTTTTCGTAATCTCCCACAGGCATCAGCGTGTGAGCAAGCTGCTCCTGTGTCAGATTGTACAGCGCGTACGTCTGATCCTTTGCGGCCGTCACAGATCTGCGGATGGCATATCTGCCGTTTTCAAGCTTTACCACTCTGGCATAATGGCCTGTGGCAATATAATCTGCCCCGATCTGCAGGCTTCTCTGCAGAAGGGATTCCCATTTTACGTACCGGTTACATGCGATACAGGGATTCGGAGTCCGGCCGCTTAAGTATTCCCGCATAAAATACCGGATTACATTCTGCTCAAATTCCCTGCGGAAATTCATAACATAGTGCGGAATCCCCAGCACCTGTGCCACCCGCGCCGCATCCTCCACAGCGCCAAGCCCGCAGCAGCCGCCGTTTTCGCTCACCGTATCGTCTGACTCTTTCTGCCAGATCTGCATGGTCACGCCTATGACATCGTAACCGGCCTCCTTCAGGAGGTACGCCGCAACAGAAGAATCCACACCGCCGGACATGCCGATGACTACCTTTTTCTTTTCCATACGAATTAATATTCCTCTGCTTCCTCGCCTTCATGGATATCAGATTTCGGCTTCGCGAGCCCTTCGATCCTGATTCCCTTTTTCTCTGCATAATCCCACAGCGCCGCATGAATTGCCTCCTCTGCCAGCAGAGAACAGTGTACTTTCACTGGCGGAAGTCCGTCAAGAGCCTCCATCACGGCCTTGTTCGTCACCTGAAGTGCTTCCTGAACAGATTTTCCTTTCACCATCTCCGTAGCCATGCTGCTTGTCGCCACTGCTGCTCCGCAGCCAAAGGTTTTGAATTTCACATCCTGAATGATACCGTCATCGTTAATATCAAGATAAATTCTCATGATATCACCGCACTTTGCATTGCCCACCGTGCCAACACCGCTGGCATTCTCAATTTCTCCCACATTTCTCGGGTTCTGGAAATGATCCATTACTTTCTCTGAATACATAATTCTGTTCCTCCATATTATACAGTGCTTTCTGTCACTTATCATCTGAGCTCTGATGAGCTCCATTTCTGCGTTATTTCTGGATGCCCTGGTTTTTTCTCACAAAATCCTCATACAGCGGAGACATGCTGCGCAGGCGTTCCACAATTTCTTTCACCTGCTCAATCACATAGTCGATCTCCTCCTTCGTTGTCTCAGCCCCCAGCGTCAGACGCAGGGAACCGTGAGCAATCTCATGAGGCAGGCCGATGGCCAGCAGCACGTGGGACGGATCCAGAGAACCTGACGTGCAGGCAGAACCGCTGGAACCGCAGATTCCCTTCATATCGAGCATGATCAGCAGTGATTCTCCCTCGATGAACTGGAAGCTGAAATTCGCGTTGTTCGGAAGACGCTTTGTTCTGTGGCCGTTCAGTCTTGTATACGGGATTTCCTTCAGAATACGGTCAATCAGATAATCCCTCAGCTCAATCTCCTTTGCCGTGCGCTCCGGCATTGTCGCAACAGCTTCCTCCGCTGCCTTTCCGTATCCCACGATTCCCGGAACATTCTCTGTCCCGGCACGACGCTTCCTCTCCTGCGCTCCGCCGTGTACAAAAGAACGGATCTTAACGCCCTTGCGGATGTACAGGAAACCGATTCCCTTGGGACCGCAGATTTTATGTCCGCTGGAGCTGAGCATATCAATATGCAGCTCATCCACATTGATCGGAACCTGTCCAAAGGCCTGCACGGCATCTGTATGGAAAAGCACATCATGCTTTTTCGCAATCTCTCCGATCTCTTTGATCGGCTGAATCGTTCCGATTTCATTATTGGCAAACATAACGGAAATCAGTATTGTCTCAGGGCGGATCGCCTTTTCCAGCTGATCCAGCTTAATGACGCCATTTTCATCCACATCAATATAGGACACCTCGAAGCCCTGCTTTTCCAGATACTCGCACGTATGCAGAATCGCATGGTGTTCAATCTTTGAAGTGATAATATGGTTGCCCTTTGTGCGGTACGCTTCTGCTGTCGCCTTCAGCGCCCAGTTGTCTGATTCGGAACCGCCTGCCGTAAAATAAATCTCCTCCGGCTTTGCACCGAGTGTGGCCGCAATCGTTTCACGGCTGCGGTTGATCGCCTCCTTGCTCTTTGCTCCCAGGCTGTAAATGCTTGACGCATTTCCGTAATTTTCAGAAAAATACGGAAGCATCGCCTCCAGCACGCTTTGGGAAGTCCTTGTCGTTGCCGCATTGTCCAGATAAATAATATGATCCATAATCTATTCTCCTTTTGTCACAGTCCTCTCAGCCGAGGCAGCTTCTGCTGCCGTAGTCTACGGACTGATCTGTTCTTTTTTCCTGTGCTTTTCTGCTTTCCTCCACCAGTTGATCCAGCATCATCTCATCCACTGTCCTGGCGATGCTCTCATTGATCCGCTGCCATACGTATTTCGTCACGCATAAATCAGATCCCTCACAGCCCTTCTCCGACAATGCAGAGCACTCGACTGCCCTGAGGTCTCCCTCCAGCGCCCGCAGAATGTCCCCGACAGATATGGAAGAGGCCGGCTTTGCCAGAAGATATCCTCCCTGGGCACCGCGTATACTGATCACCAGCCCCGCCTTTTTCATTTTCGCCACAAGCTGTTCCAGATAGCTTTCTGAGATATTCTGCCTCTGCGCTATACTGCTGATGGAAACAGCCTCCTGCTCACTGTACTGTGCCAGGTCAATCATGGCACGCAGACCGTATCTCCCTTTCGTTGATAGCTTCATTCTGACCTCCGTCCGTATCGCAATCCCGGTCATCCGGGTAAGTAAAAGCTGAAAACGCTTTTATCCATATCCGAGCATTTTGCTCGGATTTCCATCAAAGAATACCACCAGTCTCCTGTTCTGTCAAGAGGTATCCTGCATATTCTGAACATTCATTCTCATATACTGAACAAAGCCCTCCACAGGTATTTTGCCCATGACTCAGCCTCATTATCTTCTCAAAGGTACTTTTTTACTGACTCTCGCCGGTCTGCTCACAAGAACAGCAGGTTTCTTCTATAAAATATTCCTGTCGCGGACGATTGGTGCAAAGGAGATCGGACTTTTTCAGCTCACACAGCCGGTATACGCATTCTGCATGGCACTGGCCGGAGGCGGCGTGCAGACAGCAATCTCCCGGTTCACAGCAGAATACTGTGCAAAGAAAGAACCGCACCTGGCATACAGGATTCTTTTTGGCAGCCTGGTTCTCTCCGAATTCGCTGCAGTATCCTGTGCAGTACTGCTGTACAGAAACGCCGCATGGATTGCCGGACGTTTTCTCCTGGAGCCAGAGTGCGCCGTTCTGCTCAGAATTCTGGCCTTCTCGCTTCCTCTATGTATCCTCCACAGCTGCCTGAGCGGTTTTTTCATCGGTCAGAAAAAAATCGCTCCCTCCGCAATCTCTCAGATGGCAGAACAGCTTCTGCGCGTCACATCCGCCTTCTTTTTCTACGCTGCTCTCCGGAAAAACGGCAGAGAAATGGATGCTTCTGTCATGGCGCTGGGACAGCTTGCCGGAGAAGCTGCCGCCGCAATGTACTGTATCTTTTACCTGATGTCAGCAGGCGGTACACCGACCAAAGCGAAAAAAAGACTTTCCCTGAACGGAATTTTCCACACAATGAAAAAAATAATGCCTGTCTCTGTGCCTCTCGGCGTAAACCGAATGCTGCTGTGCGTCCTCCAGGGAATCGAAGCTGCCATGCTGCCCCAGAGACTGCAGATATCCGGACTGACCAGTCACAGCGCACTCTCTTCCTACGGGACCCTGACCGGCATGGCGCTTCCTCTGCTTCTGTTTCCGACGGCCATCACCGGCTCCCTGGGCACCCTGCTTCTTCCTGCCGTCTCAGAAGCAAGAACACTGAAGCAGGAAGCAAAGATCCGTCTGACTGTCACCTCCAGCTTCCGGGGCAGCACACTGCTGGGCTGCTTTTTCCTGACTGCTTTCCTCCTGTTCGGAGAAGATGTGGGCACGCTTCTCTTTGACAGCCGCCTTGCCGGCATCTATATCCGCCGTCTCGCACTGATCTGTCCATGGCTTTACCTGAATACTGCAATGTCCAGCATTCTGCACGGTCTCGGAAAAACTACTGCTGTTTTTGTATGGAATATGATCGGCTTTTCCATCCGTTTCGGTGCTATCCTGTACCTGGTACCGCAAATCGGCATCAACGGCTATCTGTGCGGAATGATCCTCAGTCAGCTCTTTATATCCGTATGTACACTGTTTCTGCTGCTGCATGAACAATCCCTCTCCGTGTATGTCATCGGGTTGCTGGCAAAATCATCTCTCGTATGTATCATATGCGTCGGCACAGCAGTATTTCTGCGGCGTTTTCTTCCCTTTATCCGCGCCACAACCAGAACCGGACTGCTTTTATCCCTGTTTTTCTACAGCATCTCATTCCTTGTCCTGTCCTTTTTTCTGGCACTGGAACAGAATGAACGGAGACAGCTTCGCGGCAGACTTGCACAAAAATTCAGAAACTGAATACAGCACATAGGCTGCCTTGGCGCAGCTTTCAGAAAATTCTGATACCTGCGCCTTTGGCATCCCTTTCATACTTCTGATCTGAAAAGAAGAAATTACTGTTCACTTCGCAGATCAGTGGCACGTAAACATTTCCCAGCTTCAGCCCTGCATCAGGATTGACTTCACATGTTCAATTTCCTCTCTCGTCGCCTTTGCTGCAGGTACATAGTACTGTTTCGAACGCGCAATCTGATAGATTTCTTCCTGAGACTGTTCACACTGGTTGCGGAACTGCTTCAGTGTCTGTTTCAGCTGCATATTCTCTGTCTGTGAGATCATCTCTCCATAACGAACCAGTTCACCGTTTATTCCGGTAAGTGTATCAGATACCATTGTCTTCTCGTCCATTCTGCTGACCTCCTTCTACTGCAGAAACTGCATAAGCTGCTGCTTGCATTCCATGGCTGACTGTGCCGATTTCTGAAAAAACTGTTTCACACCCGGGTCTTGAGCCTGCTGCGCATACGCCTGCATTTTACAGTGTGTTGTGGAAAACCCGCCGATCAGATGGCGAAGGTTCTGAAGATCCAGTTCTGATATTTCGTTCATAAAAATTCCTCCTTCCGGATACTGAGTTACTCTTTCAGTATGTCCCGGAAGGAGGAATTCTATTCTCCTGCAAAATAATAAAATGATGTTGGTATCAAGAGTCTCCGACTCCCTGATACCTGCGGATTTCTGTTTACTGAGCCAGCCAGTTGTAAAGCTCCTCATACTTTCTTGCAGAGCTGTTCCATGAGAAATCAGCCGCCATTGCGCGGTCGACCATCTTGTTCCACTCACGCTTTTTATTGTAGTAGATATGCATTGCATATTTCAGCGTATTGTACATCTCATGGGCATTGTAATTTGCAAAGCTGAAGCCTGTTCCGGTGCTCTCATACTCGTTGTACGGGATAACCGTATCCTTCAGTCCTCCCGTCTCACGGACGATCGGAAGCGTTCCGTAACGCAGACTGATCAGCTGTGACAATCCGCACGGCTCAAAGAGAGACGGCATCAGGAACGCATCACATGCTGCGTAAACCTTGTGTGACATTGCTTCGGAATAGAAAATGTTTGCCGAAACCTTCCCCTGATACTTCCATGCAAAGTGTCGGAACATGTTCTCATATTTTTCATCGCCTGTGCCCAGCACAACCATCTGGATATCATTCTGGCAGATCTCGTCCATCATATGAGCAATCAGGTCAAAGCCCTTCTGGTCTGTCAGACGCGATACAATACCCACCATAAACGTGGAATCATTCTGGGTCAGTCCCAGCTCTCTCTGAAGTGCTCTCTTGTTCTTGATCTTTTCCTTGCGGAAATTCCGCGCATTATAATTACGCTCAATCAGAGGATCTGTCTCCGGATTGAATACATCATAGTCGATACCGTTTACGATACCGCGAAGACTGCCGGCGCGTGCACGCATCAGGCCGTCCAGCCGCTCGCCGTAGAACGGCATCTTGATCTCCTCCGCGTATGTATCACTGACCGTCGTAATCGCATCCGCATATACGATGCCGCCCTTTAAGTAGTTTGCATCACCGTAAGCTTCCAACTTATCCGGTGTAAAATAGTACGCCGGAAGTCCTGTGATGTCACGAACTGTCTTCACATCCCAGACACCCTGGAATTTCAGATTGTGGATCGTAATAATGGACTTCATATCGCGGAAAAACTCGCCATCATGGAACTTATCCTTGAGCAGCACCGGAATCAGACCTGTCTGCCAGTCATGGCAGTGAACGATATCGGGCTTGAAGTCAATCACCGGAAGAGCAGACAGCGCCGCCTTGGAAAAGAATGCGAACTTCTCAATATCCTGATAGATATTACCATAGGGCTTTGCGCCGGCAAAATAATACTCGTTATCGATAAAATAAAACTGTATGCCGTCATACTCCATCTCCAGAATGCCGACATACTGTGATCTCCATGCGAGATCCATATAAAAATGAGTAACGTAATTCATTTTATTCTTCCACTCGTCGCTGATACAGAGATATTTCGGAAGAATCACACGGACATCAAATTCCTCTTTATTGAAGCATTTAGGCAGAGATCCTGCAACATCGGCCAGACCTCCGGTCTTAATAAAAGGCACTGCCTCTGAGGCTACAAACAATACTTTCTTCATATACGAACCTCCGATACACGGTTTTTATAAATTATAACTCATTTTTGCCGTAATGAAAAGTATTTATTCGTGCAATTTGTCTTTAATTTCGGCAGGAAATGCTTCTTCTACATTCTGTTTTTGTACTCCAGCCGGATCTTGTCTGCGATCAGTGCAATAAACTCCGAGTTGGTCGGCTTTCCCTTTCCGTTGCTCACCGTATACCCGAACAGCTCATCAATTGTATCCATTTTCCCCCGGCTCCAGGCCACCTCGATGGCATGGCGGATTGCCCGTTCCACGCGGCTCGGCGTCGTCTGATGTCTTTTTGCGATCGTTGGATACAGAATTTTTGTGATGGAATTCAGCATCTCCATATCCTCCACAGACATAATGATGGCATCCCGGAGATACTGGTACCCTTTAATATGCGCCGGAACTCCTACCTCATGAATAATATTAGTGACATCTGTCTCAAGATTGCGCTCCTGATATTCTGACCGGTTCTCATACGGGCCCTGCTTTCTGACCCTGGGAACCATGCGCTGACGCATGGCGCGCACGCGCCTGATCCTGTTCAGTACCGTGTCATTGTCAAAGGGCTTCAATATATAATAATCTGCACCAAGTTCAAATGCATCCTCCGTCATCTTTTCCTGGCTGACAGCAGAAATTACAATAAATGCAGGTTTTTTCAGATTTGGTTCATGATTCACCCGGTCCATCACAGTCAGTCCGTCCAGCTTCGGCATAATCATGTCCAGAAGTACAACATCCGGTTTTTTCTCCCTGATAATCGTCATCAGATCTTCCCCGTTTCCCGCCTTTCCGACAACCTCAAGCTCCTCATCACTGCTGACAATACGGTCAAGCAGCTGTACCATTCTTTCATTGTCATCGGCAATTGCGACGTTCAGCTTTTCCATAGTCTACTCCTCTCATCATGAATATTGTGTCGTTGCACGGCAGCATTTTTTGAGGGCCCGTACCAAAAATTGTCGCGTACAAAACTACTTGTATTATATAACAACCGTCTGTATTATCAAGAAAATCTCATCGCACAAACTGACACGTTTCCTGCCTGTTTCCCGTACATAAGCGGGTGTTTTCCACCATTTTCGCCTTTTTATGTCCGTTTCCCTGACGATCCCAGAAGAATTCTGTCCCATATCCCCGAAAAGTTTTCGCGCTCTTTCTGCACAAAAAATGACCAGGGATCCTATTATCACACTTATCCCCGGTCATATCCGTCACTTTTATTTTCTCTGTCTGTTGTTCCGGTATCCTTTCATATATAAAGCAGTACCGGAAGTTTATCAGCATTCGTTCAGCTTATAAGCAAGCCGTATTTTATCCGCAATCAGCGCAATAAACTCTGAATTCGTCGGTTTTCCCTTTCCGTTGCTCACAGTGTAACCGAACAGCTCATCAATCGTATCCATTTTTCCTCTCGTCCAGGCGACCTCTATCGCATGGCGGATTGCCCGCTCCACACGGCTCGGAGTCGTCTGATGACGTTTCGCAATGGTCGGATACAGAATTTTTGTGATTGAATTCAGCATCTCCATATTGCTTACGGACATGACAATGGCATCCCGCAGATACTGGTAGCCTTTAATGTGAGCAGGTATTCCCACCTCGTGGATAATTTCTGTCACATCCGATTCCAGATGACCTCTGTCATCCTCCCGCTGGATATTCTGAATCCCCAGCTTCTGGCTTCTTGAGCCATTTCGCATCACTCTGGAACGGACACGCTTGATCCTGTTTACCACCATGTCATTGTCAAAGGGTTTCAGTATGTAGTAATCAGCGCCCAACGCAAAAGCATCCTCTGTCATTTTCTCGTGACTCACCGCTGAGATCACAATAAAAGCAGGTTTTTTCATATCCGTATCAGAATTTACCCGTTCCAGCACAGTCAGACCGTCCAGCTTCGGCATAATCATATCCATCAGCACCACGTCCGGCTGCTTGCTCCTGATAATCTCCAGCAGTTCCTCCCCGTTTACCGCTGTCCCGATTACCTGCAGCTCCTCATCGCTGTCGACAACCCGGCTTAAAAGCTGCACCATCCTCTCATTATCATCCGCAATTGCAACATTCAACTTCTCCATACGTCTACTCTCCTCATCCTCTTTTGTCTCTGCCACGGCAGGATTTGAAGGGCCCCGTCAAAACCTGCTGTACTCAAAAACAATATGAATTATATAACAGACCTTTTTCTTGGCAAGAAAATCTTTTCGCAGGATATGACACAATTCCCTTTTTTCCTGCTCTTTCTTTTGTCTGTTTTCCTTTTTCTTAACGTTTCAGTCTGCAGTTTGTGACGCAATATGGAGATTTTTGTCAAATAAACGCGAAATTTTTATTCCTGCACTTCTGCCGGACTATTCCCCCAGTTGCTCACACAGAATTTTTACAGCATCCTCAATACATCCGTCGCAGGAACGCAGCGCCTTTCCGGTCTCCACGCCCTTGAGTTCTTTACAGATCGTGGAACCGTTCATTTCACGAAATCTTGCATTCATATCTTTTACAATTTTGTAAGTTTTCTGTTTGGAATCCGGACTGTCCAGATTGGCTGTGCTGTTGATCAGCCCGGCAATTGCCGCAGCACCGGCCACAGCGCCGCAGGTTCCCTGCATATCGCCTCCGCCAAGACCGAATGCCTCCATCACCTGAAACATGGTCTTCTCATCCACGCCTGTCCTGTCACAGAATGCACAGGCCACAGACTGGCTGCAATTGTATCCTTTTTTATGATTCGATAAAGCCTTTTCCACACGGTTCATCCCCGGTTCCTCCTTCATATCCCTGTCAAATGTATCGCAGTGAGAAGCTACAGCAGCGCTTCCTCCCACTCCTTCTCCTTAAATCCTACGAGCACGCAGTTCTCTGTCACAAAAATGGGCCGTTTTACCAGCATCCCGTCTGTGGAAAGCAGATCCAGCTTCTCATCCTCGGACATGGCCGGCAGCCTGTCTTTTAATTTCTGTTCTTTATAGATATTGCCGCTTGTGTTAAAAAAACGCTTCAGCTCCAGCCCGCTCTTTTCGTACCATGCAGCCAGCTCACTGCGGTCCGGGTTCTGCAGCCTGATATCACGCAGCTCATAGGAAATGCCATGCTCCTGCAGCCATTTCTCTGCCTTTTTGCAGGTGCTGCATTTCGGGTAGCATATAAATGTTCCCATACCTGTCTCCTCCTTGTCTGTATACCGCTATTTCAGATGTTCCTCTGTACTGCTTCATTATAATAGCTCCCGAAGCGCTTTGCAAGCCGAAGCTTGGGACCTTTGCAGTCTATGTGTCCGTTCACGTTACTGTTCGCTTCGTTCACAGCAACACACTTCGCGATGCACAGAAGCTGCATTTCATGCAGTCTCGCGCGTGATACCCTCGGGATTTCCGCGCATTCTGCGCCCCCAGGCAGGCTACAGACCGCCCGCCTGCAGTGTTTTTCTTTGCGTACAAGACAGTTTCCGATTGCCGTAATCCCTGCATCATGTTATACTTCCCGTGTAATTGTATTGTATCCCTCAGTGGAACAGACACGATGCACCAAAGCAGAACAGCTGATCCTGCCAGTGCGGAACTGTACCTTTATGGACAGTAACCATCATGATTTTCAGGACTTCCGAAGCTGCTTTCCTGCCTGCTCTGTATATTTCAGAGAAGGCTGCATGGGTCCGTACTCCCACGGGGAATAATAACAAGGAGGAAAAAACAATGAAAAAATCAAGCTTCAACACTTCGCAACTCGTAATTCTCGGTCTGATGACGGCAATTCTGCTGCTTATGGCCTACACTCCCCTGGGATATCTGAATATCGGGCCTCTCGCAGTCACTTTCAATATGATTCCGGTGGCTGTCGCAGCTATTACGCTGGGACCTGTGGGCGGCGCCGTTACAGGAGCTGTCTTCGGAATGACCAGCTTCCTGCAGTGCATCGGTGTAGGCGGAACAAGTGCCATGGGAGCCATCCTGTTTGACATCAATCCGTTCCTTGCCTTTATCCAGCGTTTTATCCCGCGTCTTCTTGACGGACTTCTTCTCGGATACATTTTCAGATTTACCAGAAAAGCGGTACATACCTCTCTTGCATGTATGATTACCGGATTCTTCTCTGCATTCCTGAATACGGCCTTTTTCATGACGGCACTGGTCGTTCTTTTCGGAAATACGTCTTATATGCAGGAACTGATGGGCGGAAAAAATGTCATCGCATTTATCTGCGGTTTTGTTGGCATCAACGCAGTCTGCGAGATGATCTCCGCAACAGTGATCACAGGAGCAGTCGGTATGGCACTTTATAAGGCAAACTTCGTTCCGGCCCCAAAGCACGCCGCTGCCTGAACAGAAACATAAGAAACCAGGAGGAAACACCATGATACTTGCTGTCGACATCGGAAATTCCAATATTGTACTTGGCTGTTTTGAGGATGAAAAGATACTGTTTATTGAACGTCTCTCCACAAACCAGAATTCCACAGCGCTGGAATACACGATTCTGATCAAAAATATTCTGGAGCTGAACAGTCTGAGCCATCAGGCATTTGACGGAGCAATCATCTCATCCGTCGTGCCGAGCCTCACACACACGCTTCAGGATGCGGTGACGCGCCTGACCGGAAAACAGGTCATGATCGTTGGCCCCGGCATCAAAACCGGCCTGAAAATCATGCTGGATAATCCGGCACAGCTGGGAAGCGACCGCGTGGCAGATGCCGTCGCAGCAATTCATGACTATCCGTGCCCGCTGATTATCATCGACATGGGGACGGCCACGACCGTCTCGGCCGTTGACCGCAACCGGAATTTCCTCGGAGGCATGATCATTCCGGGACTTCGGGTTTCTCTGGAGTCATTGACCATGCGCACGTCGCAGCTTCCGAAGATCAGCCTCGATCCGCCGAAAAAGGTCATCGGCTCCAACACGATCGACTGCATGCGCAGCGGCATTATTTACAGCACTGCCTCCAGTATCGACGGTGTGATTGAACGCATTGAGGAGGAGCTGGGAGAACCCTGTACAGTTATTTCCACAGGCGGTCTCTCCAAGACCATCATTCCTTACTGCAGACACAAAATTATTATTGATGACCTGCTTCTGCTCAAGGGCCTCATGATTATCTACAATAAAAACGCGTAAATCAGATATCCGGAGTCTGATATTTCCCGAACAGAAAACGGGCTGACGTACTGCTTTGTTACGTCAGCCCGTTTCTTCACTCAGTTCACAATCACATCCTCCAGCCTACGCTTCGGCACGTAATGCACATCATTCTCATCTCTGTAGTAATCCACGGATTCTCCCGTTCCCGCCTCAGTCAGAATGATTTTTTCTGCCGGTTTTCCGATGGCGACAATCAGCACCGGTGCAAGCTCCGGCGCCAGTCCGAGAGTCTCTTTCACCTCACCGGCATGAAAATTCCCGATCATGCAGCCCCCAAGCCCCATCTCTGTAGCCGCAAGGAGTATCGTCTGTGCCGCAATACCGATATCTTTCTGAAAGCGCGCCAGAGATTCTCCAAGCTCCGTATTCTGACAGATGACAATGAACGCCGTCGGACACATTCCTCTGTGCGGAAGCTCCATCTGTGGCAGTCCTCTGGCCCATTTCGTCATTCGCTGAATCTGATCGACACGTTCCTTTTCCCATGCAAGATAATACTGCAGCGGCTGCCTGTTTACACTGGAGGCCGCGAGGCGGGCACAGTCCACCATCTCCAGCAGTTCCTCCCGCGTCACACGCCTGCTCTCATCGTAGCCGCGATAGCTTCTGTTTGCCTTTACCAGATCCTTAAACATAGTACCCCTCCATCCTCCGGCATGGAATTTTCCTCTCAGGATCATACCGGAATATCTTTTCCGCCATCATACCTCATTTTTCTTAAATTGTAAATGACTGTCATATTCTCTCAATGCTTCTGTCATCAGTGTGGAATCTGTGGGATACTCGCGGGAACATCCTCCGATTTTCTGATACTTTTCAGTCCCTCTTCCCAGCACGAGGATGATCGTCCTCTCAGATACACCGGAAGCCATGCGAACTGCCTGATTCACGGCACTGCGTCTGTCTGCAACACAGCGGCAGGCACAGCCAGTCAGCTCCACGTAGCTGCGCACCTCCTGCGCGATCGCCTCCTGACATTCCATTCCCGGGTCGTCGGAGGTGATAAAGACGTAATCAGACAAAAGCCCTGCAATCTCCCCGAGATCCCGCCTGCGGTTTTGCGCCTTACCGCCTGGACAGCCGAATATGGTAATGATATTCCTGTAAGGTGCATATTCCTGATACACAGCGTCGAACAGCCGCTCAAAGCTGAGTCTGTTGTGTGCAAAGTCCACAATCCCGCATATTTTTTTGTCCTGG
The DNA here is from genome assembly GCA_004557975.1 of Lachnospiraceae bacterium. Taxonomy (GTDB): domain Bacteria; phylum Bacillota; class Clostridia; order Lachnospirales; family Lachnospiraceae; genus Choladousia. The sequence goes on from SFEV01000018.1 coordinate 36,510, forward strand.
CTCCCGAAAGTTTCCATTCGCCCCGGCACACACGTCCGCTCCAGCGCCTGCTTCATATATTTGACGGGTACGCCGTACACATAAGCTGCCGCAATGGCAGCCACAGCATTTTCTATATTGAACTGTCCTCTCATGGCAAGAGTAAAGGGTTCATGAAACCTGTCACACGTAACGCGGAAGTGAACACCCAGACTGTCTGTCCTGACATCGCTGTAGCGGATATCTGCCCGCGGATGGCGTCCGAAAGTCACTACGCGCCGGGCTTTTCTTGCAGCCTTTCTGGTTTTCTGGATGTGGTCGGAATCGAGATTGATACAGGCCGTCTTTGTCTGGCGGAAGATGGAAAGCTTTGCGCTGAAATAGTCCTCAAAATCCGTATGTTCCACAGGACTGATATGATCCTCCGAAATATTCAGAAAAATACCGACATCAAAGATCAGTTCCCGGACTCTCGTGTATTTCAGTGCCTGACTGGATACTTCCATCGTCATATACTGCAGTCCGCAGTCTCTGGCATTTGCCAGCAGTTCATGAAGCACCGGAGCTTCCGGCGTTGTCATCACTGCATCCTCTCTCTTCCTTCCGTCATAATTTTCCACTGTGGATATGAGTCCCGTCTCCGGCCTTCCCTGATCCTGCTCCCACAGATCGAGCATCGTCTTCAGATACCACGCCGTCGTCGTCTTGCCTTTCGTCCCTGTGATCCCTGTCAGAACCGGTGCACCCGGCCGATACCCGTAAAACAGCGCGGAGACGGCTGCCATCGCCCGCCTGATATCCGTCACTATCAGCCCTCTCATACTGTATCCGGTGCCGATTGGCTGTTCACTGATATACGCAACACTGCCGCGTCTTGCCGCCTCCTCCAGGTATTCCGGCCGAAATGATGCTCCCTTGCATATAAAAAGTGTTCCGGGAACCACTTTTCGGGAATCACATGTCAGAGCGTGAAGCACATCGTTTTCCCTCTGCGACATCACAACAGCTTTCAGAAGTCCGCGCTTTATAAGCATTTCCTCCATTTCTTTCACCGTTATCATACTCACCCTCCGATTGAAAGGTACTCTTCCAGTGTGATACCTTTTCCCATAATTTTTTCGGCAGCTTCCACACCTACATACCGGAAATGCCACGCTTCATAATCAATCCCTGTAATATCTTCTTTCCCTCTCGGATAACGCAGAATAAATCCGTACCTGCTGCAGTTTTCTCTGAGCCATCGGTTTTCCTCCGTGCGCTCCTGCGATTCGTCCAGCATCTGGTAATTGAGAGATACGATATCGACAGCCAACCCCGTCTCATGCTCACTGAATCCCGGCGGCATGGTTTCCCGCGTCTCATAGTCGTATGCCTCCTGCCAGCTCATCCCGTACCGCTCCATGGAAGCCGCAATATCCTCTTCCAGAAGCTGCTTCTGCTTTTCTCTGTCACGGTACCCCGACGCGACTACAAACTGAAATCCCTCGTCTGTTCCGTCTGAGAGCATGTCACAGAGGGCCTGGTACATTTCCTCTGCCACTGCACAGGAACCATTTCTCAGCCAGTGCAGCTCAACCTCATAGTCTTCCGAAAGCACATGGTCTTTATTGACAAGAATCAGAAGATCTGTCTCCTGCACATTCTCTCCGGCCTGCCCGCTCTGTCCGCCATGAATTCCCGTCATCACCGGATAATTCGTGAACGTGCGCTCAGATCTGTTCCGTCCCATAAAAGTGAAGACAGACACGCCTGCCAGAATTACAGCTGCGGTCCCCAGAAGCCTGCACTGGCGCTTCAACCTGTACTCCTGCTGTTCCCTGTATCTGCTGTTTTTTTCTGTATGACCACTTTCTTTCTCTGCATTATATTTTCTATTCCCGTTCTTCTGCTTCCTGTCAAAAAATGATTTTTCCTGCTGCCCTGGAAGCTTACTATGTAAAAAATATGTTTCCATAAAAAATCCTCCCTGTATCGATCTTTACAGAGAGGATATCTTCAACATGTATCAGATTGTATTCAAAATTGTATCATTTTTGTATCACCTGACGGTCAGATGCCGGTTTTAATCATACGCCGCATCATACTTCTCCTGGTACTCTTTTTTCATTGCATCTGCATTGCCCTCTTCGTCCAGTCCGTAGTCGTACAGATCCATGTTCTCTCCTTTCTCCGACACCCACTCCAGCCATGCCTCAGTGGAATATCTGTCCTGCCACTCTCCAAAGGAAAGCAGCATTGACAGAATCAGGTCATCAAGAATCTCCGGACCCATGCGCACCGAAAGACCGAATCCCATATCATTTAAGATCACTGCCCGCCCGACACTGCTCTTAAAATTCTCATACACCAGCTCCGCCTCAAACTCCAGCCCTTCGTCCGAAATAATCTCTGCGGACTCGGCACTGGTAAGAGCTGCAAGACCATAATCTTTCCGGGCATCCTCCTGCTGCGGCAGAGCTTCTCCTGCCCAGAGCAGCTCCTGCATGGCCGTGTAGGACTCACATCCAAGCTGCTGTGCCATAAAATCCTCTGCCCGCCTTCCCGTTACAGCTGCATAGTAGATCAGATCCATTTCCAGATCGGCAAGAAGCAGGATTCTGTTCTCCCCGCCGAAAAAAGCGGCGACGATCACCGGCAGCACGGACTGATCCGCGCAGAGCATACCGAGCATTACCTCGCCGTCTCCCGATGAAATGATTGTCGAGTAATACTGCGGCAGCAGCCCGTTCTCGCCCCACTGCCCTATCACCCGCCTGCACTTTGCAATGACTCCATCCACAGAAACTCCTGTCAGCGCCGTAAAAGTTTCCATATCAGAAGCCTCCAGAAGTGAAACGTAATTGTTTTCCTCCGCCCAGTAAAAATTCTCCGCCTCGCTCAGAATTTTCATTCTTCCCGCAATGTCAAGAGATTTCGTATCAATAAATTCAATATTTTCCCGATTGGAGAGAACTACCTCACCAGTCAGTTTTTCATCCTGCCATTTCGCATACAGCCCCGGGAGAAACAGCGCAAGAGCAACCGTCACAGCGAGCCAGACCATGCCGCCTGCATATTTGACTGTCATCTTCCATCTGTTCTCGTGGTTCATCCTGCATTTTCCTTCCTCTGTTTTGCTCTGCGAGATCTTCTGCGCTCCCGCCCTGCATGAGCCGGTGTCCCAAACAACACGCTCACTGTTGTCCCTCGCCCCGGCTCGCTCTCAATCTGCCATCCGCCCTGATGCAGGTCAATGATTTTCCGACATAGTGCAAGGCCGAGACCTGCTCCTCCTTCTTTCCGTGAACGCGACTTGTCCACCATATAAAAAGCTTCTGTGATTCTGGACAGTTCTTCCTTCGGAATACCCTTACCATTGTCAGACACACGGATCAGATACCCTCCGGACACCGGCTCTCCGACGAGCGTAACTGTCTGCCCCGGTTCGGATGCTTTTCTCGCATTGTCAGCCAGATTAATAAACAGCGAGCCCAACAGATCGCGGTCTCCATAGATCACGCCCTCCCGTGCCTCTGCCTGCAGCGTAATCTGATGCTCCGAAAATACCGTCTCCACCGTTTTCTTCACCTCCTGAAGAAGGGAAGGTACATGGATTTCTTTCCAGGCGATTTCCTGCTTTCCCGCCATTGTCATCTCCAGCAGCTTGTAGGAGAGAGACTGCAGACGTTTTCCCTGACGGTAAATATAATCAGCACACATATCTGTTTCCTCCGGAGAGAGCTCCATCTGGCGAATCGTATCTGCATATCCAATAATGGAAGTCAAAGGCGTCTTCAGCTCATGGGCAAAGGCCGCCGTAAATTCTTCCTGACGTTTCACTTCGTCCTGGAGACGTTCCATCTGCAGATTCATCTCATTTGCCATCCAGTTGAAATCATCGGCCAGCATACCGATCTCATCTCCGCTGCGTATATGGACGCGGACATCATATTTCCCGCGCGCAAACTGGCGTGTCGCACCGGAAAGCTTCTGCATGTTCCGCATGACAAAGAACATGATAAGCCAAATGACGCAGCCCACCAGCACCGACAGCATCAGCATACCCGTCTGATACGTGGAATACATATCTGACCTGCTGTCAAAGACTGCTGAGATGTCCTTTGTCGTTTCAATATATGTATCAAAGCTGGTACGTCCAACTACCACGGCATACATCTTTCCGGCCTCCTGAAAAATGCCGTATCCCATATTGTGTGAGTCATCCATACGCTCTATGATATCATGAGTGATTACAGTACCTCCGTCCTGATACAGCACAGCCCCCTCACCATCCAGGACACGCGCACTGCTCTCTCTGCCTGACTTCCGGTGAAAGCTGTCCACCAGCCTGCGAATCGATGTCTGCTCCTTCTGTTCCTGTGAGAGACTGTTCCAGGTCAGCTCAAAGGAATTCTGGAACATCTGGTTTTCCACCATACACTGGTTCATCTCCTGATCCAGCCTGTTCTGAAACTGCCCCTGTATCATCCAGGACCCGAATACTGTCAGAAATATGATAAATATTGGCGTTGTAATAAAAAAAAGCTTCCAGGACAGCTTCATTTTTACCCCCGTTCCGGTTTACACAACCAGTCTGTAACCCACCTTATAAATGGCGACGATATGTTCCTCCAGACCAAGCTTCTTTTTCATCCTCTGCACATGCAGGTCAACCGTTCTTCCCGTTCCACTGTATTCACCGCCCCAGACATTCTCGTAAATCGTCTCCCGGTAAAGCGCCCTGTTCTTGTTGCGCAGAAACAGTAAAAGCAGGTCATATTCTTTTGTCGTCAGCTCCACCGGACTGCCGCTCTTTGTCACGGTATGTGAATCCGTGTCTATTTCAATATCCAGAATACGCAGCCTGCGCTCCGTCTTCCGGTACCTGCGCAGCACTGTCTCGACGCGCGCCAGAAGCTCGGCTATCTCGAAAGGCTTCGCTATGTAATCCTCCGCCCCCAGCTTCAGTCCTTTTACCTTCTGCTGGGTATCTCCCATGGCAGTCAGAAAAATAACGGGAATATCCACCGACCTGGCATACTCCAGCACCTCATATCCGTTCAGCTTCGGGAGCATGATATCGAGAAGAATCAGATCATACAGATTCTTTTCAATCATATCTGCCGCCGCCTCACCGTCGAACACCGTCTCACACTGATATCCCGCCTTGACCAGATTCATCCGGATCAGATTTGCGATTGGCTCCTCATCCTCCACTATCAGAATTTTTATCATAGTCTCATCCTTCGTCTTTCCGCAGTTCAAACCTGTGCCCAAACTGCATTATTTTTCATCGTAGCATAGTTTCCTGTCATTGCCAAGCGGTATACCCGATCCTTTCTTTTTTCTTAAGATATCAGCAGATGTTCGGCCTGTCCTGAACAGTTACTCTTTAAGAATCAGATTACATTATTATCTCCCGGAAGACGGAATCCCTCTCCAATCACCTCATTGGAGTCCACGATGATCACAAATGCATTTTCATCAACCTCATGCGCTTTTTTTCTGATCGAATACATCTCCTTATTGCTGCTGGCACAAAGTACTACTTCTCTGGGCTCTCCGGTATAACCGCCCGTCGCATGCAGAATCGTAGCGCCGCGCCCCGAAATTTCATCTACTGCTCTGACCATTTCCTGGGGAACATTTGTAATAATCATCGTAAGTTTTCCGGAATTTGTACCGTTCAGAATCCTGTCCAGAACAGAAGAATACAGGTAATTCAGAATAATTCCGTATATAATCCCGTTAATATGACCAATCAGAAGTCCGCCGATCACAATTACAACAGTATCCATCACAAATGCAATCCTGCCCAGCGAAAGATGCGGATGATAATAACGTACCGCCATCATAACGAAATCAAAACCCCCCGTGGACGAATTGCGCATGAACACTGCCGCATAACCGATGCCGCACAGCACTCCGGCACAGATTGCTGCCAGAATCAGCTCCCCCTGATAGACCGGGCAATGCGGACCGAGCGCATCCATCATGAAAGAGGTAATCAGCGTCGTCTTCAGTGAGTTCAGATAAAACTGCTTTCCCAGAGTCTTATAGCAGCCAAGAATGATCGGTATATTCAAAAGAATGGTCATCAGACCTACAGGCAGACGAAACAGATGATAGAGAATAAGCGCAACGCCGGATACTCCGGTCATCGGGAAATCCGCCGGGATGGCAAAGCTGTAGATCGCCACCGTCAGCAAAATACCACTGAAAATATCCACCAGTACATCACCTGTGAGCTTCTTCATTTTTTCATTCATCTTCATATCCTCCTTCTGCCGTAAATGCGCTGACAACTGATCGCCCCCTGAACTTCTCTGAATACTTATGTCCACAAAGAAAGGCAACGGACACAAAATGTCTGCTGCCTTATTATCCACTTTATTCTCCTGTTTCATACGAAATCAGCCGTAAAAGCTTCTTTTCAGATTGTTTCAGTACCGTCTGTCTGTATTGTACTACTCACAGCACGGTCATGTCAATTCAGATTTCGAGCAAACGAGATATAACAGCTCCTCAAATTCCGCTGCCGGATTCTCCCGCATCAGTGTTTCCATCCGTTCCAGATTCAGGTCAGAATGCTCCAGCTCGCGGGAGAAACGCCACGCAATCCGTTCCCGGTCGCTGTATGTATCCCATGACTGTCGCCGGACAGTCATGAAATCCTCTCCCTGTTCTGTTTCCCACCCTGAAATATTATGTGCCTTGCTGAGCTTTTCCTGTGCCTCGAACAGCTCCTGCAGAATCAGCGTACATACAACTGCCATTTTCACTTTGGAAAACGCATCACCGTCGTACACAGCGCCGCAGAAATACGTATAGAGAAAATATACCATCAGCTGTTCTGCCTCAAGTTCATAGTTTCCATACTTTTCCGCATCATGTTCATGGTTTCCATACTGTTTCGCATCACCGTACAGGTATTTTCTGTACTGCGCAATCTGCGGCGGCCAGGAGGGATCCAGCACCTCCAGCTGATCCAGAAGCCCCAGCAGCGCTCTGCTGCGCTGTATTCTTCCTTTCGCATCACAGTATTTCCCCATTTTTTTCTTCAGCTTCACGTCAGCCTGCGGTGCCTGATACTTTTCCAGAAGAGACTCGATCTCAAATATTTTTTTGCTGTCGATGCGATTCTGCACATCATGAGCCAAAGCCAGGACCTTTGCCATGCGAAAACCCACCGGTTCCAGCCTGTTCTGAAGTATCTCAAACATTACACTGCGGCAGTCCTGCAGAGCAGAATAGAGGAAGAAGTCGAAGTTCTCATCATCTTCCTTCTCTCCTGCTTTCTCGAATGTCAGAAAACCTACCTTTTCCTTTCGCTCCAGTATCATCTGCGCCACAACCGGACAGGACAGGGACAGACTCAGTTCCCTCTCATTCTCAAATTCCTCTATATGACGAGGATACTTCCTGCAGGTGCGGCAAAGCATATCCGGCCCCGCCTCCGCATATATATCGCAGAGATTTCTCTCGTCCAGAAATGCGCATCTGCGGGCATACTGCAGAAATGTCCTCTCGCCCCAGTCAATCGAATTGGCAAGACGATTGCCAAAAGCGCCTCTGTAGCTTCTGTATTTTTTTAATGTTTTATCGTCTATGACAATCTGCCAGCCGGCACAGCACGTGGCCGGGCACGCATCTGCAACACAGTGAAATTCTCTGTAATAATCCGGTACCGTATATTTCATGGTGCCTGTCTCCTTCCCGGCTTTTCTTATAATCTCGTATCTTTTCAGTCCTCTCACAGATACAGTTCGCAAACTCTCAACTATTTTTTCCCTGATTTACCCATTATATATACAACTGCCATGATAATCAATACTGCAGCAAAAATGCCGGCCATACCCTTCCACATAATTTCCAAAGCAATCAGAATATCATTCATACTCATTACCTCCATCCCAATCAGACGGATGCTCACCATCCGCTTCTCTGCCTGCCTGTAACTGAACAGCTGCTCCGGATTCATCCAATTATCCGAGGAATCCTGTCACAAGACTGATCACCAGTCCACCGGCGATCACTGAAGCAATCTGCCCGGAAACGTTTGCACCTGCCGCATGCATCAGAAGCACATTTCCAGGATCCTCTGCCATCGCCATCTTCTGTACCACACGGGAGGACATCGGAAAAGCAGAAATACCGGCAGCTCCTACCATCGGATTAATCTTATCCTTTGTAAACAAATTCATAAACTTGGCCAGCATAACTCCGCCGATCGTATCCATGACAAACGCAAACATTCCAATCGCCATAATCAGCAGCGTATCTGTCGTAACAAAGCGTTCTGCCTGCATTCTGAATGATATGGTAATACCAAGCAGCAGCGTAATCAGATTTGACAGCGTATTCTGTGCAGTCTCCGACATTGTATTCAGCACACCACACTCACGGATCAGATTACCGAACATCAGAAATCCCACCAGTGCCACAGATGAGGGAGCTACAAGCCCGACAATCATGGTCACAGCAATGGGAAAAGCAATTCTTACCTGACGGCTAACGGAAGACGGCTCATACTTCATCCGGATCATTCGTTCCTTTTTTGTAGTTACAAGCCTGATCGCCAAAGGCTGAATTACCGGAACAAGCGCCATATAGGAGTACGCCGCAACCGCAATCGGTCCTATATAATTTGATTTCAGAATCTGAGAAACCAGAATCGACGTCGGTCCGTCAGCTGCACCGATAATCCCGATGGATGCAGCATCTTTCAAATCAAAGCCAAGCAGAACAGCAAGCAATATAGCAGCAAAAATTCCGAACTGTGCGCCTGCGCCAAACAAAAACATTCTCGGATTTGAAAGCAGAGGCCCAAAATCGATCATTGCCCCGATTCCTATAAACAGAAGCACAGGAAGCGCTTCTGACGCTTCAATCCCCACTTCAAACAGCCACTGGATAATTCCCCGGGTCTCTCCGACTCCATCCAGCACCTGGTTCAACACACCGGTGGCTGGCAGATTCACCAGAATTGCACCAAAACCCATCGGCAAAAGCAGCGCCGGCTCATATTCCTTTTTTATGGCCAGCCAGATCAGTAAAATTCCAATCCCATACATCACAAGCTGCTGCCATGTCAACGCACACAACCCTTCTGTCAAAAATTCCATCTTAACCTCTCCTTTTCTGAATCGCATCTGCCGCTTCATCCCGGAGATTACCTGAAATACAAGCTGTAAACCGTCATATGGAAGCAGTCTGAGTCCCTCCCCGCCGCTTAATGCTCTGCGCATTTGAAGTGGGGGACTTACTTGATTCGGTTAAAAAAAGACTTTCACTACAGCATAATTATACACTGTAGTAAAAGTCTTGCCGTTTCAATCTTTGACGAATAACTGCGTTATTGTACTGACGACCAAAGATACACAGAAGCTGTGCCAGCTACTCCCTTTTACACGTAATCCCACGATGAATAACACATTATGTCAAAAAAATCCTGATCACTCAGGACTCTTTATCTGCCGGCGACCGGACTCGAACCGGTACGAGGTTGCCCCCGAGGGATTTTAAGTCCCTTGCGTCTGCCAATTCCGCCACGCCGGCATAAATATTTACAAAGAAAAAGAGTTTCACTCACGAAACTCCTGCGCCGCACAAGTATGCGTAAGCAATTGTAATAATTGGAAGTGGGGCCTATAGGGCTCGAACCTATGACCCTCTGCTTGTAAGGCAGATGCTCTCCCAGCTGAGCTAAGACCCCATATAAACCAATTAAAACGACCCAGAAGAGACTCGAACTCTCGACCTCCGCCGTGACAGGGCGGCGCTCTAACCAACTGAGCCACTGGGCCATAAATAAATATGAAATTGAAATGGACCTTCGGGGACTCGAACCCAGGACCGACCGGTTATGAGCCGGTTGCTCTAACCAACTGAGCTAAAGGTCCAAGAAGCCGATGATCGGACTCGAACCGATAACCTGCTGATTACAAATCAGCTGCTCTGCCAATTGAGCCACATCGGCGAAAGTTGATCTTCTTTCGACCAATGACTCCTACGGGAATCGAACCCGTGTTACCGCCGTGAAAGGGCGATGTCTTAACCGCTTGACCAAGGAGCCCTATTAACTTTACACCCCTTAGTATGAAACGGGATAAGTAAAAACTCCCCGAGTTGGGCTCGAACCAACAACCCTTCGGTTAACAGCCGAATGCTCTACCATTGAGCTATCGAGGAATATGTGCTTCCGCACAGAAGCTATGCTTTTGTCTCACATACCTTCAAAACCACATACAGAATACTATATCTATCCGATTTTTGCAAGTCCTTTTTGAACTTTTTTACCCTTCCGTTTCTGGATAAGCTTGCGACCTATTAGTAGCAGTCAGCTCCATGCGTTACCGCACTTCCACCTCTGCCCTATCTACCTCGTGTTCTTCAAGGGGTCTTGGGATATCTCATCTTGAGGGGGGCTTCACGCTTAGATGCCTTC
>SFEV01000121.1 GCA_004557975.1 Lachnospiraceae bacterium
TCAGCCCGGACAATTCTGCCGCTGCCATCAGTACCTTTGCACCGTCACCCGTATCGACCATACCATTTCCGTCCACATCACCCATGAGACGTGCCTTTGCCGCCTCCCGTGTCAGGGCGCGTGTCGCCTCGTCAATGGTGCTCTGAGCTGCTTTTTTGTCTGCATACACCTGCTTTGCGGACTCCAGTACCGCCTCAAGTCCGGCAAGGGTGGACGGCACATAAGACTCCGAACCCTCAAGCAGCAGCTCTGCTTTTTCTATCATGGCTTTCAGAGCCGCCTTATTATTCTCCATCTTCAGGTCTGACACCGCATAGACCAGAGCCGCACTGACGCTGCTGATCTTTTCTGCACTGCTGCCCGGATCATTGAGCACTTCTTTTGCATCAGCAAGCGCTGTTTTCAGATTTTCCATACTTTCTTCTGTGTATTTGCCGCTGTCTGTCAGTTTCTCTGCCGCTTCCACCAACTCTTTCAGTACCGATTTGTCAAATTTCAGTGCTGCCAGCTCCTGAAGCACCTGGTTTGCAGCCTCATTTACCATTTCCTGGGAAGCCGTCTCATCCGCAAGGATTTTTCTTCCCTCTTCCACTGCTTTTTCAAGCTTTGTCACATCGGCATAATCATCCGCATTTTCCAGAAACTTTTCCGCCACTTCCAGGGCAACCTCAAGGTGAAGCTTCTGCACCCTGTGCTCAAGGCTGCCAAAGGCGGTCATCAGTGCACCCACTGCCGCATCAATCTCTTCTGCCTCTGCATCTTCCTTGTCCAGAACTGCTTTTGCTTCTTCCAGGGCTTTTTGGAATTCTGCCACACTCTCTTCTGTGTACGGTGTGGTATCAAGCTCTGCATACACATCGTAAAGCTCCTTCAGTTCTTCTCTTGCCACATTGACATCGGTGGGCGGCTCTTCTCTTCCGCTCAGGGTAAACTGCAGCCAGTTCAGATTGGAACCACTCTCTGTGTACTCAATGCGCAGCTTATGCTCACCTGCCGTGAGGCGAACAGACTGTGCATCCAGAGTCACCCAGTTCTGCCATCCGCCTGTGTAGACAGCCCGGAAAGATGCCAGAACCTGACCGTCCACGATCAGATCAAAGGCTCCGCCGCCCTGGGAGGAGGCAATGCGTGCCGCCACGTCATACGTTCCCGTATCCTTCACCTTAAGGTTATACTCCGCATAAGCACCGGCATCACAGTAACCAAGGTTCTGTCCGCCTCCCTCATCTGTGGTATCTTCCGCACGCAGGATGGAGGATGCCACAATATTTTCCGAAGCTTTCATCCTGGTGTCCTCCCCGATCTCCACAACCGGCGGATGGGTCAGATCATACAGCCCCTTATCCAGAAAATCACGTCTTCGGCTGATAAAGCTTTCCAGATAGTCGATATTTGCTTCATACGTGGTGCCGGTATTTACCAGACCATAGGCCGACGGATTGACCATCTGGCCTCTCCATTTCACAAAGTTCATGGCAGCGGAAGGAGATACTTCCTCTTCATATTCCCGCAGAGATTTCAGTTTGGACGTCTGAGCATCCGTTTCTTCTCCCAGAAGTACTTTGACTGCCGGGACAAATTCCTGCTCCCAGATCTGTGCAGCCTGTTCCATCACTTCCGCGTGGCTTACCGCCTGCGCCAGGATATTCAGCCCGCCAATCCCGTAAATCTGTGCTCTTCTTGCCCACCACTGTGTGGGATCGGTGAGATTTACGCCATCGCGGTAACCATGATTTCCAACCGCCATATCAAAATCCCATACCGGCGCGGCGTGAATCTTGCCGTCTCCGGTGAGATCGGAATCCTTGTAAAAATAAAAGCTGGTAATACCCGTATCCAGATTCATGGAAAACTCCTGCAGCACGTACATGCGGGCAATGGAATCCAGATCAATGTACTCCGAATAATGCTTTCCGAGGCTGTTATACCCGGTTTCGGAATAGACGGCATCCTCCATTTCCTGATAAAAGCTGCTGATGTATTTCACCTGGTTTTCCGACGCATACTCCGGATATTTGATGACAACCGACTGTCTGCCGTTTGTCACAAAGCCACTGATCTCCGCGGCATAACGGTCATTTAATTCCAATTCCAACAGATAACCGCCTGTGATATCCTCCGGATCATTTGGTATGTTCACCCATTTCCGGGTACCCACCGCCCAGCTGTTGGTTCCGCCCCTGGAATACGTAGTCAGCAGATAAGAACCCATATAATTTCCGTTGATATACAGATCTACATTGCGGCTGTCCATGGTAAATGGAATCCCCACTTCCTCCGCCAGATTATAGACGATCCGGTTGCGTAACAGGGAACGGTCCGTATAATTTGCAAGCAGACACCATCCTTTTTCCTTGCCCATGCCAAGCAGATCCGCCGATTTGTTCAGCTTGATATTGTAAGGTTTTTTCGCGTAACCCCAGGTGGCGTTTCCACGGCCTTTGATATGCTTCAGAGTACCTTCGTAATCCACGCTGCTGTCTTCTTTGACGATCGCCATCTCTCCGGCTTCCTTATAGTCTTTATTCGCGTGGATCGCGCTGAGACTGCCGGACTCAGTCGCGATAAAGACAGACGGAATCTGAGCGGACTGCAGAATGTAAAGCTGCTGCTCCCCGCCGGAAAGAGTCAGGGTCACCATCCCTCCTTTTCCGGACAGGTCAACGGTATCACCGCTTTTTACCATTGCTCCGTCAAGGAGAAGATACCCGTCTGCCTTGTCACCGGAAAACCACAGCTTAACTTGCTCCGTCTGTGCCCCGGCAGGCAGGTACAGATAGTATCCGGAATCTTCTTTCTGCCAGTTGATCCTCTGTTCCGTGAGATTTTCCCCAAACAGACCGGTCACATAGAGTTCTTTGATGCTGCCAAGCTGCACATCTGCCGCATGTACCCGAAACGGCATCAGACAGAACAGACACAAAAAACATACCAGTGTGATCAGATAACTCTTTTTTTGCTTTTTCATAATAAAATCAATTCCCCCTCTCTACCGAAAACCAAGTCATACCTGCAGGCAGCGTCTGTCCGGTTTCTGATGGTAAAATGGCGGGAGAAATAAGTATCCCCCGCCATTAAGTTGTTTCTTTTAGCTGTAAAATTTAAGCGTCTGTCTTTTTAGAATGCTGCGATCTTTTCTGCTGCAAACTGAAGGATCAGAACAGCATCATTTGTATCTGCTGCACCGTCACCGTTTACATCAGCGCTTAATGCAGCCTCTGCGGACAGAGTATCCAGTTCTGCTGCGCTGCGCAGTACGGCTGCACTGTCGGCTGTGGTAACCGCGCCGTCGCTGTCCACGTCACCCAGGAGACGTGCATCTGCCACTTCCAGTGTCAGAGCCTTCACTGCCTCATTGATTTCATCCTGCAGGGCGTCTTCATCGTTGTATACCACTACGGCTGCTTCCAGTTCCTCTTCGATGCCTTCGATGCTTGCTGCCACATAGCTGTCTTTTGCTGCCAGAACCTTCTCTGCCTTTGCGATCATAGCTGCCAGAGCTGCCTTGTTTCCTCTCATCTGCAGGCCGATCACTGCGTCGATGATCTCACGGTATGCATCTGCGATTGCACTGTCTGCTCTGTTCGGATCTTCCAGAACTTCCTTGGCATTATCGATGGCTTCTTTCAGTGCTTCCACGCTGTCAGAAGTATACTTGTCACTTAACAGGCCTTCTGCTGCCTCGATCAGGCTTTCCAGTGAAGCCACATCCGCTTTCTTTGCCAGTTTTGCCAGCTCATCCAGGATTGCATAGGCTGCATTGTCTGCCTCTTCCTGTGTTGCGTCTGCGTTTGCCAGAACGATCTTGCCCTCTGCAAGCGCTGCCTTCAGAGCTTTTGTATCTTCGTAGTTGTTCTCAAGCTCCAGAAGCTTCTCTGCAAACTCAATTGCGGTCTCCAGATGTACCTTCTGAACGCCATATTCCAGATTGCCGATTGCATTTACGAGTGCCACGGTTGCATCGGTAATCTCTTTCTGTGTTGCACTGGTATCAGAAAGAACTGCCTCTGCTGCTTCCAGAGCCTCAGTCAGAGCGGCTGCACTTTCCTTCGAATATACGGAAAGATCTTCGGATGCCCATGCATCATGCAGTGCTTTCAGAGAATC
>SFEV01000122.1 GCA_004557975.1 Lachnospiraceae bacterium
AGAAGAAGGTTGACAGGGTGGAGATAATGTTTGAGAATACGGAGGAGTTTTGCTTTTGATATTTTAATAAGAACTTTTTTGAGAAGCGTAGGTAGGAAATGGTGAGAGTATGAAAGTTTTTCTGTAAATAGCTATTAAGCATTAGGTCTTCTATGATAAAATCTATTATCATAAGGAGGCCTATTATTATGGCAAGAAGAGAAAAACAGCCCGTACACAAAGTAGTCATGACGGAGGGGAAAAGGAACATCGTCCATCAGCTCCTGGAAGAGTATGACATCCAGACTGCGGAGGATATCCAGGAAGCCCTCAAAGACCTGCTGGGGAGCACCCTGAAGGAGATGATGGAAGCGGAGATGGATGAGCATCTCGGCTATGGGAGGTCAGAACGGTCGGATTCGGATGATTACCGCAATGGCTACAAGCCCAAGCGGATCAACAGCAGCTTCGGGAGCATGGACATCCAGGTGCCCCAGGACAGGAAGTCCACGTTTGAACCCCAGGTGGTAAGAAAGCGCCAGAAGGACATTTCCGGCATTGACCAGAAGATCATATCCATGTATGCAAAAGGCATGACAACCCGCCAAATCTCGGATACCTTGATGGACATTTATGGTTTTGAGGCTTCGGAAGGGTTCATCTCGGACGTGACGGACAAGATACTGCCGCAGATTGAAGACTGGCAGAACCGCCCGCTGGAGGAAGTCTATCCCGTGGTCTACATCGACGCAATCCATTATTCCGTGCGGGAGGACGGGGTAATCCGCAAGCTTGCCGCCTATGTCATCCTCGGCCTTACGCTGGAAGGTAAAAAGGAAGTCCTGAGCATACAGATCGGGGAGAATGAAAGCTCCAAGTACTGGCTCTGCGTTCTGAACGAGTTGAAGAACCGCGGTGTGAAGGATATCCTCATTCTCTGCTCGGACGGGCTCACGGGCATTAAGGAAGCCATAACGGCGGCATTCCCGAAGACGGAGCAGCAGCGCTGCATCGTACATATGGTACGGAACACGCTGAAATACGTCTCCGACAAGGACCGGAAAGCATTTGCCACGGACCTGAAAACCATCTACCATGCCGCAAACGAGGAAAAGGCGCTGGAGGCGCTGGAGAAGGTGACGGAAAAGTGGACGCCAAAGTACCCCAACTCAATGAAACGCTGGCATGACAACTGGGATGTGGTATCCCCCATCTTCAAGTTTTCCATGGAGGTCAGGAAGGTGATCTATACTACCAACGCGATCGAGAGCCTCAACTCTACCTACCGGAAGCTCAACCGCCAGCGGAGCGTGTTCCCGGGCAGCACGGCGCTCTTAAAGGCTCTGTACCTGGCCACGTTCGAGGCGACGAAGAAGTGGACCATGCCCATCCGCAACTGGGGGCAGGTCTATGGGGAACTGTCCATTATGTACGAAGGCAGACTGCCGGAATAAGAGCGCACAGGCATAGGTGTACACCTATCCGGAAAGGAGCTTTCCATGTATGGATTTTCAAAATACGATGCTCAGGACAGGTACGACAGCTATAATACTGTACAGGTGAAGTTAAAACTGAATATGAAGACAGATGCAGATATCCTGGCCTGGGTCAGACAGCACAAATATGGCAGGGACACTTCCGTCCAAGGGGCCATCAAGGCCCTGATACGGGAAGACATCGCCAGAGGCCAGGCCGATGGGACACAAGGTTAATCCCTCTGCATTTTACATTCGTTGGCTGTCTGCAGCTCTGACAGGGATTCCATGATAGACAGGTAATCGATCCCCTCCACAACAGTCCCTGTGCCAGGGTCAAACAGTTCATCGTCTGCGGTGGCTTTCGGGTCATAGGATTTCAGTTCACTGTCATACCAGCTATAGATATCACTGTATAAGTCGGCTGCATGATCCAGCAGGGACTGCAGTCCATTGATCTTTGCCCTGATATCTTCAGGTACAAAGGGATCGTCTGTTTTTAGCTTCATGGCACACCTCCTGATGTTTTCCTGTAAGAAGTGTACCATAATTTGATGGGATTTTCCAATACATCTTGACAGAATCCAAAAGCATCCGTATAGTAAAGGTAGGTGGTCACGACATCCACCTACCTTTCTCATTAACTTATCATAGAAGATCTCAATTTACAGACTTTTTTTCATACTCTCTCCAGTTACAACATTTATATTCATTACTCAACTATGCTATTT
>SFEV01000123.1 GCA_004557975.1 Lachnospiraceae bacterium
CTGTAAAAACATGGACCCGGTATAATTCCGAGGAAGGAAGCTACACTGGGCATATCATGAAAACATACACATATGACACGACTAGCAAGGCGGAGCTATGTAATCGGGCTGTAAACGAACTAAGACGGATATCTAAGATTGATATTACGCACGATGTAGAGTTTATCAGTGTGCCACCCGGCGTGCAGTCCGGGGATATTGTGAGAATTATTGACTCCGATGGCGGAACTAGATTTACAGCGCGTGTAATGAAACTGATTATTTCGGAATCAGATAAAACCAGGAATGCAGAACTAAGTGATTATGATTGAAAGCGAGGTGCGAAAATGATAATTTCCTTCACACAGCGGAAAACTGAACTGGAAATGGATGATGCCACAAGTCTGATTCAGTTCAGCCGTAACACTCCGGTTTCGGTGCGCTTATCGGATAATACATATTTGTCCAATACAGATATTCCACATCCAAACTATAGGTATGCTTTAACGTGGCAAGATAAAAACCGGATCAATGTTGCAAAGACCGATCTGGAATATGACGAAGAAACAGAATTGTACTATGGGAAAATAGGGAAAGCAGCAACTATTTTTAGCGGACTTACATATGTTTCACTTGCTGCAATAGACGTAGACAGTGGCATAACATTGACAACGCATTCAGCTGAAGTGTATATTCTCAGATCCATTGATCCAGAATCCGCATTTATTGACGATCCTGCATCACTATCGGATGTTATTGACGAATCTGTTGACAAATGGATTACTGCCAATGGAATAAAAACCGGCGCAACCGCCGAGCAGGCGGAGCAGATCGAGAAGAACACACAGGACATCCGTTTATTTACAGAAGAACTTGAAAACAATATCAATTCACTTTCTCTGTGGGAAAGCGGACAGATTAATTCGGATGGGACAAACGGCGCGAACGACGCCAGAATCCGTACAATTGGCTATATACCGGACAATGTAGTCCGTGTTAAAACAGATGGTCAGGCAAATGTCAGGGCACAGTTGTATGCCGCAGACGGTACATTTGTGAAGGTGTCCGATCTTGGATTTACACAGGATTTTTTGGTTGCAGATGTGCTGGCAGAAGATGCGCAGGCATCAAAAATCCGGTTGACTGCCAGACACGTAAAAACGACGACGGCGATTGACACAGATTATGCGGAACATATTCAGCTGCTTACTCTGACGGACACGGAACTGACTGCCGCCGGAAAGTCGGCAGACGCAGCGGCAACCGGTGCTGCGATTGCGGCGCTGAAAAAAACAGACAGCGACCAGCAGTCACGAATCTGTAGTATTGACCATATCCTGTCCCCGGTGTGGGAACAGGGTCACATCAAGACTGCGGATGGTACAGACGGTTTGCCGACTGCAAACAGTTTTGCCCTGCGTATCCGAACAGGCTTTCTGCCGGAAGATGTGCAGAAGATCACAACGTCCCGGCTGGGATGGCTGTATCTGTTCCGCTATGACAAAGACGGAAATTTTGTGGATTATATCGATTACGAGGCGTCAGCAGAGGTGACCGATTTCGACCACAGCCAATATTTATACCGTGCGATGCTGCGCGACGGCTTGGATTATGGCGCTGCGACGGATCTGTCCTACACGGCGTATGTCAAAATCGAAAATAAGATCAACCGACCGCTTGTGCGGTTCGATATAGACCACAATATGCGTGATGTATCTGAAGCCCTGTCCGGTGTAGATTTAACTGCGGATACCCTGCCGGAGAAAACGCTGGAGCAGGTGTATCAGCTGTTTGACGGACTGGTTACGGCCTATCCGGATTATGTAACAAAATCGGATGCCGCGGCACTGTGCGGTATGACTTACCCGGATTATGCCAATGGGATATCTGGCAGCAGCACCTATGCGGATACACCGGCATATAAGACATATCTGTACACCCTTTCTGAATCCAATGCATCTGCCGGAAATGATGGCACGTGCAAAAAGGCAAAGCTGCTGATTGTCTGCGGTGTACACGGACCGGAATATGTCGCGCCATACAATGCCTATCTGTTTGCGAAGCAGCTGTGTGACAGCGTTTTGACAGACGCAAACTTTTTCAGGCTGCGGGCGGCGTTTGATGTGTATATCCTCCCATGCCTGAACGGATATGGCATGTATCACAGGCTGCGCGGAAATGCGAACGGGGTAGATATCAACCG
>SFEV01000124.1 GCA_004557975.1 Lachnospiraceae bacterium
ATCCGAATGCCGGAACAAGGAAAACCGCGGACAGGATATTGCCTGTCATTTCCATGATTCCTTCCGCTACAGCGGCAATCTTTCCGCCAAGCCCCTGCAGGGAATACCGCAGAATAATCAGTATGGAAATACCAAAATAAAACGGAACAGCCATGCGCAGATAACGGGATACAGCTGACAGTACCATCCTATCATTGCTTCCGGTAATCATTTGTGCCAGCCATTCACAGCGGAAGAAAATAAAGATATTGACGGATGTTACCCAGAGAAGCCCCAGAATAACCAATGCACGGATACCCTGATAGGCCCGCTGCAGCTTCCCCGCTCCCAGATTCTGGCTTGCAAACGTGGATGCCGTACTGCCGAATGCAAACAGGACAGTTAACAGCATGCAATGAATCTTTCGTGCCGCTGTATAACCCGCAATGGTTGCCGTCCCCAGATGATTGGCAGCAAACTGCATCATCATCGTTCCGAAGCATACGGTGGACTGCATCAGTGCCATGGCAAGTCCGGTTGTCAGGAGATTCCGGATCAAGCCTGCATCAAATCGGAAGTGTTTCCTATTGACATGTAATTCCGGACAGCATCGCATGATATAAAACAGACAGGCCAGCACAGAAATGATCTGTGAAATCACCGTTGCAAATGCCGCCCCGAAAATCCCCCACTGGCATACCGCCATAAAGAAAATGTCCAATATGATATTCAGCACAGAAGAAAGGATCAAAAACAGCAACGGAAACACGCTGTTTCCGACACCGCGTAAAATTCCTGCCATGGCATTATAACTCATGGTAAAGAATATTCCGGCGAAAATGGTACGAATATACACCAGTGATGGTGCCAGAATATCCTCCGGTGTATGCAATGCCATCAGCATTGGCCGGCTGAAAACCAGACTGAATATGGTCAGAATAGCTGAAATCATCATTGTTAGCATCAGGATTGACGCTGTGGTCTGACGCACGCGTTCCGGCTGATGTGAACCGAATGCATGGGCTACAATGATGGAAAAGCCAGTGGTCATACCAGTGGCAATGCATAACACGACACTGTACAGTGAACCGGTGCAGCCCAGGGCCGCCAGTGCTTCGGTTCCCAGCAAATGGCTGACTGCGGCAGTATCTACAATATTGTACAGCTGCTGAAACAGATTGCCTGCCAGAATCGGCAGAGAAAACCAGATCAGAGATGCCAGCATTGGCCCGCTTGTCAGATCATGTGAATGTTGTCGATGTTGTGTTTGTTCCACGATGCTATCCTTCTATATCTATTTTATATTCTCATACGAAAGCTGTCACTCTATTCATGCTGCGGAATCAGAATTTTTTCTGTCTGATACGTTTTGCCATCAACTGTCATCAGCGCAAATGTAATCTCCTGATTGAAACGTCTGCGGCCACAGCTTCCCGGATTCAGCCAGAATGTGCCGTCTATTAGCTGTTCCGTGTACCTGTGGGAATGTCCGAAAATCACCACATCAACGTCTGGCAAATCCTTCGGGACCTGCCTTTTGTTATGGATGATAAAGAAATGCAGGTCTTCAATCTTCAGATGCAGGGAAGTCGGAATATGTTCCGCCCATTCCCTGTCATTATTTCCACGGACAGCATAAACCGGTGCAATCCGGTTCAATTGATCCAGAATGTCCTGTTTATTGATATCTCCACCGTGAAGAATCATATCACAGCCTTCAATCTGCTCCAGCACCTCCGGCCGCAGCATACCGTGGGTATCTGAGATGATTGCAAGTTTTTTCATAGCCATATACCTCATATTTTTTCCATTCATCTATATAATATAATCTGACAGATATTATATCATAAAACAAATCATCTGTGTATATGGCGTATCTAAAGCCACTATTTCTAATTGGGTACCACAATAGTCAGAACCACCGGCTTTGCCGGTGGTTCTGACTATCGGTTCAATTGTTCCGGAAAAACATGCCAGAATTCCGTCAGGATCAGTTGCCTTCTTCCGTCATCTGTAGGATTCCGCTGTACATATGCTTTGTTCTTGTTCCCGGCTTGATCTCTCCATTGATGGAATAAATACGATCCCCGTCGAGGACAAGGGCCTCTCCGCACGGAGCGTCAAACGGAACTTCTCCGATCGATGTCCATATATCCGCATCAGCATCATAAACCAGCAC
>SFEV01000003.1 GCA_004557975.1 Lachnospiraceae bacterium
GACTAATTATCGTGGAAGTCGTGGACAGTGGTTAGGTTCAGAAATTCCAAACCCATTTGGAAGCTGTCTTTTTTGCAAGGACTGTGGAAGCCGCCTAACACCGATTAAACGAAAGACTTCAAGTAGGGAGCGGAAATATTATATTTGCACTACTTATAATACTAAAGGGAAAAGCTACTGCTCCAAAGCTCATCTGATCGAAGAAGAAGATCTGATGGAAGATGTTCTCACCTATATCAAGATGTGTCGGAATGCGCTATGTGAAGTAATTGCCACCTATGATTTAAAGGATTTTGAAACAGAAAAGAAATCTATAGAAGAAAAACGCCAGGAACTTCATACAGCAATCAGTGAACGCAAAAATCAATTGAAAGTACTTCTTACACAGAAAGTAAAGGATCTGGCAGTCGCTGCCGGGAATGAGGAATTGATCAATGAAACTTACGACTCCCTGCAAAAGGATTTGCTGGCTCAGATTCATGGTCTGGAAATGCAGCTCACGGAACTGGATGAAACAGCTATTGAAACACCGGATGTGAAGGATAAGTTAAAAAATGCTCTGGATGTGGTAGATAAGATCATCGCAGGAGGAACTCTTGACCGAAGAGATATCGAGCTGCTGATTGACCGCATTGATGTGGACGAAAGCGGTATGCCGGAAATTACTTTGAAGTATGGATTATCGAACTTAATTAACTACAGCCCTGCCGATGATATGAATCGCCGGGAGAATACCATTATCGCTGTTGTGATGAAACTGATCACAGAGGATCATCGTGGATATACCTCTGCAAAATACTTGTCAGAGCATATCACTGCTCTTGGATTTAAGAAGACAAAGCAGAGCATCTTGCCATATATCGAATTGATGAAAGAACTGGGGATTCTGGAAGCTACTGAAAATCCATTAAAACCTTACAACATTATGAAATCAAAGGAAGAAATCACTGCACTGATTCAAGACTTTCTGCCGGATTTACCTGCAGAAATCACTGCAAAACAACTATCAGACGATTATTTACATTGCTATGAGTGCGACAGGTGGCATGCCCCAGATGGTATTTGAGTATATCCTGAAGCAGAACGGTATTGATCCGGCAGAAGATGTGAATATCAACCAGTCCATCGACTTCGGATCCACCGCTGCCGCTTTTTCAGGAGGGCAGGGAGAGTTTACCATCGAGTTTGAACCTGGCGCGACCACCCTCGAGCAGGAGGGTGTCGGATACGTCGTCGCTTCCCTGGGAACGGATTCCGGATATGTGCCGTATACGGCATACTGCGCAAAGAATGGTTACATGGAGGAGCACCCCGATGTCATTCAATCCTTTACCAATGCTCTTCAGAAGGGTATGGATTATGTGAATTCCCACACCCCCGAAGAAATTGCCGCAACCATTGCCCCGCAGTTTAAAGAAACAGATCCTGAGACAATTACAACGATTGTGAAGCGATATTATGAGCAGGATACGTGGAAAGAAAATCTGATTTTTGAAAAGGAAAGCTTTGAGCTGCTCCAGGATATTCTGGAAAGTGCAGGGGAACTGGAAAATAGAGTACCGTATGAGGATCTGGTGACAACGGAGTTTGCAGAATCTTCTGCACATCAATAGTGCCGTAGAAACAGGGAGACACGGTCAGACCGTTCTCCCTGAAATTTTCACAGTACCTGCGAGATTAACCGAATCAAGCAGCGAAGCGGATTGCGAATATCCGCCAGATCTGCCGTTCAGGATGACGCCATCATCCACGGCAGAATACAGACTGTACTGCTGATGCATCATCAGCAATTGCAGAATATGGAGATTGCTTTCGCCGTAAATTCAGCCGTTCCTTCTCCGCCGGCTTTGTCAATATTCTCCCTGAATTCGCCGTCGGCCGCATACATGGCTCCGAGGCCGGACAGAATCTCCGGTGTGCACGTATAGAAATGCTCCGTGATATAGTCCTGCAGCTTCTTAACCTGGCGCTGAACCGGTTCTGACTCCGGCTGCTGATCCATAAGCGCTCCGAATTCCTGAAAGATTTTCAAAAATTCTTCTGAAATAACTGTCATCTCCTTCTCTGTCCAGCTGTCATGCTTCGTTTCATACTCACGGTAGGCTTCTGTATTGCCCCACCGCTCCTTCGCCTGTTTTGTATATTCGTTTATTTTCGATGTGTCAAATGCTGTAAAATCCATATATTTTTCCCCTTTCAGCTGTATTTCACGGGCATAAGTGATCAGCCGCTCCAGATGTTCCTTCTTCAGTGTCAGAAGCTCAATCTGCTGCTCCAGCGCTTTGCCGCGGTCAAAGTCTGCGCTGTCCAGAATCCGTCTGATTTCCTTCAGCGGAAATTCCAGTTCACGAAACAGCAGAATCTGCTGAAGCCGTTCCAGCGACCCATCATCATACAGTCTGTATCCTGCTTCTGTCACAGCCGCCGGTTTCAGAAGCCCGATTCTGTCATAGTAGTGCAGGGTGCGTGCGCTCACACCTGCCAGATTGCATACCTCGTGAACTGTTTTCATGACCATTCCTCCCCGTGTAAGTACAATATAGACTATGACGCAACGTCGGAGTCAACTGTTTTTTGCGAATTTTTATATACTCACATCAGAATGTCGTCTATCTGGGCAGCCGGATTCTGAATATCCATCCGTGTATAGAAATTCTGGATGGAAAACTGGTAGCCACAAAAAAATACCGCGGCAAAATGAAAAAAGCTGTAACGCAGCTTATTCACGATTATTCGGAAAGCTATCGTTTACAGCGTGATATCCTGTGGATGGGCTATACAATCGGTTTCCCGGACGAAATCCGCACAGCCGCAGAGGAAGCTGCAGCGGAGTGCGGTTTTTCAGAGATTCTGTGGGTTCAGGCAGGCGGAGTAATAACTACTCACGGAGGTCCTGCAGCTTTCGGAATCGCAGGCTTCTCAATTGACCAGTGAAATATGCCTCCACTTCCCCTGGGTATATCTTATCATACATACAGTTCCCGTAATCAGCCATGTCAGTCCGGTCGTATACCAGACTGCCCAGTAGCCCAGCGCCGGAACTGATGTCAGAACGATGGAAAATCCGATTCTGCCGATAATCTCGATTAATCCGCTGACGAATGCAAAGGCAGAATCTCCCGCACCGTTCATCAGGCTTCGCGCCACGTAAATCATCCCCAGGGGTATGTAAAACAGGCTTGTGATGCGCACGGCACGGCCTCCGATCGCCACAACCTGCGGATCGTCCACAAACAGGCGGATAAAGCTGTTGCCGCAAAGATACATCAGTGTGCACATGGTCAGGCTGAATATGACAACGAGTATCCCAGCACGGTGATACCCCTTTTTCACACGTTCAATATTGCCTGCTCCAAGATTCTGTGCCGTAAATGTGGCAACTGCCATGCCAAGGGAATTATACGGCTGCTGTACCAGCTGCTCGATTCTCGATGTTGAGGTGAAGGCTGCGATAACATCCTCACCGAAACGGTTTGTCACGCTCTGCAGCGCCACGCAGGAAAATGCAATCAGGCTTCCCTGAGCACCAAACGGAATACCCAGCTTCAGCATTTTCATAAGAAGCACCCTGTCCGGTCTGCAGTTCTCACGTGTCAGACGGAAATACGGATTTTTTCGCATTGCATAGATGATACAGCAGACCGCAGAGAGTGCCTGTGCAAGGATTGTGGCAATCGCCACGCCGGCAACTCCCATATGGAATGTCAGCACAAGCACAAGATCGCCGATCACATTGAGAATACTCGCAAAAATCAGGAAAAACAGCGGCGTCTTCGAGTCGCCCAGCGAACGCAGCATGGCTGCAATTCCATTATACAGCACGACGCTGATCAGGCCGCCGCAGGTGATTCGTGTATACAGAAGCGCATCCTCAAAAATCACATCGGGAGTGTTCAGCAGACACAGTATCGATCTTGAGAGCAGGATCGAAATCACACTCATCAGAACGCCCATGCCAAGCATCAGATATACGGCATTTCCAATAGAATCTTTCACACGCTTTTCATTTTTCATCCCGAAATACTGAGACATCAGAACGCCGGCCCCGGTCGCAAAACCGTTGCACAAGGAAAAATAAAGGAAATTCAGGGATCCTGTCATCCCCACTGCCGCCAGCGCATTTTTCCCGACGTAGTTTCCCACGATGACGGAATCCACCATATTGTAAAACTGCTGGAAAATATTCCCCACAAGCATGGGCATTGAAAACCGCAGCAGCAGGGAAATTTCATTTCCCTGCGTCATGTCACATACATACTGTTTTTTCATTTTGTACCTCAGACTGTCAATCTATATTCTGTTTTGCAGCTCCCGGATATTTTCTTCTGCTGCTTTCTGTCGCGCTCCGGAATTCTTATGCCTTCACTGTGTTTCCCGTTCCAGCTTTTCCAGATATTCCTCAAATACGCCCAGAGCTGCCTTCACAGGCTCCGGAGAAGACATATCGACACCTGCAAGCTTCAGCAGATCAATGGGATCCATGGAGCTGCCTCCGCTTAAAAACTGTCTGTATTTTTCCACAATTCCAGGCTCTTTGCTCAGAATCTTGCTGCTGATTGCAATTGCAGCGGCAAAACCTGTGGCATACTGATATACATAAAACGGCGTGTAAAAATGAGGAATACGGGACCACTCAAACGCAATCTGCGGATCAGACACCATATCTTCTCCAAAATATTTCTGATTCAGACCCAGGTACAGCTCACAGATCTGCTCCGCTGTCATCATGGCCCCCTGCTCTACCTGCCGGTGTGTCACCATCTCAAACTCCGCAAACATGGTCTGACGGAACATCGTGCTTTTGAACTGATCCAGAAAGTAATTGATCAGATACTTTTTCTGCTCCGGATCCCCGGTTCTGTCCATCAGATCATGGATCAGCAGCGCCTCGTTGCAGGTGGATGCCACCTCTGCCACAAAGGTACGGTAACCTGCGTACAGATACGGCTGCGCATGGTCTGAGTACCAGGAGTGCAGCGCATGCCCCATCTCATGTGCCAGTGTAAATACATCATTCAGTGTGCCGTGGTAATTCAGAAGCACGTACGGATGCGTCCCGTACGCTCCCCAGGAGTACGCCCCGGTGCGTTTTCCCTGATTCTCATACACGTCAATCCACCGGTTCGCAAAGCCTTCTCTGAGAAGTGCCAGATACTCCTCTCCAAGCGGAGCCAGTCCGCGCAGCACCATCTCCTTCGCCTCCTCAAAGGAATAACTCTGCTCCGGAGTTTTTACCAGCGGTACATAATTGTCGTACATGTGAAGCTCCTGCACGCCCAGCAGCTTTTTGCGCAGACGCACATACCGGTGCATCAGCGGAAGTGCATCGTTTACCGTCTGAACGAGATTCGTGTAGACAGCCACCGGAATAGCACTGTTATCCAGAGCTTCCTCCATGGCATTTGGATAGCGCCGCTCCTTTGCAAAAAAATCTGCCTGCTTCATATTGCCGTAGTAGGCAGCAGCGAGAGTGTTTCTGTACTGGCTGTAAACAGAGTACAGCGCCTCAAACGCATTCCTGCGCAGCACCCTGTCGCCGTTCTGCATATACGACTGGTAAACGCCCTGCGTCAGTTCCCGCTTCTTTCCTTCTCCGTCCTCGATCTGAGGGAATCGGATGTCCGCATTGTTGAACATGGCAAAAATATTGGATGGTGTCTGTCCAATCTCCCCTGCTCTCGACAGAAGTGCTTCCGTCTGCGCATCCAGAATATGTTCCCGCCTGCGCGTGATCTGTTCAAGAAAACGGCGGTATCCAAAAAGCTCCTCCGATGCCATATATCCATCCAGAACCTCCCTGGGAAGTGCCAGCACTTCGGGCTCCAGCCATGCACCGGCCTGACTGACACGTGACGCGAGAATCTGCATTCTCCCGCTCATCTCCTGGTACTTCGCATTTGCCATATCCTCATGGAGTTTCTGGTTTGCATACACGTACAGTTTTTCAAAAACAAAATTTATCTCCTCATATAAACGGAGTACCTCCAGAAGCCGGTCAGTCCCCTGAGAAAGCGTACCTTTCATAGAACAAAACCATTCCATCATGTGCTCCAGCTCTTTTACATCCGCATCAAGCTGCTCTTCTGTCGCGTACAGATCCTGCATCTTCCACGTATCTTCTGTTCTCTGTTCCTGTCTTGTGATGATTTTCTGCTCCTTCATCGCCTGAACCTCCGTTTTCTGTATAATCTCCTGAAGCCATATTACCGTCTTTTATATCGTTCCACATACTACCAGATTTCACCTCGTTTTACAAGCCCCTTCCTTGATTCGGCCAAAATCATATTCCTCCTGAAAAAAATCCGAAGAAGCTGTGCTGACCCACAGCCCTTCGGACATCCATATCTGAAAACCTATTCACCTCTAATCTTCCAACAGAAACATCGGTTTCACCGTCACCACTTCATCATATTCTGCCGGATCTGCCTTCATATCTGTTGTTCCGCTTTGTGGGAAGAACACATTAGCGCTCCTCGCGGAAATACGGAATTCCCAGTCCCGCCGGAGGCTGGTTCTCTTTTTTCTTCCGGAAGCTTGTGATGACAAGCACGATTATTGTCACGAGATACGGAAGTGCCTTGAATACCTCCTGCATGCTCCTTCCCAGACCCGGAATATACAGGTACAGGATATAGAGAGCACCGAAAAGGACAGCACCCCAGATCGCATTGAGCGGCTTCCACATCGCAAAGATGACCAGCGCAACAGCAAGCCAGCCACGGTCTCCGAAGCCGTTATCTGTCCACGTTCCTCCCGAATACTCCATGACAAAGTAAAGTCCGCCAAGTCCTGCGATGCCCGCTCCGATGCAGGTCGCCAGGTATTTGTATTTCGTAACATGAATGCCGGCAGCATCCGCCGTGCCGGGATTCTCACCGACAGCCCTCAGATTCAGGCCGCATCTTGTGCGAAACAGAAGAACGGACATGACGATTGCCGTAATGATTGCTACATACGTCAGAAATCCGTAGGAGAACAGCACGTCACCGACCACCGGAATTTTGGAAAGTCCCGGAATTTTTGCCGTATATGCACTGGCTGTTGTGCTCACGGAAATCTGTCCCACTCCTCCTGCCAGTTTGGAGATGGAGCCTCCGAAGAAGTTGCCGAAGCCTGTACCGAAAATTGTCAGCGCCAGACCGGTAACATTCTGGTTGGCACGGAGCGAAATTGTCAGCACACTGTAAATCAGACCTCCGATCATCGCACAGGCAAAGGCACACAGCAGAGAGATTATCATGCCTGTCAGTGCATTCGGTGTCTCCACGGATTTCTCATAGAAGAACGCACCCATCAGTCCCGCAATGCCGCCCATGTACATGATACCGGGAATACCAAGATTCAGGTTGCCTGATTTTTCTGTCAGAATCTCCCCAAGGGCACCGAACAGGATTCCCATGCCCTGAACAATTGCTTTCTGTATAAAGATAATAATGACGCTCATTGCATGTCCCTCCTATTTATGATTCCGCTCTACTTTGTAGTTGATAAAGAATTCTGCCCCAAGGATGAAAAACAGGATAATTCCCAGAAGTACATCCGATGCATTCTCATTGAGCCCGTACTGGGAAGCAATCTGAATCGCTCCCTTTTCCATAAATGTGATGCCGAATGCAATGAGCACCATGGACAGCGTGTTGAACTTTGCAAGCCATGCGACGATAATCGCCGTGAAACCCCGGCCTCCCGCCGTGGAGGTGGAAATCGTATGACCGGAACCGCTGACGATGATAAATCCTGCGATACCGCAGATCGCTCCCGAGAGCGCCATGGTGCGCAGCATGACACTTCTGACGCTGATTCCCGCGTAGCGCGCCGTCCGCTCACTTTCTCCCACAACTGCAATCTCATAGCCCCGCTTACTGTATTTCAGATAGATGAACATGAAGACAGTCAGCACGGCAACAATCACGATATTCCAGAAATAATCATTGCCAAACATCTCCGGAAGCCATCCTGCGCGGGTCTGCTGGTTGATAATGCCCACCGCATTGGAGCCCTTCGGTTTCTCCCAGAATACAATGCAGAAAGTAACAATCTGCATCGCCACATAGTTGAGCATCAGAGTAAACAGAGTCTCATTTGTCTTCCATTTTGCCTTGAACACTGTAGGAATCAGACCCCAGATCATTCCGCCTGCAGCGCTTCCTGCAAACATCAGAATAATCAGCAGCACATTCGGAATACGGTCCGCCAGATTGATCATCAGAGCTGCAGAGACGAGACCGCCCACCAGCACCTGCCCTTCGGCGCCGATATTCCAGAAACGCATCCTGAATGCCGGAGCCAGACCGACTGCGATGCACAGGAGAATCAGAAGGTCACGGACCGTGATCCAGATACGCCGTTTGCTTCCCAGCGCACCGTCAAAAATTGCTTTGTATACATCAATGGGGTTCATGCGGACCAGAAGATAAATCACGCCGGCACACGCCACCATGGAAAGCAGAAGCGCAATAATGTAGATCAGCGCCGCCTTTCCCGCCCCAATGGATTCTCTTTTCGACATTCGAAGAAATGGTTCTTTACTCACCGTCCGCACCTCCCTTCACGTGCTTCGTCATCAGGACACCCAGCTCTTCTTTTTTCGCTGTACGCCCGTCCACAATACCTGTAATTTTCCCTCCGCAGAGTACCACAATCCTGTCGCAGAGCTCCATCAGCACATCCAGGTCCTCAATGACACAGACGACTGCTATGCCCTTTTTCTTCTGCTCATTCAGAAGATGATAAATTGTGTATGAGGAATTGATATCAATTCCTCTGGTCGGGTACGCCACCATCAGAACCTTTGGTTTCTGGGCAATCTCACGTCCCACCAGCACCTTCTGCACATTTCCGCCGGACATCCGTCCCACCGGAGCCGAAATACTCGGTGTCACGATTTCCAGCTGGTTCTTGATTTTCATTGCCAGCTTACCCGGCGTTTTGCGGTCCAGAAAATCTGTTTTTCCTCTCTGGTAGCTGCGCAGCATCATGTTGTCTGTCATATCCATGGAACCCACAAGTCCCATACCGAGACGGTCCTCCGGCACAAAAGCGAGGCGCACGCCGAGGCTGCGGATCTTTGCCACATCCAGATTGGAGATTACCTTCTCGCCGCCCTCCTCAGGATAAAACGTGATCGTTCCCTCCGTCACAGGCTCCAGTCCGGCGATGGCTTCCAGCAGCTCCTTCTGTCCGCTGCCCGCAATGCCGGCAATCCCGAGGATCTCTCCGCTGTTGATCGTGAGCGTGGCATTGTCCAGAGACCGGATTCCATCCTTTGTCGTGCAGGTAACGCCCCGCAGTTCCAGTCTCTTCCGGACATTTACAGGCTCCGGACGCTCAATATTCAGCTCCACCTTCGCTCCCACCATCATTTCTGTCAGAGAAGCCACTGTGGCATCCTTTGTCTCCACAGTATCTATATAATGTCCCTTCCTCAGAATAGAAACACGGTCTGATACGGCAAGCACCTCGTGCAGCTTGTGGGTAATCAGGATGATCGAGCAGCCGTCCTTTTTCATATTGCGCAGAACCTCAAAGAGACGGTCAGCCTCCTGCGGTGTCAGAACAGCGGTAGGCTCATCGAGGATCAGAATCCTTGCTCCGCGGTACAGCATCTTGACAATCTCGACGGTCTGCTTCTGTGACACAGACATTTTGTAAATTTTCTGACGCGGATCAAGATCAAATCCGTATTTTTTCACGAGCGCGTCAATCTCAGAAATTACCTGTTTCATATCCAGCATCTGTTTTCCCGGAAGGCCGAGGATAATATTTTCGGCGGCCGTCAGGATGTCCACCAGCTTAAAATGCTGATGCACCATACCGATACCCAGATCAAACGAATCCTTTGGTGAACGAATCTTTACTTCTTTTCCGTCCACGGTGATTTTTCCCTCTTCCGGATAATAGATACCGGAAATCATGTTTACGAGCGTCGTCTTTCCGCTGCCGTTCTCTCCAAGTACACAGAGAATTTCGCCCTTTCTGACAGACAGATTCACCTTGTCATTGGCGATGACGCTGCCAAACCGCTTCGTAATATTCTGCAATTCTATTGCGTACGTCTGCTCCATTTGGTTGCTCCTTTATCTGTAAAAATTAATAGATAAAAAACAGAGTGCTGCGGACGGCTCCGGCCGGACAGGATCTTTGCAAATCCCTGTACCGACACAGAATACGCCTTGTCCGCAACACCCTCGTCTCATTGCTCTGTCTGGTACGGATATGAAACAGATGATGTCATTTACTCTGTAATAGATGTTATACCATCGATTGCGATATCGAATGCCGGAGCAGAACCAAATTCTGATTCATGGAAATATCCGTCAGCAATGTACTCAATATCGTTCTTTACATAAGTATCAAGTGTCTCTCCGTCCACTGTCCATGTGGATGTATCAAATACCTTCAGGGAACCGTCGATGATAGCTGCCTCAACCTCTGCAACCTTCTCCTCTGTTCCTGCTGCGATGGCTGCAGTATTCAGCTCTGTAACCTTGTCAGCACCGTCTGCATAACCCTTGCACCAGTCTGTGTCGATCGGTGTGCCATCAATGATGGACTGTACTGCGTATGTGTAGTACGGACCCCAGTTGATGGAAGCGGATGTCAGTGCCTGTGTCGGAGCTGTCTCGATCATGGAGATATTGTAGCCTACTACCGGAACGCCTGCTGCTTCACATGCAGTCGGAGCACCTGTCGTATCAGCATGCTGGCTGATCAGAACACAGCCGTCTGCGATAAGGGCTTCTGCACACTCTTTCTCAAGGTCAAAGCTTGCCCAGCTGTTTGTGTATTTAACTTCCATCGTCACGTTCGGGCAAACGCTCTTTGCGCCGAGAAAGAAGGAAGTAAATCCTGAAATAACCTCTGCGTACGGATAAGCACCTATGTAACCGATCTTCAGCTGATCCTCTGTGATGGTTCCGTTCTCCACCATCTCATTGAGCTTCAGGCCCGCAACGACACCTGATACGTAACGTGACTCATATACAGATGTGAAGTAGTTGTGCATGTTGGAGAGACCGCTCATAGCTGCCTGATAGCCTGTTGCATGGCAGAACTGAACGTCCGGATACTCTGCTGCTGCTTCCAGCATATATGTCTCATGTCCAAAGCTGTTTGCGAAAATGATCTGGCATCCCTGGTCTGCAAGGTCATATGCAGCATCTGCACACTTCTCGTCTTCGCCAATCAGTGTCTTCTCGATAATCTGGTCATCAGAAAGACCAATCGCTGCCTGCATCTCATCTATACCTGCCATATGAGCTGCCGTATAGCCTTCATTCTCATCACCGATGTAGATAACGCCAACCTTCACTTCCTCTGCTGCCACTCCGCCCTCTGCGCTTGCGCCGCATACTGCCAGAGAAGCTGTCATTGCTGCTGCCATTGATAAAGCAAGTAACTTTCTGATCTTCATCTTTTCTCCTCCTAAATTTAGATCTGATCAAAACACCATTACCTGTCTAATGTATAATATTTTGCCGGGAGTGTCAATTCATTTCCTTCACTGATTCGACGAAAATCTACGAAAACAGAGGATATCAGG
Organism: Lachnospiraceae bacterium; assembly: GCA_004557975.1. Lineage (GTDB taxonomy): Bacteria > Bacillota > Clostridia > Lachnospirales > Lachnospiraceae > Choladousia. The sequence continues at coordinate 11,543 of SFEV01000003.1, forward strand.
AAATAAAAAATAACCAGGAAACGGTCTTGACATTTCCGTCCATCAGTTGTAGTATCTGTTTATCTGATACATAGTATTTAAAACTACATCATACAATTTTGTTATCTACTAATACAGCCGTATTTTACCAGCGGCATAAACTGCTGATGCAGATTATTTTTAAGGAGGTCTTTCTATGACGATTACAATCCGTGAACCAGGCAGCGCCATCACACATCTGATCGGCATGATCCTTGCCGTTTTTGCTTCCATTCCTCTGCTCTTAAAGGCAGCGCTCTTTGACAGCCGAACTGCTGTCCTCGCCATGGCTGTATTTATGACGAGCATGATACTGCTGTACGGTGCCAGTACACTGTACCACTCCGTAAATGTCAGTGGAAAGAGACTGAAAATCTTCCGGAAAATTGATCATATGATGATTTTTATCCTGATTGCAGGCTCCTATACACCTGTCTGCCTGCTGGTACTGGAACCTCACTCCGGGAAATCGCTCCTGATCGCTGTCTGGGGGATTGCCGCTGTCGGTATTCTGGTAAAAGCTCTGTGGATCACATGCCCCAAATGGTTTTCTTCTATTATATATATTGCAATGGGATGGGCCTGTGTCTCCGTTTTCGGACAGCTCCTGACACTTCTCTCCGCTCCCGCTTTCGGATGGCTGCTCGCCGGAGGAATCCTGTATACGGTCGGAGGCGTCATTTATGCACTGAAGCTTCCGGTATTCAACAGTCTCCACAGAAATTTTGGTTCCCATGAAATCTTCCATCTGTTTGTCATCGGCGGAAGTATCTGCCACTTTATCTGCATGTACTGCTACATTCTGTGAGCATCATCACCGCTATATCTGACAATCAGCATCTCCACGGCCAGCCGGTCTCCGAGCCGGCCGGTCTTCACCGCTTCTTCTGCCTCCACGCAATCCTCCACGGCGCGGCGCAGCACCGGAATCGTAAACCGCTTCGCCTGGGCCAGAGTTCTCTTTGCGATAAAGGGGGCGATTCCTGCCCGGGACGCAATGGATGTACCGTCATACCCCTGTTCGCTGAGACTGCGCACCTGCAGCATCTGGTTAAACTGGCGGGCAATCAGAAACAGAATGCGCATCGGCGGCTCCTTTAAAGACAGAAGATCATAGTAGAGATCCAGGGCCTGCTTCTGACGCTTCTCCGCTACAGCATGGATCATATCAAAAATCCTGCTCTCTGTGGTCTCTGTACAGATCTCCTCCACGTCACCCAGTTCAATCGCACTCTTCCCATGAACAAATGAGAGCAGCTTCTCCAGCTCGTGCTCTATATTTTCCATGTCATCTCCGGCCATTTCCAGAAAACGCTTCAGTGCATCCGACGTGATGTTTTTCTTTTCTTTCTTTATGGTACCGAGTACCCACGCGGTCAGCGTCCTTTCATCCTGTCTGCCAAGCTCCGCCACTCTCCCTGCACTCTTAACTGCCTTGAACAGCTTTCCTCTTTTGTCCACCTCATTTTCCACAAAAATCAGTATGGTTTCCTGAGGAAGCTGCGGTATATACTCAGCCAGCTCAGGACAGGCATTCTTGAAAAAGCCGCTGTTCTCGATGAGAATCAGCCGATGGTCAGCAAAAAAAGGCATTGTCTCCGCCTGATCGATAATCTGGCGTACATCAATGCCCCTGCCCTCATAGGAGCTGAAATTCATTGTATCATCCTCCGGCAGTATCGCCTGCCGCAGACGGTTTTTGTATCGGTTCTTCAGATATGCTTCCTCCCCGTACAACAGATATACGGGGCGAAACGCTCCTGTCTTAAGGTCTTCATTCAGATTCTTCATTCCTGAGTCTTCTCCTGTGCTGCTGCGGGTCCCGGCCCGCGCCTGGTATCATGTCTCCAAAGGTGACCTCTTACGGCCGCCTCATCTCATGATCCATTATAAAGAGTCTCTTTCTCAGAATCAAGCCTGTTTCTGCTCACGCTTCCGCTTCGTCATCAGACCGCCGATCCGTCCCGTATCCTTCGCCGACAATGATTTCCAGCCCTCTTCTTTTACTTTCTCCAGTAGCCCGAGTTCTTCTGCAATCTCATATTTCATTCGATCATCCGGGCTCAGCTCTTCCCATACGATATGCTTCTTTTTTTCCGACATCTCCGTCATACCCCGCTTTCCGGGCAGCAGACCTTCGAATGCTTCCCTGTAACATACCCCCTCAGCCAGTTCTGACGGGGCATATCTGAGTATTGCCGGTTCTGCCGGAAATATACAGCTGTCTCACATGTGATATTCATCCGGCATCACGACTGCAGCAATAATATAAAACACTGCCGCCGTCCCGACAGATCCGATGCCCACCAGCAGAAAGATCAGTCTCACCAGAGTCGAATCAATCCCGAAATAATCTGCGATTCCTCCGCAGACACCGCAAAGCTTTCTGTCATTGTTGGATTTGTAAAGTTTTTTCATAATGTCATTGCCTCCTGTTTCCTTCTGTTTATCGTATTGCATTTGTTTTTATTTACTGTTTCTATTTACTTTTTATCTGTTACATTTTGATACAGATTATTTCCTGCTTTCCGTCTCCTGCAGTGTATCCTGCGTCGCGCTCTGCTGCTCAAACAGTATCTCCACACTGCCGATTCCGCACTCAATCTGAATATCCCTGCCTGAATGGTTGTCAATTTTCTGACTGCCGCTGAGGCCTTCAATCTTTGTACCCCCCAGGATAATCTCGCCGATTCCGCATTCCAGATCGTAGTCGAAATCTTCCTCCTCACCGAGAAGCGTCAGTGTCACTTCCCCGACTCCGCCGCTGATCTTTGCCTCTTTGCGGATATCGGCATTGATGCTGCACTCTCCCACACCGCAGTTAAGCTCCAGCTTCTGGCAGCTCAGGAATCCTTCCTCAGTTCCGATCTCCCCGACGCCCGCATCAATAATGACCTTATTGAGCAGCTTTTCCTTCGGAATATACAGTTCCAGAACGGTATTGCTTCCGGTACTTTCCCAGAACCTCCAGCCCTTTCTCTCACACGTGATTTCCAGAACATCTCCCTTCATCCTGCTGGAAAATCCTGACGGCATATGGTATCCGATGACCTGCCATTCATCCTTATCCCACGGAATGATCCTGCACTGTGCCGCACCGATTTCCAGATCAAGTGACTCTGCATCGGTGTATGTTTCCCTGATGTCCACATCCGGTGATGCGATATCCTCAATGAACGCCTCCACATCTGTATGAATCTTCGACGGTCCGGCCAACTGGAATCTGCCTTCGTCCACTGCTGTTTTCAGATCTCCGACAGAAAAACCGATGCAGACGCTGACAATACAGAACGCGGCTCCCACGATGAACAAACAGAGCGCAGTCATCAGCAGAGCTTTCGTCAATTTTTTCATTTCGATGTACCTCCCCTCCCGAACATCCGACGAACAATCGATACCACACAGCTGATTCCTTTACGGACCACATCCACACAGAACCGGAGCAGCCCCGGTACGACTGTCGTACAAGCCCATTTCGTCACAATCAGCACAAGAATTGCTGCAGCCAGCATAAAAAATCCGCCGCCGATCACCATAGTCCCCAGTGCAGGAACTGCCATATTCAGAATACCACTGGCAATCAGTCCGATTCCTGCCACCGCCATTCCGGCCACCATGGCAAAGCCCCCTGCAATCAGTCCGAACAATCCTCCGAAAATACCCAGAACTGCTCCAAAAAGAGCTGCAATCACAGAAAATCCTGCCGAAATGATTGTTCCGGCAACGGGAACACCAAAAACGATTAAGAGGATCAGAAGAAGCATCACTGCTCCTGTCCTTCTGCGCCTTCTCATCTCCCCGGGATCCTCCTGCTCTGAACGATTATACTGCGGACCGCGCCTCCTCCTGCCGCCGCCCGTCTGCTCTCTCTCAGACCCCAACCGGTCTTTGGGGGTATCTTCCGTATCCCTGATCGGAACAATCCCACCGTACTGATCCGGCACACGCTGGAACTGTTCAGACCGGATATCACTGTATCCCGTCTCCGAATACTCCCCCGCATCTGCATCACCGCTCAGACCGTTTCGTATTTCCTCTGCCGCCCGCCCGGGACCGTCGGGCTGACTGAGAATCGCTCTGATCTGCTCTTCATCTGCCTCATCAAAATAATCACGGTAATACTGCAGTGCCGATTTCCTCTCTTCCTGCCCGACATCCTGCAGCAGCGCCTCCAGCTCCCGCAAAAAACTCTCCTTATTCATAACCACTCCTCCACTACGCTCCGGCATTTACAGCCGGCATTCCAGTATTGCCGAAATCTTTGCCGAATAGCTCTTCCATTCTGCACGGTACATATGAAGCTGAGCCATTCCCCGCTCCGTTATTTTATAGTATCTGCGGTTCCTGCCTCCGTATTCCTGATCATACACGCTGAGACACTGATCCTTCTGCAGCCGCCTCAGAACAGGATACAGCGTCGATTCCGAAACCTCCAGGGCCTTCCGCACTTCCTGCGTGATCCGGTATCCGTACGTCCCATCCGGCTCCTCCGATACGACCGACAGAACAATGGCATCCAGAAGCGCCGCACCTGTATTAAATACCATCGTCTCATCTCCTTTATTTGTATAATATAATTCAAATATATAATATTATTCGTTTTTCTATATTATACGTCATATAATATTATTGATTTCATATATTGTCAAGTATTTTTTGTAATAAAATTCTTCGGATATCTTTATTTGTCCTGTACGATAAAACCGCTGCAAAATCCGGACTTCAACGGGATTTTGCAGCGGCTTTCACATGATTGCATTCTCAAACCGTCAGATGCTTCATCACTTACCAGCAGATAATATAGATCAGCGTCAGCCCCAGTCCAATGCCGAACAACAGCAGGCCGAAGGACAGGCTTCGGGCGATAATCATATTGTTTTCCTTGATTTCCTCGTGCTTTACCGCAAGGATATGTATGTAATCCCTGTCTGACGGATTCTTCCGTTTCCAGGTATGGTTCGCGAGATACTGCAGGAAGTTCAGCACACGGCCGCCTGCCTCTGTAAAGACGGTACCTTCTGATCGCTCGTGAGGAAGCGGACTGTCGCGGTAGATAGTTCTCCGGAGAATGACCACCACCAGATCCACCAGTGTGTCAAACACTCTGCAGACAGCTCCGCACACAGCAGGCAGAATGGTAAGCAGCAGCGGACGATAAATCAGATTCTCCAGGTCCAGCCAGGACGGCCACAGATTCACGTAAATATAATGTCCTTTTTCTCTCCGGATCAGCACCTTCCGGATAAACAGAAGGTACACCAGCGCACCGATCACAATGGATATCGCTGCTCCTTCCAGATTCGCGCGGCTGAAATATGCCACTGCGTGACCCGATTCTTCCAGATGCATAAACGGCTCTCCCAAAGCAGCGGCACGATCCATGGTCTGGTGCGGAACCAGTCCCCACACAAACAGGATAAGCGCGCTTCCCGCAAGAGCAAAGGTGCTGGCAGGATTCATATATTTCGTCATTTTGTCGTAGCTGCGCTGAAGCTGTGGATTTTCATTTTCTTCCATGAAAACTGCAATAAACAGCTTCGTCATATATGCCACAGTCAGTCCGCCTGAAAACAGGAAAATGTACTCCACACACTTCATAAGGAATCCACCGCCGTACTCCAGAATGCTCTCATGGAGCAGCGTCTTGCTGACGTATCCGCCGAAAAGAGGGATTCCTCCGATGGCAAGCGCGCCGACCAGGAAAATCACCTTCAGAAGCGTTTTTTTCCGTCCAAAGCCACGGATTTCATTGAGATCCAGAGCATGTGCGTTCATAAACACCACACCTGCCGCCATAAACAGTACCAGCTTGATCAGTGAATGATTTACCATATGCAGCATGGTACCGTGGACTGCCAGCGCATTCTCCGCTCCCAGCATTCCCTGCATTCCGATGCCCACCATGATAAATCCGATCTGTGACATGGAAGAGCACGCCAGAGTCCGTTTCAGATCGACGGAAAAAACTGCCAGAAGCGCACCGCCGAACATTGTCACCACGCCGAGGAACAGAATCAGTTTTCCCCATGCACCGTCATGCAGAAACAGACTGCTGCTGATGGCCAGAATCCCGAAAATGCCGGTCTTGGTCAGAATGCCTGACAGAAGTGCCGATGCCGGAGCCGGAGCCACCGGGTGTGCTTTCGGAAGCCAGATATGCAGCGGAAAAGCACCTGCCTTTGCTCCGAAGCCCACCAGCATACATGCACCTGCCGCATAGAGGACAGGTTTCCGGTCACAGTTTTGTGCCGCTGCAAGCAGCTCACTGATGGTCAGGGTTCCAAGGGTGCGGTACACCAGAAACAGCCCCATGAGCATCACAAGACCTCCGAGAACCGCCACTGCCAGATACGTCTGGGCCGCCCGCAGAGCACCGTCGCTTTCTTCCTGTGCCACCCAGACGTAGGAGGTAAACGACATCATCTCAAAGAAAATAAAGGTCGTATACAGATCTGCCGACAGGAATACACCCATGGTCGCCCCCAACGTCAGAAGCAGAAACAGATAAAAGCGGTTTCTGTTTTCGTGATGCTGAAAATACTCCGGAGACAGGACAGTCGTCATCATCCACATCAGCGCTGCAATGGTACCGTATACCAGACGGAAGCCATCCATCGTAAACGTCAGACCAAATCCGCAGATCTCCGGAATGTGAAACTGCAGGAAGGCTTCCGCAGAGACAGCGCCGCCCACTCCCAGGTAACAGGCAAGCATCACCACAAACTCAGCCACCACTGTCACTGCAGCTGTCAGATCCCGATATTTCTCATTCTTCAGCCCAATCACCCATCCGGCCAGGCCGCCGATCATAGGAAGGAACACAAGGACTGCCAGAATCATACTCTCTCTCATACACACTCCTCCCTTCTACATCACGCCGGCCGCTACGGCTTCCAGCGCGTGCACAACCGGCCCGGGATGCAGCCCGAACACAAACATTGCCACAACAAACAGGACAAGCGGAAGAATCATCATCCAGTTGGGATCCTCCACATCGGAAATAGTTCCGTAATCGAAGGACCGGCCCGGGAAGAAAGCACGGACCACAATCGTCAGCATATAGATGGCCGTCAGCAGCGCAGACGCAAGCAGCGCAGCCACACCGATGTATGCCAGAAGACTGTGAGTCTCCACAGCTGCCTTCGCAAGCTGCCATTTACTGATAAATCCGCAAAGCCCCGGCACACCCATCAGCGCCAGACCGGAGATCGTAAATACGATAAAGACCTTCGGCATTTTTCTTCCGAAACCGTTCAGCTGGTGAATATACTCTCTGCCTGTCTTGTAGATCACGGCTCCTGCACAGAAGAATGAGGAAATCTTCATAACTGCGTGAAATACCATATGGCACAGCGCACCTGTCAGACCCAGCGGTGTCATCAGGACAACACCGAACAGAATATAGGACAGGTTACTGACTGTTGACCACGCCAGTCTCCTCTTGATATGTGTCTCCTTGAGTGCGCGGCTGCAGCCGTATACAATCGTGAAAATCACAAGCACCATCAGAATCGTCTGTGCCCAGGTTCCGCGAAGAAAATCTGCACCGAAGCTGTAGTACGTCACACGCATCGTCGTAAACGCGCCTGCCTTCACGACAGCTACCGCGTGCAGAAGCGCTGTGACAGGAGTCGGCGCCACACCCGCCTGCGGAAGCCATGATGAAAACGGGAACATGGCAGCCTTTACGCTGAAGCCGCAGAAGCACAGCAGATAGACAAACAGCAGCATGTTCGTTCTGTCACCGATCTTCGCCATATCCATGACTCCTCCCGGCATAAAATTTGAGGTCGTGCCGTACGTCAGAATAAAGATCATACCGATAAATGCGAAAGCCGCTCCGCCCAGTGAATAATACAGGTATGTACGGCTCGCCAGGACTGCCTCACGTGACAGCGTGTGAAGAATCAGCGGAAGCGTCACCATACTCAGCATCTCATAGAAGCAGTACATGGTCATAATATCCTCAGCCAGCGCAATGCCCAGCGTAACTCCATATGTGACCGTATAGAACATAAAGAAAAACTTTTCGTGGTTCTCATGCTTCATATACTCGAAAGCATACAGCGTCGCCAGCGGCCACAGAACGGAGACGATCCCGGCAAATACGGTTCCCAGACCGTCGAGATGAAAACTCAGCGTCAGATCTCCTGTGAAACGAAACAGAATAAAGGATTCCTGCGGCTGCGAGATCAACAGAACAAACACAAGAACAGAGTTCAGCAGGACTGCCGTCTCAATAAATACAAGCATCTGGTTTCTGCTGCGAAAAGGCAGCAGAGGAATCAGGACACCGGCCAGAATCGGAAGCAGCACTACAATTACAAGTAAATTTGCATCCATTTATGTCTTCCTCCTCTCTCTACATCAGAGCTGCTGCAAGGTCACGCAGATAATCTGCCAACGGGTTCGGGAACACGCCGAGCAGTACCGCAAGAGCTGCAAGAACGGCAAGAGGAACCAGCATCAGAAGCGCAGGCTCCCGCACCTTAGCAGCATCCTGTTCTTCCTTCTCCTCCGTCACTTTCACATTGCTGCCCGGGAAAAAGCCTTTCATTGTTACCGGCAGAAGATACCCTGCTGTCAGCAGCGCGCTGACCAGCAGTACCACAGGTCCCAGCCAGCCAAATACACCGGTATCCGACTCCAGAGCGCCCTGTGCCAGATACCATTTGCTGACAAAGCCGCTTGTGGGCGGTATACCGATTAAAGCAAGGGATACAAATGTGTAACACCACAGCGTTTTCGGCATCCGCTTTCCAATCCCGGAAAGCTCCTCCACACGCGTCTTTCCGCACTCGAAAATGAAGATTCCGGCAGTCAGAAACAGCGCGGATTTAATGAAAGAATGGAATACCGTGTGCATCAGTGCACCTGTCATACCGGTCGGTGTGAGCACGGAAAGTCCGAACAGCACATAGGAAATCTGGCTCACCGTTGAGTAGGCAAGGCGCTTTTTAAACACAGGCTCACGAAATGCAAGCAGTGATCCCATAAACACGGTGAGAAGAGACAGCATCATCCACACAGTCTGTACCCAGGTACCACGGAGAAAATCTGCACCCACCATATAGTAGACCACCCGGACAATCGCCAGCACGCCTCCCTTTACGATGACACCGGACAGCACTGCTGACGCCGGCGAAGGAGCAACGGGATGAGCTGCAGGCAGCCATGCATGGAGCGGGAACATACCCGCCTTCGCTCCGAAACCGATCAGCATGGCAAATACTGCAATCAGCAGTATCCCCTGGTTGCCCCGGGCAAGCTCCATATTCAGAGAACCGCCCGCCGTAAATGTGATGGTATCACAGTACTGATACAGAAAGAATATTCCAAACAGTCCCAGATAGGCACCACACATGGAATAAAACAGATACTTCAGCGCTGCCATAATGGATTCCCGTGATCCGTTATGCAGAACCAGGGGAACGGAGGTCAGCGTCATCAGTTCATAAAACAGATACATAGTCACCAGATTTCCTGAGAAAACCAGTCCCACCAGCACACCGTAGACAACGAGGTAAAATCCGAAAAACCGTTTTTCCTCCCCCTCGTGCTGCATATATACAAAAGAATACACGCCTGCCGCCACCCATACGATACTCACAAACGTAACAAACAGCCTGCCCAGCGCATCAATTTTAAAATATACCGGAATATTTTCCATCAGATAAAAAAGCGTTACACTTTTTTCACCGCTCCAGGCGGCTCCAAGTGCCAGAACCGCCGAAATTACCAGAACTGCGGCAGTAAAACTGTGCAGCCTGCTCCTGTCTCCGGTTGCATCCCCGCTTCCGCCAAGATGCGCCCGGAAGGATGAAGCCAGCAGACAGATTCCGGCAGCCATCGGCAAAAATACCGGCAATAAAATCCAGCTACTCATAATTATCTCCTTCCGTTTTGATGATACACAGCAGTTCGGAATATGACCGCCCACTTCATTCACTGCAGCACGTTCGCAGTGCACGTGAACAGTCACCTTCTGATTTCTTATCCTGCTGCGGTTATGTGAACATGTTCAGACCGTTCTGGAACAGCCTCACAATCGGCTCTGAGCAAAGTCCGAGAATCAGATTCAACAGAATGAAGCAGACAAGCGCAGCAGATTTTACCGGATTGTCCATGATCCGTATCATGGTATGCCCCTTCTGCGCTGCCACGGACTTCTTCTCCGGCGTATAAATCCGGATAACCGTTTTCATAAAGTAAACTGCATTCAGAATCGTACTGAGCGCCAGCGCAATCAATGTAGGCAGCACCTTGTGCAGAGACTCCACCGCAGCCTGTGCAAACAAAATCTTTGAGATAAAACCGGCAAACATCGGAAAGCCCACCATGGACAGGGAGCCCACCGTAAACGCAACACCAGCCAGCTTATTCCGGTACCCGGCACCGGTCAGGTCAAAGAAATCCGTACTGTCACCGGAGGCTTCCGTAATGCCGGAGGCCGCCACAAACAGAAGAGATTTTGTGGCCGCGTGAGATACAATGTGATAAATACTTGCTATCACACCTGCCGTCGTTCCCAGTCCGAAGCCCATGTAAATGTATCCGATCTGTGCCACGGAAGAATATGCGATCATACGCCGGATATTGTTCTCCTTGATCGCTGAGACAGATCCCATGATCATGCCGGCCACGCCGAATACAAACAGTACATTGATAACCTTGCTGTCTCTCACAATATCAAATCCGACTACACGGTAAAAAATCTTAACAAGCAGGAAAATATATCCCTTGGAGACAAGTGATGACAGGATCGCCGCAGATGACAGCGTGGAATATCCGTATGCGTCCGGCAGCCACGCGTGGAACGGGTACAGTGCGCTCTTGATCGCCAGTCCCACTGACATCAGACTCAATGATACAAGCAGAGGAATATGGTAGTCTCCCGACTCATTCAGAAGCTGTACCTGCTCTTTGATATTGCTCATCAGCAGATGGCCCGTCAGATCATACAGAAAACAGATACCCAGCAGCAGCAGACCGGAGCCCAGCAGGCTCATGATCATATACCGCGTGGCAGCCTCAATATTCCGTCCGTTCTGCTTGATCATAATCAGTCCGCAGGCAGAGATGGTATTGATCTCCACAAACACATACGCCGTAAAAAGGTCATTCGTGTAAATCAGTGCCAGCAGAGAAGAAAGCAGCAGATTGACCATAATATAATAAAGGTTCTGCTTTTCCGGCTCAATCTCTGCCAGCCGCTCACGCTCACCGCCCAGCATGCACAGAAGCATGATGACACAGAAAAATACAGCCATGGAAGCCTCCAGCACGCCGACACGAATTTCATTGCCCCAGGGTGCCGGGAAATGTCCCATCATATATACATACGATTCGCCGCTGCTGATGGTAAAAGAAAGCACGGCACAGGACATAATACCGATCATCGAGATCACGGCAATATTCAGCCTCTTCGCCGCTTTTCCACCCAATATGGAAGAAAGGGGACCGGAAAACAGCGACAGAATAATCGAAAAAAAGGGAAAATTCTGAACAAAAGCCATCACAGACCCTCCTTCTTAAGCTGCGTAGTGATCTGGTCAAGATCCAGTGTATGATACCTGCGGTACAGGCGGATCGTCAGCGACAGCATCAGCGCCGACACAGAAACCGACACTACGATACCTGTCAGTACGAGACCGCTGGGAATCGGATTAATGTATGCTTCGACACTCTGTACGCCATCCACCACGATCGGTGCCCTGCGGCCCTCTATGTAACCCTTCAGAGCCAGGAACAGATACATCGCCGTATCCATGATATTCAGGCCGATGATTTTCTTGATCAGATTCTTCTGCAGAAGCAGATTGGAAAATCCGATACCAAACAGAATCATTGCCACAGCCTCTTCATAGTTGTTCAGTAAATTTGCAAGATTCATATCAATATCCTCCTTTCCGGAACATGACATAAAATGTATACATGGTTCCGGCCACGACGATTCCGACGCAGATATTCAGCAGCAGAATCAGACCGCTGCTCAGTATCGCCCCCGGCGTGCCCAGCGGAATCACGCTCTCAATATGGTTCGCTCCCGTATAAAAGGAATAGCACTTCGACAGCGCATAACATGCAAGCGCACCGAAGCTGAGCTTCTTGTACGTACTTGCCTTAAAGAACCGCTCTGTCTTTGCAAATCCGAAGGCGTTCAGGTACAGAATCAGTCCTGCTCCGATTACGGCTCCGCCGGAGAAGCCTCCGCCAGGCCCCAGATGACCGCACAGAATCACATAAATACCGAAAATCACAATCGGCGGAACCAGAATTCTGGCTGCAGTCTGGAGAATCACATCGTTTTTCGGCTCATGGATACGGTCATTCTCCTCCATATCCGCAATGCTGTTTTTGCCCTTTTTTCTGTCATTGCGCAGCAGGATCAGCACCGTACACGTTGCAATAAACAGCACATGGGACTCACCCAGTGTATCGAATGCTCTGTAATCGAGGATCATACCCGTTACGATATTGACAGAACCCGTCTCCTGCAGACCATTCTCAATATACCGCCGGGATACCTCGTTGTTCACCGGATTGTCAGCGTGCCCTGTGGTCGGCAGATTGGAAACTGCCGTCAGAAGCATGATCACGAGAAAAATGCAGAAGCACACGCAGAACAATCTGTAAATTTTGTTGAAAACTGTTATTTCAGGATTATGTTTAATATCGTAGACGCGCTCAAACAGCCTTCGCTTTTCCTCCTCGCGCTGGCGGACCGTTCTGTGATCCTCCGTGAATTCCTTCTGCGGCTTCATCTCCAGCTCATCGAGAAACAGATCCTTTGATCCGTCAAACCATTGCTTCATCCGGTAGGAGCGTGTCTTTTTGTATTCCTGGTCGGAAACCTTTCTACTCATCCTTCTCCTCCTCATTCTCATCATCTTCTGATTTCATCATCGCATGAATTTTTTTCAGCGTTACGAAAAACAGGATACTTGTGATACCGGCTCCCACAGCCGCCTCCGTGATGGCAAGATCAGGCGATTCCAGAAGTATCCAGATAATCGACATGATCAGACTGTAGGACATATAAATCAAAATCGAGTTCAGCAGATTTTTGGACAGGCTGACAGAGACTGCGCAGACGACCAGAAATCCAAGCAAAATATATGTAAATACATGCATACTATGATTCCTCCCCGACAGTATCTGATTTTTTTTCGTTCAGGCCGGCAGCAGCTTCCTCCGCGCTGTGTTTCTGCGCAAGATCCTCTTCCACCTGCCGAAGTGTCATTCTGCGGTAATGCTTCTCCGGCTCCTCATCTGTCGTCACCTCAAGACGGGCAATCAGATGCGAGGATACCGGTGATGAGAACCACAGGAATACAACGACGAAAAACAGCTTCAGGGAAGTAAAATTGAAACTGTTTATCAGGATCAGCCCAATCAGAGAAAATCCGATGCCAAGCGTATCTCCCATAGCCGCCGCATGCATTCTGTTCAGGACGTAACGAAACCGGAAGACGCCGAACATCTCTATTGCAAATATCCCCAGCCCGAACAGTAACAGACCTGCCCCTGCCAGAAAACGGAGCCACTCAAACACTGCCATCGTTCTTTTCCTCCTCCTGCTTTTTTTCCAGATATACACCCATATAAACCTTTGTCAGTACAATAACGGCCAGGAAACTGATCATCGCATAAATCAGACAGATATCGGCCAGATACCCCTCCTGCAGCATAACAGCAAGAATCGCGATAATGACCATGACAATCGTACCCATCATATTGACAGCTACAATTCTGTCGGCAATCCTCGGCCCGATAATCGCCCGGATCAGGCAGAGTACAACCATCACTGCCAGCAGAATCAGTGCTGCCACAAAAAACGCGTGGCATGTCTGTTCCAGGCCAGGTATTCCCTTTCCCATAATATTTCCTCCTTCTTTTTAGTTCTGTTCCAGTTCACCAAGCAGCTCCACAAATACAGAAGCATCCATGCCGGACGCATACTCCTCGTCCAGACAATGCACGAGATATTCTGAACCCTCCAGCGTCACCGTGATCGTTCCCGGTGTCAGAGTGATCGCATTGGCCAGAAACGCTCTGCCCACAGGTGTCTTCATATCGGATCGGAACCGAACCAGAACCGGCTCTATCTCCTCTTTTTCTGAGAGAATCATATGAATCACCGCAAAGTTGGCTTTCACGATCTCCATGACAAGCACACAGACGTAACGGAGAAGCTTCGGAATGCGCTTCATAATACGGATCTCTTTCTGGATACTGTAATCCATAAACTTACATGTAAACCAGAAAACTGCAGCAGCTATTACAATTCCGAACAGACATATCTCCCGTGTAACAGCTCCGTTAAAAATGATCCAAAGCGCAAAATACAACAGATACATGCTTTCTTCCCTCTCTTCTTATTTATATTTTTATTCAGAACGCTCAACACAGCAGCACGCAGACCTTCCTGGTCTGCTTTTGCTGCTGTATCGGGCTGATTCCATATTTCGATTTATTTTAACGCTTTCTTCTGATTTCGTCCAGCTTATTATAGCAAAAAAACGATACTGTTGCTCATGTCTTATCCTTTTTTCTACGACAAGCGGGGCTGCTGCAAAAGGATGACTGAACTGCATCGTTCCTGCGGCAACCCAATTAAGAAATTTTCTGATCCGTCTATACCTGGTTCTCTTTCTGACCGTCCTGATGGTGAATGTAGCTGACAATCACCTGCACCGTATATCTTTCGCAGGGGACATGCCGTCCGGCATTGTGCAGCTCTGATGTGAAATATTCCGACAGGAAACTGTTCTGATGCGGCAGAGTCATTTCGCCGTATACCGTCTCCCGGGAAGAATTGCGAATGGAGGAAAGGATACTCTCCTGCCCGAAATTACCTAAAAGCTCCTCCGTACAAAGCTCCTGCCATACGAGGGGAGTCTGTGAAATGCGCAGGGGTGCCATACCGGAAAAACCTTCAGCACCGGCTGTTTCGTCAAAAGAAGTGTACACAAAAGAGGAATCTGCTTTGACAAGTTCAAAGTACATTCCCGATAATAACAACATGACAGCCAGAAATATGCTGATTCTTTTCTTGTTCGCCATGATGTACACGCGTAATCACCTCCGGGTCATTGTATCAGATATGGTCCCGTTTTGTCGAGAGGACTTTTCGCGGCTGCTCCGCTTTTTCCTGATCCCACGGAAGCACATCGCCGTCCTCACGGAGGTATTCCAGGATCTGCCATATACCCTCACCGGTATAGGCGCTCACATGAAAAATGGGATCACAGCCCGAGAGCTCCAGCCACCGGTGTGCCTGCTCCACATTGGCGTCAGGATGGTCAATCTGTGTCACAATTCCGATGACCGGTCTGCAGGACTGAGCCGCGACACACGGCGGAAACAGAGAATAAGGCTCCTCGGCATTGATCAGCAGTGCCACCACATCAGCCTCATAGGAGTACAGTGCCAGTGCTCTGCCCAGTCTTCCCGTCTCCGCATACTCTCCGGGAGTGTCAATAACCGTATCGTAGTGATTGATATACTGCGTCTTGTGATACCGGATCGTATCACCCTTCAGTGCCTGCCGCAGCGTCGTCTTGCCGCACTCGCTTCGGCCGACCAGCATAATCTTGCGCATCGTACCGCCTCTCCCGGATCCTCTTCATCCGTGCATTCCATATTCCGCATCACTGCGCACACTCTGAGCATTTGACGTGGGTGACTTCCTTGATTCGGTCAAATATTACGTCCGCGTGATTTCACACAGCGTGAAGCCCAGCTTCTCTCTCAGATACGTCATGATCGCCTCAAGCGCCGCCTCCACCTCAGAAACCTTTCCGGTAAAAATCAGTGTTCCGCTGAAACGGTCGATAAATCCCATATCGATGCTGGCACTCTTCAGCGCAATATCCCCTGCAATCACAGAAATCTCCGCCGGGGACATGCTCAGCACACAGATTGCTGCGCGCTTGTAGTCAAGCTGCGGATCGAGTCCCAGCTTTTTATAGATAATCGGGTCCGGGCTTGCAATAATATGAGCCAGCGTAACCTGCTTTCCGGGCACAAGCTCCTGGACGATTCTCATCTTGCCTTCTGTCTGGTTCAAAAAGTCCATATTTTCTCCCCCTTTTCCCTATGATACAACACAATCCCACATAATGCAACCAAATTACAATTCTTTTTGGTTTTTCGGCTTTTCATTTACCGTATATACGTTCCGCCCTGAAGCATATACAGGAAAAATTCCATCCCGCACGCAAGATGCCATACCAGCAGCACGACTGATACCAGAAGATATGCAGCTTCCAGTTTCCATTTTCTTCCGGCCGACCGGATCCATCCCCAAAAGGATGAAGCTTCCGAAGAACGGTATTCCCTCCACAGCTCCTGTATATTACGGCACAGCCAGCCGATACTGACGACAAACACCAGGAAAATGCAGAAGCTATATCCCCAGGAAAGATTCCCGTGATCCTTTCTCGCTCCCTCTTCATGGATAAACAGGTACTCCAGCAATCCGACCACCCAGATCAGCCACGTCATCAGGAATCGTCTGTCTTTTTTCAGATCACGGAAATTATAAATCAGAACCACAAGAGGAAAGGCAGCCGACTGCAGCAGCGATGCCACGGGGTGCCACGTGCGAAGCTTAAGAATATATGCCACAGAAAACCCAAAGGCAGCCCCGCCCTCCGGCCTCTCTCCTTCCGGAAACAGGTATACCATCTGATAAAGAAGAGTACACAGTGACAGCAGTACCGGTATACCTGACAGAATCTGCTGCTTCAGCGTCCTCCCTCTGTCTGTGATACAGTCTGCAAGAAGCATACACGCCATGGCAGGTGCAAAACACATGATAAAGTTCGGCTTCATCATATTTACAAATACAAGCAGAACCGTAAAAATAACAAAATCTGTCGCTGATACATGCTTCCGATATCGTTCCTGAAACGGAAAATAAAACAGAAGCAGCGCCATTGCGGCAGCACGCATGCCGATATATGTCGTATTATGCCAGATTGCGCCGCTTTGCAGCCCGAGATACCGGTATGGATTCACACTGCCCAGATAAAGCGGCATGGCAAATACCGGTACAAATGCAAGCAGATGCAGAAATTCCCTCCGGCAGTCTCCCGCCAGCATCCGCAGCAGACGGTACGTCAGATACACCGTCGCCGTCATCACCAGTGCCAGAAATATTCCGATTGCCTTTTCATTTTGTCCCAGCGTATCCAGCAGCAATGCGTAGCAGCGCTCCATGAGACTGTAGCCGGTGCCTGCCCGGCCCTCCTGTATATGGACACGCAGATCCGTATCGTATGCGCCAAGCCGTCCGGGATAGCGGATCGCCTGGCGCAGAAACATCCGGTAAACCACGGCTGCCAGCAGCAGGTAGCATGCCGCGGCTGTCGTCTTCAGTACAAATGATATTCTTTGTTTTCCCATTCTTCCTCCATCGAATGCTTACGCACACAGCCGATGATACACCCTTTTTCCTGACAGTCCCCCTGCACACAGCCATTTCTCAGACGGCTGACATCAGGGATATTATTCCACAAGCTCATCGTACAGCGCACGGATCGCCCTGTCAAAATCATCATTTTTCACACCTATCGTACAGTTGATCTCGTTGGACCCCATATCGATCATCTTGATATTGACGTCTGCGCGTCCGAGGGACGAGAAAAATCTGGCCGCTATTCCGCTGACAGAACGCATTCCTTTGCCAACCACGGTGACCATTGCCAGATCAGGATCCACCGTGATGTGATCCGGCTTCAGCAGGCGGTGAAGAGATTCCATAATACTGTCTTTCTTGCGCTCAAATTCATCCTTCTGCAGAATCACACTGATTGTGTCAATTCCGGAGGGCAGATGCTCAAACGCAATTTCATTTTCCTCAAAGGCCTCAAGCATTTTTTTGACAAAGCCTATCTGGGCATTCATCCGGTTTTTTTCGATGCTGACTGCCACAAAATTCTTTTTCCCGGCAATGCCTGTGATTGCGACCTCCTCCTCCGGACGGATTTTTCTGCGGATAAAGGTTCCGTTCTCCTCAGGATGATTCGTGTTGCGGATATGGATGGAAATGCCTTCCCGGCGCACCGGGTAAACAGCCTCTTCATGGAGTACAGTCGCCCCGCGGTAGGAAAGCTCACGCAGCTCCGCGTACGTCATGGCATTAATCTTTTTCGGATGATCCACAATCGTCGGATCCGTCAGAAGGAAGCCCGATACATCTGTCCAGTTCTCGTACAGCTCCGCCTGCACGGCGCGTGCGACAATGGCACCGGAGACATCCGATCCCCCGCGTGAAAATGTATGTATATTTCCGGCATCATCCGCCCCGTAAAATCCTGGCACCACGGCACGCTCCGTTCTGGAAAGACGCTCGTTCAGGAAAAAATTCGTCCTCTCATCCTCAAAAACGCCGTTCCGGTCAAAACGAACCACCTCCGCCGCATCCACAAATTCATAGCCGAGAAAGGCTGCCAGAAGAATGCCGTTCAGATATTCGCCTCTCGATGCCGCATACTGTGCTCCCGCGTCTGACAGAAAAGCCTGCTCAATCACCGCAAACTCCCGCTCCAGTGAAACATCAAGCTCCAGCTCATCTATGATCTCCTGATATCTTTTTTTAATTTTATTCAGAACAGAGACGTAATCACCGCCTCTGTGTGCCTCGGCACTGCACTGGTACAGCAGATCTGTCACCTTTTCATCCTCACGGCTTCGCTTACCCGGCGCCGACGGCACGACATACCGTCTTGCAGGATCACTCTCCACAATTTTTTTTACTTTTCTGAAATGCTCTGCATCTGCAAGAGAGCTCCCTCCAAATTTTGCTACCACAATTTTTTCTTTTTCCATAATATGTTCCTCTGATATTTTATTCTATTTTTCTTTCCGCCTGTCAGAAAGTCTGCACAGATCTTCTTTACTCCTGATTCACCGTTATCCCTGCTTTTATGCAGGAATCTCTGCGCACTTCATCTCTGAGGCGCTTTATATACTCTGAGAATGCGCACTCCCGGGTTCCGTACGTCATCTGAAGATCGTATTCCAGGGGCAGCCACGTGGAAAGATCCGCCTCATTGTGCTGAATCAGCGCCTCCAGTTTATCAAGCGCCTTATACAGCCTCGCCTCCTGTGTTTCCTGTGCTTCCATCTCAGCAAAAAGCTCCGTCAGCTCACCGCGCTCCTGCGCCGGAAGATGTGCAAGCAGCCGCTCTACAGCATTTGCCTCAACGGCGGAATCCTCCTCTGTCTTCTCAAAGGCGGGAATATCCCCGGTCACTGCCTCTCCCAGATCATGAACCGTACACATCAGCATGACCTTTCCGATATCAAGATCCGGAAATTCATTCTTTACGAGATACGCCATCAGCACAAGCCTCCAGCTGTGCTCCGCCACACTCTCATGCCTTCCTGACGAAGTCCAGGAATGACGCGTATTACACTTGAGCTTTTCCGCAAGCCCCAGAAAATCCAAAAATGTTCTGATCTCCATGGTTTCTCCCTCATTTCATCCATATATCAGCTGTCCGGTCAGACAACGTCTGAAAACAGCAGACTTCCTCTGCCGGTTCACGAAAACAGATTTTTCAGAATCCGGTCTGCCGTCATGTTCCTGTACCCGTCCGGATCGGACATCACTGAATTTCCGGACAGATCCCAGCGCATCTGATGGAAATCCGTCAGATAGCTGTTCCCCCGTGAGCAGTTTGGATACCGCCTGTAATATTCCGGATAACAGCGTTTCATATAGGTGCGGGCAAGGACGACCGCTCTGCTCTCGGCCTTTCCCGATGCAGACGGCGTTCCGCAAAGCTGCACTCCCGGAGGACTGGCGTGAAGCAGCACGACGCTGCCGTCACTGCACTGCCCCACCACCATGTACACGTGGCCGGAGGAGCTCATAATATCGCCTGCGCGGTAATCCTTCACGTCATTTTTATTCTTATATGTACCCCAGCCCCGTCCGGCAAAATTTTCCGCCATTTCCGAAGCCTTCATTACATAACCCTTTTTTCCGCTCTTTGTGTTCAGAATATTGTAAATACACCAGCCGATATAACCGGAGCAGTCCAGACCATCCTCGATCTGGTACCTCGTCTGCTGATAATCATAATTTGCATCCTGTTTCTGGAAAAAGGTCTTCCATTTTGGACTGACACCGATGGTGACCGCTGCTTTCCCGGCGCCCGTGTCCTCTTTGTTCCATCCTCCGCCCCACACATACAGAGTACTTCCCACAGGCTCCAGCGCTGTCTTCAGCAGCTTTTTCAGTGTGGAGGTCGTCTCAATGCGCGGAATCGTCACTTTTTTCATGGTACTGAAGGATGCATACGTTTTCCTGCTGCCGTTCTTGCAGTATGCACGGACGCGAAAACCGTACTTTTTCCCCATGTCCAGCTCCTGAAACGCATAGGAGCATTTCTTTGTCGTCACCCGCTCCAGACATTTTCCTTTTGCGTTGTACAGGCAGACCTGATAGCCGTCTGCGCCATTTCTTTTCTTCCATTTTAAATTCACGGAAGTGCCGTCCGTCTTCGCAGTCAGCACAAGTGCCTTTTTTGACATCGCACCGCCGTAAGCAGTCATCGGAAGCAGAAGCAGGAACAGGAAAAGACAGAGACTGTATATTTTAATAAACTTTTTCATTACTTCCCCCTGTGTATTGCCCCGCATCAGACAGCGCAGGGCAGGTTTTACCGCCTGGATTGCTTTTTCTATCATATGCGAATTTCCTTCCATCGTCAACAAAAAGCAGAGCTGCCACACGATTTTTCGAAGTATCTGTCACTGTTCCTCTCGTTCACAGCAACACGCTCCGCGATGCAGCAGCTCTGCCATATACCATTTTTCCAAACCCTGTAATTTTCAGAAACATCCCCGGCAGCAGACGCTTCCGGCCTGTCATCTCAGAAACATCCCCAGCAGCAGACGCTTCCATCCTGTGTACGGCTGGTACCGGATCGGCAGATCCAGCCAGTTGTATTTCTTCACAATGCTCCTGCGATGTGAAAACAGTTCAAAGCTCTCTTTCCCGTGGTAGCTTCCCATGCCGCTGTTTCCGACTCCGCCGAACCCCATCCGGCTCGTAGCCAGGTGAATAATCGTATCGTTGATACAGCCACCGCCAAAGCTGCAGAATTTTAACACCTGTTTCTGAACGGATCTGCTGTTTGTGAACAGATACAGTGCCAGCGGCTTTTCATGGCCGGTGACATAGCTGATCACCTCGGAAATCTCATGGAACGTCATAACAGGAAGAAGCGGTCCGAAAATTTCCTGCTTCATAATCGGGTCGGACGGTGCGACATCAGTCAGAACGGTGGGCGCAATCTGCAGCGTATCCCGTTTTGTCTCCCCGCCGAAGCGGATGGTTCCACTCTGCATCAGCCCCAGCAGACGGTCATAATGCTTTTCATTGATGATCTTTCCGTAATCCGGATTCTCCAGCGGATGCTTTCCAAACTGTCTGCGGATGCACCGCTCCATTTCACACAGCAGCTTCTCTTTCACATCCTCATGTACAAACACGTAATCCGGCGCGACACACGTCTGGCCCAGATTCAGGTACTTCCCGAAGACAATTCTCTGCGCCGCACGGCGGATATCTGCAGTTTTGTCCACGATGCAGGGACTCTTTCCACCCAGCTCCAGGCAGACCGGAGTCAGATGCTTCGCGGCCTTTTCCATCACAAGCTTTCCCACTGCGACACTTCCTGTAAAAAAGATAAAGTCAAAGCGCTGCTCCAGCAGAGCCGTATTCTCCGCCCTGCCGCCCTGCACGACACACACGAAATGGGGTGCAAAGCATTCCCTGACGATCCGCTCAATGACGGCGGATGTTTCCGGCGCATAGGCACTGGGCTTCACCGTCACACAGTTTCCGGCGGCAATGGCACCGATCAGAGGCTCCATCGCCAGCATAAACGGGTAATTCCACGGAGACATTACAAGAACAACACCGTAGGGCTCCGCCGAAGTAAAGCTCTTTGCATGAAACTGCGCAAGCGGTGTCGCGACAACCCTGTCCGTGGCATAACCGCGCAGATGGCGAAGCATATAATTCAGTTCACTGAGCACCATTCCTGTCTCGCACATGTAGGTTTCAAAGGCCGATTTTTTCAGATCCTTCTGCAGGGCAGCCTCAATCTCAGTCTGATGCTTCCGGATCGACCGGCGAAGAGTCTGCAGTGCACCAATGCGCCAGGATACGTCCCTGGTCCGCCCCGTCTCAAAATATGCTCTCTGTTTTTTTACAAGTGTCTCTGTATTCATTGCGTTCCTCCCGGTACCGCCATATGGCAGATCTCACAATACTCACTGCGGCGTATTACACCGTCCGCATTCTGTCAACATATTTACTGTCTGCTTCGTTCACAGCATCACGCCCGCTGTTTCCCATAACAGATCTCAAGGATCCGGATTACAGCCCTGTATGTCACCTGACGCGGATTTACAATCACGGCTCCGTCATTCAGGGCCGCATTGGCAACCTCAGGGAACCGTGCCGGGTCCACTCCTGCCTGCTCCAGTGTGACAGGAAGTCCCGTAAGCTGATGCAGACGCTTCCGCAGGCGCAGCACCCGAAAAGCGCCCCAGGCAGACTTAAACCGCATCGTGATCGCGGCGCGCTGCGCACGCTTCTGCCTTGCCAGCCCGTGATGCTGTGATTTCCGCATGGCAAGCACAGCGCCTCCCGGTCCGCATACCAGCTTCAGAGAAAGATTTTTATCCCATCCGTCAATCTCCTCCCGCACCCGGCTGTCCTCCCGGTACAGCACACAAAATCCGCGGAACAGAACCTCCAGCACAATTCCGTTTATACTATTCAATATTTTTTTCTTCATAATATTCTCAACCTTTATTTTTGCTGCCATACTGACTCATCACCGAGTCAAAGCAGTCGGCTACTTCTTTCATACTTTCTGCAAAGGTCTTGGCTTTCTCCGCTCCCATCCTCTCAATCAGCGCCTCCGGCAGGCGCAGAATTTCCCGGTGTGCCTTTTCATAAAACGGTATACCTTTTTCCGTCAGAAAAATATGCACGCTGCGCTTATCTTTTTTCGAGCGGATGCGCTCCACAATCCCTGCCTTCTCCAGATTGTTCAGGATCACATTCATCTGCGGCTTCCGGATGTGCAGCCTCCGGCAGAGATCCGTCGCCGTAAGCGGAGCTTCCTGCACATTTCTGTGCTTGTAAAGCAGATTACACACCATCGACTCGTTGTAAGTCATGGCAGAGACAAGCCGCTCATTCCAGATCGACATGGACATCCTGAGCCAGCCGTCCAGCAGAGCTTCACTCAATATTTCCGTACTGTTCATATGTACTCCTCTGTATTCCCCTTTCAGAACCCATCCGCAGGGCAGATATATAGTTTCTTTTGTTAACTGTTTATTTTGTTAATCATATTAACGCGCTGTATTGCTGCGTGTCAAGTCCTCAATTTGCATCTCCTCTGTTCAGTAATACGTCTGTAACTGTTCACATGCCATTGTTCCGCAAAGTCTGTTCGCGCAGAATCCGCTGAAATCATGGGGACAGATCATGATCCACTCACCGGAAAAGGGCTGTACAAGCTCTGCCTTCCACGCACAGAGAAACATATCCTTCCCCGCCGTCCCGTACAGAGGATCCCCGGCAAGAGGGTGACCGATGGATGCCATGTGGACACGGATCTGATGTGTCCGTCCCGTCTCTATCCGCACCTGCACCAGCGTCTCCTTCTGCGTCCGCCTCAGAATCCGGTAATGGGTGACAGCCGCCTTGCCACTCTCCGATACACACATCCTCATCAGGTCGCCCGGAAGCTTTCCGATTGGTGCAGAGATCGTGCGCCATCCGTCTTCCGGCTCTCTCTCCGTTTCATTTTCGAACTCTCTTCCGAACTCATTTTCTCTTCTGTCCGGTTCTCCGTCCATCCGTCCCCGGCAGACTGCCAGATATTCCTTCCAGAATATTCCGTTCTCCTTCTGCTCCCACAGTCGTGCGGCCGCTATCCGGTTTTTGGCAAATACCACAATGCCGCACGTATCGCGGTCGAGACGCCCGATGCTGCGGACCGTCACCGGACTTCCCTTCCGCAGAAAATATGTATGGACACGGTTGGAGAGCGTGTCCCTGTAATGGCCGTGAGAAGGATGCACCACAAGCCCCGCTTCCTTCCAGACCGCAATCAGATCCTCATCCTCATACAGTATTTCCAGCTGACCGTCATCCTGTTCCAGATGGCCGGAACCATTATTCTGTTCCTCCACCATCAGCTGCAGGCACTCCCCTGCCCGCAGAACATGACTGATGCGCACACGCTCTCCGTCCACCATCATCCCATTCTCCCGGAACTTCATCCGGCTGATCTGTGTCTTTGTAAAATGCATCCTCTGCCGCAGATACTGTTCCAGTTTCATTCCATCTGCGTCGTCTTCTATCATTGTATGCAGCTGCCTGCCGTCTTCTGTACGTTTCATTTTCACTGATCCTTCATCTTCGGTTCAAAAATCCAGCTGGCCAGATAAGAGAAAATCAGAGCGGCACTGATACCCACCGCACTGGCCTTCAGGCCTCCCATAAACAGACCAAGGACTCCATTCTGATCGACTGCCTCTTTTACGCCCTTCCACAATGTATTTCCAAATCCCAGCAGCGGCACCGATGCCCCGGCTCCCGCGTAATTGATCAGCGGCTCATAAAGTCCGACGGCACCAAGCACCGCACCCAGGCAAACAAGAATCACCATCACCCGACCCGGCAGCAGCGTCGTCTTTTCCAGTAAAATCTGGACCAGTGCGCAGATCAGCCCTCCGACCCAGAATGCATTAATATAGTCCATGTCGCGCTCCTTTCATGCATGCTCCAGCACCACTGCGTGTGCAATTCCCGGTATCGTTCTGCCCTCATTAAAGCTCACCTTGGAAAGCAGAGCTCCCGTGGGCACAAACAGCACGCGCTTCCAGCTTCCCTTTCTCAGCCTCGGAAGGATCATTGCCGCCAGAACGACTGCCGCACATCCGCAGCCGCTTCCCCCTGCGTGGGTATCCTGGCTGTCAGCATCGTAAATTTCAATACCGCAGTCCATATGCTGCTCTGAAATATCAAATCCTTTTTCTTTCAGCAGATCAATCAGAATTCTCTGGCCCACTGCGCCAAGATCTCCTGTAATGATCCGGTCATAATCCTGAGGCTGCCTGTTAAAATCCATCAGATTCTGGTATATGGTATCGCAGGCGGCAGGAGCCATACAGGCCCCCATATTCATATTGTCTTTGATCCCCATATCCACAATTTTCCCGGGAGTCACTCCGCTCACTCTCACGTGTCCGCCCCTGTCAGAAAGGATAAATGCGCCGCTGCCGGTGACCGTCCAGGAAGCCGACAGCGGACGCTGATTTCCGTATCCCAGCGGAAAACGGAATTCCTTCTCCGCACTGGCAAAGTGGCTTGAAGTAAGGGCTGCCGCATAATCTGCGTACCCGCCTGCCACTGTCATGGCCGCCAGCGCCAGAGATTCCCCGCACGTGGAGCAGGCGCCGTACAGCCCGAACAGTGGAATATTGCTCTCCCCGTTGCCGAAGGAGGTGGCAATGGACTGAGCCAGCAGATCACCGCCAAACAGACAGCGGATCTGTATCTCCATCAGTTTCGCCTTTCCGATTGCCGTCTGCAGAGCCTCCTTCTGCATCGTACTCTCTGCTTCCTCCCACGTTTTCTCTCCGAATTCCGCCTGAGGAGAAACCAGATCAAACCATTCCCCCAGCGGTCCCTCTCCTTCCTTGGGGCCGACCACGGAAGCACTGCTGATAATATAAGGAGCATCCTGAAATTCGATGCTCTGTTTTCCTGTCATCTGATTAACCGCCATAAACGCCTCCCGTGCGCAGTTTCTGCGCCGCATATCATACTATCCTGTCACGGAGTATTATGCCCGGGGATTTGTTTTCTATACATGATACCACACCTGCTCCTGCATATAAAACATATAAAAGCAGAAAAATAAAACAGAGACATTTCTCTGCCCTGTTTTCTGTCTCAGCAAATGTCTCTGTCTGTGTACCGCCTGACTGTATTGTCTGTCCGCCACTTCATGCTCTGCGCATCTGAAACGGAGGACTTACCTGATTCGGTTAATTTATACTGTCTTTATACTGTCCATCAGAAAGCTGTACAGTGCCTGATACGTCGCCGCCGTATAATGCACTCCATCCGATGTCTCCATATTCGTTTTCATAAATGTATAAGTATTGATGTACCTGTCCGAAAATGCCGCCTTCAGCTTTTTGTTGAATGCAGTGATATCCGAATTTTTGATCTTGTAGCCCTTTGAGGCTGCCAGCTTATCATCCACCGGATTTACGGACAGTACATAAAACACTGTGTCCGGAAATTCTGTAATCAGAGCCTGGTAATAGCTGATATAGTTCCCGATATTTCCCAGATCGTTCACGCCAAGGGCCAGAACCACCGTCACCTGGGGCTTCGCTTTCAGATATCGTTTCAGCTCCTTGCCTGCCGTCGTATTCAGCCACGTATATCCCTGGGATATTTTGGCAATGTATTTTACATCGGAGGATGCAACAGACTGCTGCATACCCACCATGCGGGAATCCCCGACGAAAATGTAGTTTTCATTTATTACAGTCTTTTTTCCTGTCTCATCCAGATAATACCCATCCACAAAGCTGTCGGTCACTCTGGCGCCCGTCTCATCCACGTAGTACGTGTCATTGATCCACTGACTGACCGCCATCACGCCATCAGAACCCAGGTAATAGTATTTCCCTCCATAAAGCAGCCATTTTTTCTGAACGCGGACTCCGGACTTATCAAAATAGTATTTCTTCCCGTCCCTGACTACCCAGGTGGATTTCACGCGGACTCCTGATTTATTTACGTAATAATAGCTGCTGCCCTTCTTTACCATGCGGTTTGTGGCCATCTTGCCGCTGTTCAGGAAATAATAATATTTTCCGCTTATCTGCAGCCACTTGCCTTTGGCACAGGCTCCGGATGCCTGGAAATAGTAACGGCTGCTGCCGGCAGTCAGCCATCTTTTTACGTACAGCTTTCCCGTTTTGGATGCATAAAAATCTGTGCCGCTGACCGTAAACCATCCGGTCATCCGGATCCCGTTTTTATTGATCCTGTAAATGGAGCCGTTGATCTTCAGCCATGCACTTTTCGCGTATGTACCATTCGCATAGCGGTATTTTTTCCCTGACTTTGTCGTCACCCATTTTCCGCCTGTCACTGTCTTCGCAGATGTAACTGCATTCACTGTCTTTGCCGACGCCTGCACCGTCCCTGTAAAGCAGAGCATTCCGAGACACATGGCCAGCAACAGAAAGAATTTTCTTACATTTCGAATAAATCTCACCTCCATGTATTTTTTTATCACATACAGTATAACGAATCCCTCACGTTTTGTCAAACCGCAACGCAAAACAGGCTGCATCACTGCAGCCTGTTTCTGTATTCATTGGCCGAAATGCCGGTTACTTTCTTAAATACGCGTGAAAAATGCGCCAGATCCAGAAATCCGACCTCCTCCGCCACGTCTCCGATACGAAGAGCCGGGTTCTTCAGAAGCTCTTTGGCAGCCTCCACCCGTGTTGTATTGAGAATCTCTGAAAAGCTCTGCCCCGTGTGGCGGTTCAGCAGCTTGCTCAGATGCCACTGGCTGACGTACGTATTGTCAGCTACCTCCGTCAGTGTGATCTTATGTGTATAATTCTCACGGATAAACGCAAGGGCATTTTTAACGATGAAGCTTCCGGCTGTGGAGTCCTCCTGGACTGCTCCATCCGCCATGCCTTTTTCCTCGATGCTTTTTTCGTCTGTGCATGTTCCTGCGATACCATTCTCAGTATCACGCTCTCCCGGAGATGTGATGTTCTCCCGGGCTCTGTCGGGATAAATGCCCTTCTTTCGCAGCTTTACAGTCATGGCCTGTACTGCCTCCTCCAGCTCCTCCATATTGGAGGGCTTCAGAATGAAGCGGGCCACACCGAGGCTTAAGGCCTGCTGAACCAGGTCAAAATCTCTGTAGCCGGTCAGAATAGTCAGCTCCGTATCCTCAAATTCCGATTTGAGCGCGGCAGTCATCAGAAGACCGTCCATTTTCGGCATATAGATATCAGAAAATACAATGTCCGGCCGGAGCCTGCGCACAAGCTCCAGTCCCTCCTGGCCGTCATATGCCGTCCCCACCACTTCGCATTCGTACTTTTCCCACGGCACGATTCTGGAAAGTCCCGTGACGATGATCGGCTCATCATCAATAATCACAACCCTGTACATAATCCACCCCTGCTCATTGTACCATATCTCCCGTTCTTTTGCATCAGCCTTTTATGGCACCTGCCGTCATTCCTTTTATGATATATTTCTGCAGGCACGCGTAGACGATAATGACCGGTACGATAACGATCGTCACGGCTGCTGCCATCAGACCATAGTTCGTGCCCTCCATGGCAGTCAGCTCCTTGAGCAGGCGGGTGATGGCCCACTGAGGCTGAATACGCAGAAAGAAGGTCTGGGTGAACAGGTCATTGTAGCTCCAGAGGAAAGAGAAGATCGCCACCGTCGCAAAGGACGGCTTCGTCAGCGGCACCACAATCTTTCCGAAAATCTGCACGGCACTGCATCCCTCCAGGTATGCCGCTTCCTCCAGCTCAATGGGCAGGCTCCGTATATAACCGGACAGAACAATGATGGCAAAGGACAGATTGCCGGCAATCTGAGGCAGAGCACACGAGAACAGGGATATCCAGCGGTTGCTGCTGTTCACCAGCCCCCAGGATGCCTCCATGCGGAACACCGGAACGATGGTTGAAAAAGCCGGAAACATCATGCTGGCCACCACCACGGACATCAGTGCCTGCCGCCCCCTGAACTGATACCGGACCAGAGCAAAGGCAGCCAGCCCCGCAAGGAGCATGACAATGATCGTCACGCTTCCGGAAACAATCAGGCTGTTCATGTAGGCTCCAAAAATCGGAACACGGTCAAAGGCACGCCTGTAATTGGCCAGAGTAAACAGATCCCCCAGCGGAAGTGCAAAAGAATTGGACCGGATCTGATCCTTATCCTTGAACGAGTTCATTGCAACCCAGATCAGAGGATAAATGGTTGTCAGAGACCAGAAGGTCAGTATCGTATAAACCGGAATCATCCAGAGATTTTTTTTCTTTGCTTTCGTCTTCATCTCTTTTCCTCCTTCCGGTCAATAATCTTTCTCTTTAAATACTGCATTGACGACTTTTGCCGATATGATGCCGAGAACAACAATCAATACGGCAATGGCACATCCGTAGTCGGTGTTTCTCGATTCCACTGCGTGGTAATACATGTATGTACTTGTAAGCCATGTCGCATTCAGTGGCATGCCCTTCGGAAACATAATCCACGGCAGGTCGAAGGCTTTCAGGGCGCCGGTCACCGCAAGCACCACACACGTACAGATCACATTGTGCAGAAGCGGCAGTGTCAGATAGCGGATTCTCTGCCAGCGGCTGGCGCCGTCGATGGATGCCACCTCATAGAGATCCTGTGAAATATTGTTCAGGCCTGTGATCAGAATCACAAAGTAAAATCCCACATACTGCCACATAACCGGGATCAGCATCGTTACCAGTGCCCGCGACTGATCTTTCCAGTCAATCAGCTCCGTGCGCCCGAACATCTCCAGAACCTGGTTGATCATCCCCTTATCTCTGAGAAAGATCAGGTTAAACATCAGACCGAGTGCCGTAGCCGAAATAACGATCGGGAAAAAATATACCACACGGAAAAATTTAGCTCCCACACGGATCTGATCCACAAGAATTGCCAGAATCAGTGCGATACCAACCTGAAAAACCACGGTTGAAACCATGAGAATCAGTGTGTTTTTCAGTGCAGTGACCATGTTTTTATCCTGAAGCATGTCTCTGTAGTTTGCAAACCATGGATCCTGGAAGCCCTTGCTCTGTGCTGCCAGTCCCCCTATCTGCTGAAAACTGTTCAGAATATTCATTACAAACGGATAGTGCAGAAACACTACCATAAATGCAAACGCCGGTATCAAAAAAAGTGCCAGCGGCTTTTTATTTCTGTATACGTTCGCTCCCATTCTCTCACCTGCCTGCTTATTTTCGTACAGGGAAAGGGGATGCCGCAAACACGTTCGGACTTTGCAACATCCCCTTTTCTGCTTTCCTGTATCCGATTTCAGAGTATCGAACGCGGAATGAAAATCCGCCCATTTCCGATACTCCGGATGTCGGTATTACTGTGCGTTGTAAACCTCAATTCCTTCTGCCACTGCATCTTCTGCGGAAATTTCTCCTGTAACGATCTGCGGCATACCATCGAATGTAGATACGCGGCATTCACCGTTGAAGAGATCCTGTACAGCGCCTGTCAGAGATGTAACACCTGACATCATATTCATAGCCTTAAGCTGCAGAGAGTTAAATGCTGACTCGTCAACTTCCGGAGCTGTCTTCAGTGCAGATGCCGTATGCTGAGCAAATCTGGCAACCATTTCATCACTTGTCATAAAGGATACGAAATCAACTGCTGCATCGCGCTTCGTCTCGTCTTCCCATGCTGCTGTGCTGATATAGTAACCCATGGACAGGCCGCCGATCAGGTCCGTCGCCTTTCTGTCGCCCTTGCCAGGAACGTAAGTAACTGTGAAACCGTCAAGCTTCTCTGCATCCATTGTGGAAGCGTCTTCCGGATCGGACTGACAGGATGCCGCGATACCGCCGACCTTCCAGGAACCGTCGATCAGAAATGCTGCCTTGCCGTCTGTGAACATTGCAAACGTCTCATCATCTGTCGCAGACAGTGTGTTCTCCGGGAAATATCCCGCCTCATACAGTGCCCTGATATCTTCCATACCTGCAACCCATGCGCCTGCCTCGTCGATGGAGGTCGGAACTTTCAGATGGTCTTTTACGTTGCCGTTATTGAAGATGGAGAACTCCCACCAGTAATGCGGAATGTTGCCAAGTGCTGCTGCGATCGGTGTGTAGCCTGCATCTTTAATCTTCTGGCAGTCTGCAAGAAATGCATCCCACGTGTAATCGGCACCCGGAACCTCAACGCCTGCTGCTTCCAGAACTGTTGTGTTTACAAACATGGCCTCCCAGTATCCATTTACCGGCACTGCGTATTTCACGCCGTCTACGAGAGATCCTGCAATCAGATCATCGTTCATATTGGAAGCGTAGTCCGGATACGTCTCGCGGATGGTATCGATGGAAACCACTTTGCCTGCCTCAATAAAAGAGTTTGCATCTGCTCCGTTAAAGAAAAAGAGAACGTCCGGGTCAGCTCCTGTCTGGAAATCCATCTCCACACGTGCCTTGAATGTCTCATCTGATGTGGCAGATGCATCGTTTACAGTATTTCCTGTGGACTCTTCCCATGCTGCCACTGCATCCTTAAAGTTCTGTGAGTTGGAATCCTCACCTGCAAATGTTGTCGTCACATTGAGCTCAACGCCCTCTGCATTTGCAACCAAAGCCCCTGAGAACATGGAACATGCAAGTGCTCCTGCCATTAAAACTGCCAACCGTTTCTTCATAGAATTTACCTCCCTTAATCACTCCTGGAAACATAAGTTTCATTTGATGCTCATATTATGCACCGTTTTTTATGTTTTTTGAATAACTCAATCTGTGATTTCTTGTACTGTTTTGTTCACTCTGACGGATGGCAGCCAAATTATTATAATTTATCCTGCACCTTTCCAAAATCGGTCCCGGAAGTCTGTACCATCATGGCCCGGTACGGAACCGTCAGCCGCGCTGTCACCTTTCCGCCGTTCTCGGTGATCGTCAGGCCGCAGGGCTCACCGAACAGGATGCGCAGACGCTGATTTACATTTGCAATACCCAGATTCCCGGCAGGCTCCTTGCTGGTATTGTAATTGATATCCAGCAGACGCTCCACGCGCTCTCTGTCCTCCCGGGTCATGCCGCCGTCGTTGAGCGTTTCCAGATACAGGTACGTACCATCCTGCCACGCCCGGATTGTCACTGTTCCGGAGCCGTTGGGCACAACCCCGTGCTCGATGGCGTTCTCAATGAGAGGCTGCAGAATCAGCCGCGGCACCGGACAGTCCATCAGCTCTTCCGGGATATCCATCTCCACCGTCAGACGCTTGCCGAGCCGTTCTTTCATAATATATAAGTAGGAATTCACATAGCCCATCTCTTCTGCCAGCCGTACCTCAGGACGTTTTCTCCGGTCCATGGCCGCATCCATCATGGTTGAGAGCGCTTCGATCATTTTGCTGACCTTGATATTTCCCGCAAGCCGTGCCTCCCAGTTGATGATCTCCATTGTATTATTCATGAAATGAGGATTGATGTGAGACTGGAGAGCCATGATTCTCGCCTCCCGCAGCGCAATTTCCTCCTGGTAAAGCCGGTCAAACTGCTGACGGATATGCTCCGACATCCTGTTAAAGGCAGCAGTCAGGTACTGGAACTCCAGATTTTTTGCCTGATAATCAATCTGATATCCCAGCTCGCTTTCCATCCTGCGCGTACCGTCGCTGAGCACCTGCACCGGGTACGTTACCTCCCGCTGAAACACGGAAAGCACGATGGTCAGAAGCGGAATCAGGATAATCAGCATAATGATGATCACATACTGATATCCGTAAAACGGAAACATGGTAACACTCTTCTGTATCATCATGGCCGCGTACAGCCTGTAATTGTCACCATTAATGGCATCTGTAACTCCGAGCTGTCCGTGAATCCAGCTGTAGCCCTGTTCCCCCACGTCCTGGTAAAGCTCCCGCCAGTCTTCTACCTCGCTGCTGTCATGAAGGAGTACTTCGTCATCATTCACCCAGATACAGACACCCTCCTGCATCGGATACTTGGCCATGCTGTCAAAGCAGTACTCTGTATTCAGGCACAGCAAAAGAACACCCTGTGTCTCATAGCGGCTGTCCACCATGTTTCTGACAAGGTAGAGCGCACCATTCAGATACCGGAATCCGACACTTGTCCCCAGTGTTCCTGCAAATTCGGATATGGTCTTATGATCCTCTGACCAGTAATGGCGGATCTGCTGAAAGCTTCCGTTCCCTTTTTCGTTGTATACACCGGCTGACTGAGCCTCTCCCGCATTCCCCATCCAGAAAATCGCACTGGATACAGCGTCATTCTGCTGATATTTCGAAGAGAGATAGTCACTCCAGCGTTTTTTCGCAGTCACAAAACCTATCTCTCCGCTGTTATACTTCCTGCACACGGAAAGGATTTCGCCGTCGTAGGATGCCTGTCTGGAATCCTCCACAGCGCGGTTCAGGCGCTCGGCACAGATCCTGTTGTTGAATTCAAGCTGCTCCAGATAGTTCATTGCCGTCATGTCACTGTGATTGCTGGCAATGTAGACGCCCAGCACAGCAATCAGAAAAGTAAACGGAACAAGCCAGCAGATCAGAAGAATCGCCACCATTTTCCAGCGCATGGAATATGATTTTTTCTGCATAACATGATTCTTCATTTTTTTAATATTTATACGATAAGTCAAGAAGTCTTTCGAATTTTTCGCACATCTTTACAGAGGCTTCTTTCGTCTGCATCTCACAGAAAATACGCAGCAGCGGCTCCGTACCGGAAAATCTGGCAATGATCCATCCGCCGTTTTGGAAATATACCTTGCAGCCGTCCAGATATGACACCTTTTCCATTGGAAACCCGAATTCCGGCAGAAGCTTGTCCTCAAACAGAATTTTTTGCAGTTCTTCCCTGCGATCCTGTGTGAAGCTGTAGGAGCGCTCCTCCATGAAAATTTTTCCATATTGCTTCTCGATGTCGTCCGCAATCTCGGACAGACGCTTTTTGCTGACCGCAATCATCTCCACCAGCAGGGAAGCAGCATAAATGCCGTCCTTGCCGTTGATATGGCCGCGGACAGTAAGTCCTCCCGAGGACTCACCTCCGATGATTGCCCCTGTCTCCTGCATCTTTGCGGAAATATGCTTGAACCCCACAGGAACTTCATAGCATTTTTCTCCGAAAGACTCTGCCATGCGGTCCAGAACGTGTGTGGTGGCAACGTTGCGCACCACCGGGCCGCGCCAGCCACGGTACTTCAGAAGATAATAATACAGCAGGACGAGAATATCATTGGCATGCAGATATCTGCCCCTGTCATCCACAACGCCGATACGGTCTGCGTCTCCGTCTGTGGCAATGCCGAGGTCACATTCCATCTCCCTGACGTAGGTGCGCAGCTCCGTCAGCGCCTCCTCACTGGGCGCAGGCATCCGGCGCCCGAACAATGTGTCGTGGCGCTCATGGATCAGGTCGATTTCACAGCGTGCCGTGGAAAGGATCGTCTTCATGGATGTCTGGCTTACTCCGTACATCGGGTCGAGGACAATATGAAGTCCTCTGTCCCGGATGGCCTGCATGTTGATGTTTGCAATGATGTTGTCGAGATATTCATTCAGCGGATTGAATTCGGTGACAAATCCCTCCTCCTTCGCTTTCCCGTACTCAATGATCCGGATTCCGCCTTCGGCCTCCGCCTTTGATGCGTACTCCTCGATCTGCTTCGTCTGCTCCTCACTGGCATCACGGCCGCCGTACGTAAATACCTTGAAACCGTTGTAGATCGCAGGGTTGTGGCTCGCAGTCACCATCATACCGTAATGCATTCTGTGCTTTTCCACATAAAACATGACGAGAGGCGTCGGTGAAGAGCGGTTCACAAACCAGCAGTGAATTCCTTCGGCGGCAAACACCTCACACGCCCACTTTACGGCTTCCTTGGAGAGAAAGCGCCTGTCATAGCCGATGACAATTCCCTCCCCGTCCACTTTCTCGTCTTTCATTTTCATCGACATTGCCTTTGCGAGAAGCTGAATATTCTGACGTGTAAATCCATCTCCGATTACGGCGCGCCAGCCACCCGTACCAAAATTAATCATATGTATTTTCCTCCCAACATATCAGATCCTGTTTTCCCCTTTTATCCCATCACTACTCTCACTTCATGCTCTGAGCCCTCAGGAAATACCGGAATCTGCTCTGTTCTTCCGCCATCCACCCAGAT
Source organism: Lachnospiraceae bacterium (assembly GCA_004557975.1). Taxonomy (GTDB): domain Bacteria; phylum Bacillota; class Clostridia; order Lachnospirales; family Lachnospiraceae; genus Choladousia. The sequence continues at coordinate 46,611 of SFEV01000003.1, forward strand.
TTCCTTCACGCCTTTCATGACGTGGGATGGATTCTCCACTGTAATCCTGTATACTGCTTTACGCCATACGCGCCGGGCTGTAAATCCGTCCCACTGTGCCGGAATGCACGGATCGATCTCCATATAATCGAACTGAGGGCGTATGCCAAGCATATATCTGGTCGCAGAGAAATAAGCCCAGCCGCCGCTTCCGGTCATAAACGGGTGGCGTGCACGCCCGTATGCCGCATGATCCACGCCCATGATAAACTGGCAGTAGGAGTACGGCTCTGCCTGGCGGATCTCAATCATGTCATTCTGTCTGGCCGGGCAGAGCGCCTCATAAAATTTCATGGCACGGTCTCCCCGTCCAAGGCGGCATTCCGCAGCCCACACCCACGGATTCGGATGGCTGAAAATCGCCCCGTTTTCCTTGACACCCGGATAGACGCGGGTGACAAAGCCTACCTCCTCATCCGGAACTGTGTAGGACGGCCCGTTCAGCATGATTCCGTACGGTGTATACAGATACTTGTCCACACTGTCCATGGCACGGATCCCCTGCTCGTACGTGGCGGCTCCGGAAAGGACTGCCCACGCATTTGACTCCAGGTGAATTTTCCCCTCTCTGTCCTGCATCGTCCCGATCTTTCTGCCGCTCTTCGTGATGCCGCGGATAAACCATTCCTGATCCCAGAGCTGTGTCTTGCAGACATGCTTTACTTTTTTATGCATGGCCTCATATTTTTCAATATCCTCCGCGATCCCTTTGCGCCTTGCGATTTCCAGGAAATGCTCCAGCGCCCAGACGTGCAGGAAGGATACCAGTGCACTCTCCCCTCCGCCCAGATTCAGACAGTCATTCCAGTCGGCGCGCAGTCCAAGGCAGACTCCGTGAGCCCCCACCTGCCTGTGGGAAAAATCGAGAATCTTTTTCATGTGTTCATAGACGGTTCCCTCACCGCCGTCGGCGTAACCGATCACCTGGTCGAGAAATTCTTCTTCTCCCGTCTCTCTGATATACTCCGCAATGGACGGAATCAGCCACAGTGCATCGTCGGAGCACGTGTCCTTCAGCCCGTGAATCCTGTCCTTCGGATCCGGAACGGGGATTACCGTCGGGGAAGAAAATGGCTTCACATCCTCATTGGGCTCAAACCATGCAGGATCAAACAGATGCAGCCCGTAGCCCTCTGACACCAGCCCATGGAGAAGCTGTTCTATTCGCTGTCGGCATTTCTGCGGATTGGAATGAGGCACTGTCATGGCGTCCTGCGCCGTATCGCGGTAACCCAGACCGGTGCGGCCTCCCACCTCAATGAAGGAAGCGAATCTGGAAAACATGACATTGATCTCCGACTGGTACAGATTCCAGGTGTTCAGCATGGTATTCATATGATCGCTGGGCGTCTGCACCTGAAGCTTCGAGAATTTATCCTCCCAGTACGCTGCCAGAGCATCCGCGGCCGCATCCACATTCGCCATATCGCTGTATTTCCTGCGGATCGGTTCTGCGGCTGCACGATTTCCCTCTCCCAGCATAAACACAAGCCTTGCTTCCTCGCCCGGCTGCAGCTCCAGCTTCTTCTGCAGGACACCGCAGTGGTTTCCTCCCTTTTCAAAGGAGGAGCGGCAGGCTCCCTGCTCCACAACGAGAGGATTTGTCTCCGTCCGGTACGGACCGATAAAAGTATCTCTCAGACAGTCAAAACCGTCCGGCTCAAAGCTTGCTGTGAAATACTGATATCCAAACTCTTCATAAAACAGATCGTGCTCAATCACTCCGTCCGCACAGGAGGAGCCTGCCGCATAGAGGCTCATCTGAAAATTCTGATTGTCCATATCTATATGGTGGAACGAGAACTCACAGTACGAATATACGCTCAGACTGCGCACATTTTCACTGTCATTGCGCAGCCTGACATCCCACAGTTCCACATCGTCCCCCAGAGGAATCAGCAGCTTCTGTGATGCTGTGATTCCCTTATATTCACATTCATAGACGGAATAGGACATACCGTGGCGGCACGTATATTTCGCCTGATCCAGCGGTTTGCCCACCGGCTGCCAGGAAATACTCCAGTAGTCTCCGTCCTCCTGATCTCTCACATACACGTAATGTCCCGGGCGGTCCATGGGAACACCGTTGGGCCGGAATCTTGTGATGCGGTGATACTGAGGCGTACTGTAGAATACGTACCCCCCTGCCGTATGGTTCATGACGGCGCACATATTCTCCACGCCGATATAATTTGTCCAGGATACAGGAAGATCCACCCGGTCTATACAGTATTCTCTTTTTTCGTTATCAAAATGTCCGTATTGCATAATACCCTCCCCATTTTAAAATCAGTGGATTATTATCTTCCAGTATAATAAAAAGAGCAGCTTATTTCCACTGCTCTTTATGTTAATATTTGTTTTGAATTGCATTTTTCATTTTTTTCTTTTTCCAGCCCTGTGCAGCACATCCCGGATCAGATACAGCAGAGATGCTCCGCCCGTCGAGAGGAGAAATACACACGGCACAACGAGGAAGTAGTATTTCCAGCGTTCGTTGGTGACCGTCACATACGGTTTGAAAAATTCATTGTAGACAATCTTGTCAAAAATCCACGAGACAAGATAAATTCCCAGGGAAATCTGCGAAATATACAGCATCGCTCCCTGCAGCATGCGCGGCATGCGTTCCAGATTCACATGCAGAAGCAGCGTAAACAGAAGTACAGCCGTAATGAGATTTTCTCCGCCCCACGTGCTGTTTGCGGCCCACACAAAGTTTCCGCCGTCACTGCGGTAAAAATTGTAGCATCCGAACAGCATCACTGCAAGCACCAAAAGAAGCAGATTGCGTTTCCGACTGATCTTCCAGTCATACTCTCTCAGATACGCCCCGATAAAATAATAGGTAATCGGATACATGGCGGTGAAAAATCCGGGCACCAGCGGGTCATACGTCTCCGATGAGGAAGGCGCAGCGAACCACCCCGGCTGTGTCAGGTTAAAATTATTGAGCATCTTGGGCAGAAAAGTCAGCAAAACCATTGTGAGAATCAAAACCTGCTTCTCCCGTCGGCTCTTCAGCCCGTGATACGCCAGATTCAGAAACGGAATCATCAGGAACAGGCCGATATACATTTCTATGTACCACGCATAATTAGCCGCATCGTAATCAAGGATTCCCAGCAGAGCAGACCTCAGAGTAATACTTTCTCCCTGCGCAAACCGCTTGAACAGCAGGCACGCGATGCTGGCAAGCACATAAATTTCCAGTGTCTTCAGAATCCCCCTGTAATACCTGCGCGACAGCACCTTCTGCCACATCAGATATCCGCTCAGAATCATAAACAACGGCACACACACCATAAACAGTGAGCGCACCATGCACATAATCAGCATATCCCAGCCAACCACCGGAACGGAATAAAAACCGCTGTTAAGCAGAAAATGAACCGACAGTACACTGTAGACGGCAACACAGCGGATCAGATCCGCATTTCTGTCTCTCTGTTTCATAGACTTGCACTTCCCCCGTTATTTTACAATTTTTGCTTTTGGATAAATTTTCTCCATACGCTCATTGGGAAAGTGTTCGTCGATACAGCTTTCCAGCTTATTTTCAGCCGGTACACCCACCTGGCGCGCGGAATATCTGGCAAGGGCCGCGGAGGAAATTCCCATATTAAGAACCATCAGTACAACAAGCACCCAGGTAAGAGCCGGTCCGATCTTTTTGGGAATCCGTTCAATCAGCCCTGACAGAAACGGATAGATACCCTTGAGCCACAGTACGGCGGCAATCCCCCAGAAGAAACAGTACAGCAGGTTGATGCGTCCGCCCAGATTAAAGGGAAGCGCACTGTAATCCCAGAATACGGTACCGAACACCAGCTCCGTGAACACACTGCACATATACTCATAGGTACCTCCGACAACCGTTCCGTACAGGAAAATATAACGGTCACTCCTGTCACGATAGCGGTACAGGAACGCAGACAGCAGCGCACAGCCAAGCCCCCATACGATGCTGAAGGGACCGTATACCACACTGCTGCGGCTCATCCACCATCCCATAGTAATGCGGCAGAATACCGTTTCCACAATGTCTCCGAGAAAAGCGCCGATCAGAAACAGCCAGAACAGCTTGTAAAAACCGCAGCCCCTGGCAAATCCCGTTTTCTCCTGTTCCGCCTGCGCTGATTTTGATTCCAGAATCTTCTGCGTCTCAATATTGGGATAGGAACGCTCCAGCCTCCTGCGGACTGTCCGCGTAATGGCATTTCCGAAAGTCTCAGAAACCATCTGCATATTCCCGGTCAGCTCTGCTGTCCGGTTGATATGACGTCTCCATTTCCAGACAACAGCCAGCACGCCGGAGAGATCCACGGCCACAACAACCAGAATCCCGTACAGCAGAATCCTGCCGATACCGGATGGAATCATGTAAATAACCTTCAACAGCAGCGGATTGCCCACCCAGAGGACGAAAACAGCAGCCGCACTGAATGCGACCAGCAGAGGAGCCGTGATAAAACCGCCAAAACCGAAACGGTACTCACTGTAATCTTTCCATTTTCTGTGGAAAATACGCTCCAGCACAATCCCTGTCACGACCACAATGACAGCTCCGATCACGGCACCGCCGAGGGCCAGAAAAACAGGATGCTCCTTAAGCTCATCCAGGAAGATACAGAACATCACGGCCGTAACGCCGTACACCGGACAAAGCGGCAGATTCAGGACACCTGTGTTGATAAATTTTTTCCGTTTCACAGCTGCCACAGCCACACCGGCACACCAGCCGGCCAGTGAATAGATCAGAAACAGCCAGAGCAGCTCATAGGCAGAATATTGCAGACTGTGCATCATAACTCACCTCACGTCTTTTTCTTCATTCTACCTTTTTTTCTGTTTTCGTCAAGACCCGACAGAAAAATCAGAGCTGTCTATGACACGACAGAAAATCAGAGCTGTCCTGCGCGCAGCACATAAATCCTTGAATCGAAATCTCCCGATTCCTGTTCCTCAGCCGGAACCTCACCTGCCGTCTCGTCAGTCGTCAGCAATCCCAGGTGCATCAGTTCATCTCCGTAATGACTGCCCTTGCAGCGTGAACGCATAGGTACGCAGGATCCGCATCCGTCTGCATCCGATGATGTCACCGGATCCTCAGACTTCTTCGCCCCGTCTGCCTCTGTATCTGCTGCTGTCGGAATATATCCGCTGCCGCCGACACCAGTCGGAAGTCCCGTCTGTATTACCTCATAGCACAGATCCGGATCAAGTCCCTCCAGACGCAGCCTGCTGTAAGATACATTAACCTTGTTCAGAACGCGGTACCATCCGACCACCGCTTCCTTTTTGTCATCGCTCACCACCATCCATGCTGTCACATTGTCCTCAAAGGGACTGCTCAGACGGTAGAATGTACCGAACTGCAGAAGCTGGCGGTACTGCTTCATAAAGCAGATCTGCGCTCTGACCTCGTTTCGTTCTTCCTCTGTCAGCCGGTTCAGATCCAGTTCGTATCCAAAGGTTCCAAAATATGCTGTATTTGCTCTCGTATGCAGCGGTGTATGACGGCGTACCTGATGATTCGGTACAGCCGACACGTGACTTCCGATACTGCTTATGGGATAACAGAAGGAGCTTCCGTACTGAATCTTCAGACGCTCCACCGCATCGGAATCATCGCTGGCCCACGCCTGAGGCGCATAGTACAGCATGCCGGCATCAAACCGGGCACCGCCGCTTGCACATGACTCAAACAGCACATGTGGAAACTCGGAAGTCAGACGCTCATAGAGATCGTACACCCCGAGTATGTAACGGTGGAATACCTCACCCTGCCGTTCCGGTTCCAGGGCGGCACTGTAGCACTCCGTGATACTGCGGTTCATATCCCATTTGATATAGGAAATCTTTGCCTCCCGCAGAAGCTTCGCCATCATCCCATGGATGCAGTCGACCACTTCCCTGCGTGAGAAATCAAGGACATACTGATATCGTCCATGTGAAGAAGAGCGGTCCGGCGTTCTGAGAATCCAGTCAGGATGCGCACGGTAGAGATCAGAATCCTCATTGACCATCTCCGGCTCGAACCAGAGTCCGAACTTCATGCCGAGTGCTTCGATCTTCTCTGAAATTCCTTCAATTCCTCCCGGAAGACGGTCACGGTTTGCCACCCAGTCTCCAAGGCCTGCATGATCGCTGCTTCTCTTACCGAACCAGCCGTCATCCAGCACAAAAAGCTCTACGCCGCATGCTTTTGCCTGCTGCGCAATTTCAAGAAGACGTTCCTCCGTAAAATCAAAATAAGTAGCTTCCCAGTTGTTCAAAAGCACCGGTCTGGTGCGATCTCTCCAGTACCCGCGGGCCAGCCTTCTCCGATACAGGCGATGATACGTCTGGCTCAGATCATTCAGTCCCCTGTCCGTATAAGCCATCACAGCCTCCGGCGTCTGGAAGCTCTCTCCGCTCTCCAGTTTCCAGTCAAAGCATGCAGGATTGATTCCCAGCAGAACTCGCGTTGTATCATGCGCATCCACTTCTGCCTGTGCAAGGAAATTGCCGCTGTACACAAGACTGAAGCCGATCGCCTCCCCCTGAAATTCATCGGCATGGGGTCTCTTCAGAATCACAAAAGGATTCTGCTCATGGGAGGAATGCCCCCTCATACTGTCAATAGCCTGAATACCGTATTCCAGGCGCCGTGTCCTGAGATGACGCTCCCTGGACCATGCCCCTGAAAACTGCAGCCACTCGTAGTCGTGATCCGGCAGATCCATGCAAAGACTCATCGCCCTTGTCAGATGCACCGTCTCCTCTCCGTCATTTTCAAACCGGGCGCTGCGCGCAATGACACCTTCCCCTGCAAAAATGGTATACAAAAGCTGCAGAGCGACTCCTGTCACCGGATCTTTCAGGAAAACTGTCAGCGTTTCCGCCTCACTGTCATCCTCCGTATACGTAGCCGGAAGGCCTGCCAGCTTCGGCTTGCCCGGCGTAATCACATGGCTCTGATACTGGAAGTCAGACAGCCTGCTGCCGTTCTTCTGCAGCACCTCCACTGCCGGATGGCGGTAATCCGTCGTCCCGTACACGCCGTACTCCTGCTTGATATGCTCCAGGGAAAAAATCTTTTCTTCCGCATAAACGTAAGAGCCCATGGCACGTGATATCGTCTCCAGCAGATACCCGAAATCCTCCCTGTCATGAATTCTCTTTCCAAAATACAGCTGACCCAGCTGATGGTTGCGCATAATCGTCATCACGTAGCTGATCTTTTCATTGTAAATATGGAATACTCCTGTCTTCTCATGAAATACAATACTCATAATTGATTCCTCCGTTCTGTATTTATGTATTCCCAGTATAACGTATTTCACCTGAAAATACACTTCCTAATGTTACAGAAAACAGTCAAAATGTTGTCAGCTTCTTCCTGTTCTCCTCCAGCTCCCTCTCCCGGTAAACCGATGGCGGAACCCCCATGCGGGCCTTAAAGCTTTTGGAAAAAACTAGTGCATCCTCATACCCACAGGAACGTGCAATCGTCGCCACGGACAGCTCTGTCGTCACCAGAAGCTCCGCAGCCTGTGTAATTCTGTAATTGGTGAGGTATTCCTGCGGAGAGACACCGAGATATTTCCGAAACAGCGTGTACAGATAACTCCTGTTGATACAGACGTAGTCCGCAATCGCCGTCACCCGGATCGGATTGGCAAAATTGTTCTGAATAAACGAAATGGCACGTTTCACATAAAAATTCTCACCGGACTGTATATGCGGCAATGCAGTTGCCTGTTCCGCAGCCAGCACGGAAAAAATACGGTACAGGCTGCTCTGGAGATAGTACTGATCTGAGACGGTGCACGTATTATGCTCCATCATCTGCATCACAATCTCCCTCAGCTCCCTGATCCGGCTGCAGCGGCAGATCAGCTGTCGGCTGCCGAGTCCGATATCCCGCAGGTATTCCTCCGCGTTCTTCCCGTCAAAGCCGATCCACATGTAGGACCACGGCTCCCGCACATCCGCCTCATAGTACGTCTGAACGCGGGGAGGGATCAGAAAACCCTGCTCTGCCTCCAGATGATACGTAGTACTGCCCACCTGATACGTGCCTTTCCCCTCAAGAATAAAATGCAGAATATAGTTGGGGCGTACCGCAGGCCCGAAGCTGTGACCCGGCTCGCATCTGCCGTAGCCGCAGAAGCACAGGTGCAGATCCGTATATTTCTGCTCCGCAAGCTGTAATACGTAAGAATCCTCCATCATTGACATTTCCCCCGTCTCCTGCAAATTCGCCTACCGTTCTGCCGCTGTCTGCAGAATCTGCTCCACAATCTGGCGGCTCAGAGGCATAAAGTATCCCGCGGCCGTTCCGACCAGAAACGCACAGATCAGCGTACCGATTCCAAATACCCCGCCCAGCAGCACACCTGTCAGTACAAACAACACATCCACAATCACGCGGACCGGTCCGAATTTCTTCCTGCATTTGTCGCTGATGACAACTGCGACGAGGTCATTCGGCCCGGTCCCGGCATCTGACTGTATCACAACAGTCATACCGAAAGCGAGGATCATACACGCCGCCGCCACAATCAGCAGCCGGACCGGAAGATACATGTCCCCATTTACCAGTCCTCCCAGCAGATACGTATACATATCGATGATCGGACCGCCTGCCGCCATACATACCAGCGTCCCCGCCTTGATATAACTCCTGTCAGCAAACAGCAGAAAAACAATAATCAGGAAACAGACACAGGCATGAGTAATCCCATGGCTGAACGGAGTAAAGCGGTTCAGCCCCTGGATAAGCACATTGAACGGATCTGCCCCGAGATTGGCAAGCAAAAACAGCGTTACGCCGAGATGTGCTATCAGAAGCCCTGTAATAAGAATCGCCATACGTACTGTCCACTCTCTGAATGTTTTCTTTCCCATTTTTCCTTCCATTCCGCACACCAAATTTCTGTGTGCTCCCGTTTTTATGTTACAATACCACAGACAAAATGATACGTCAATATCAACAAACTGTTTACAGTCAAAACGCCCCGCCGCATAAAGCAGACAAAATATCCACTTTACGCGGCAGGGCGCTGTATCTCTGATTCCTGTCCATTCAGAACCGCAGGCTCAGGCAGCTTAATCCTCCGTCGATCTTGCGGTACTCAGAAGTATCCACGAGAATCACTTCATAACCTGCATCCTTCACAATCTGTGCCACCTTCGGGAAGTTGGCCGGCACGATCACCTTGTTGTTTACCCAGATACAGTTGGCAGCGTACGCCTCCTCCTCCGGAATAATGTACTTGTTGTATTTCGCGAAATCCGGTTTGTCAATGAACTCACCGGACACGAGCATATTGTTGTTTTCGATATAGTTCACACCTGTCTTCAGATGAAGCACTTCCGTAAGCTCCACCTCAGAGCCTGTCAGTCCGTACTTCTCCAGAATGGCAATAAACTGGCGGATTCCCTCCTCGTTTGTCCGCGCGGAGCGTCCCACATAGAAGTGATCTCCCACCATCATGACATCGCCGCCCTCCAGTGTGCCGGGAGCCTTGATATACTCGATGCAGTCGTCACTGTAAAACCTGCGGATCACCGGAATCATCGCTTCCACTTCTCTGTTTCTCGATGCAGCACCCGGATTCGTAATAATTGCACATTTTCTTGTCAGAACTGCTGTATCCTCCACAAAACAGGAGTCCGGAAAATTCTCGTCACTTTCCAGAACCGTTACCTGAACGCCGCAGCTCTTCAGTGCCTCGATGTAGGCATCATGCTGCTTCAGCGCCAGCTCATAATCCGGCTTTCCAAGCTCCGGCGCAGAAGTGATTCCCTCAGTGATTCTGCTGCATGGTCTCTTTACAATTACATTCTGAAACATATTTTTTCTCCTTGTATCTGATCTGCTTTCTCTTTTTATAATTTATAATACCTTCGACAGGAATTCCTGCAGACGCTTATTCTGCGGATGCTCAAAGAATTCCTTCGGCGTATTCTCCTCTTTGATGACGCCCTCGTCAATAAACAGTACCTTCGTCGCCACTTCCTTTGCAAATCCCATCTCATGGGTGACGATGACCATGGTCATACCCTCAGCGGCAAGCTCACGGATCAGATCCAGCACCTCGCCTACCATCTCCGGGTCAAGAGCAGAAGTCGGCTCGTCGAACAGCATAACCTCCGGATTCATGGCCAGCGCACGTACAATGGCAATACGCTGCTTCTGACCGCCGGATAGCTTGTTCGGATATTCACCGGCCTTGTCCTCCAGTCCGATTCTCTTCAGAAGACGCATGGCATTTAGCCGCGCCTCGTCCTTCGTCTGAAGCTTCAGCTTCACCGGAGCAAATGTAATATTATCCAGCACAGTCATATGCGGGAAAAGATTGAAATGCTGGAACACCATTCCCATCTTCTGACGCATTTTGTCGATATCATTCTTCGGGTCCGTAATATCCACGCCGTCGAACCAGACCTGTCCGCCTGACGGCTCCTCCAGCAGATTCAGGCAGCGCAGAAACGTACTCTTTCCTGAGCCGGACGGCCCGATCACAACAATCTTCTCACCCTGATTAATCGTATAGTCAATTCCATTCAGTACATGCAGACCTTCAAAGTCCTTTCTCAGTCCCTTAACCTCGATCACCCTGCTTCAGCCTCCTCTCCAGTATGCTTACTCCCCAGGACAGTATGATGACACAGAGGAAATAAACAAGCGCGATAAAAAACAGCGGCATCATCGGTGACATGGTACGGCTGCGCACCAGGTCCGATGCTCTTGTCAGATCCACCACCGCGATATATCCGACGATGGAAGTCTCCTTCAGTACCGCAATACCCTCGTTGCACAGCGCCGGAAGCGCGGCCTTGAATGCCTGCGGAAGAATAATATAGAAAATCGTCATTGCAGAGCTGACACCCAGCGAGCGTCCCGCTTCCATCTGTCCCGCATCGACGGAATTAATACCGCCGCGCACAACCTCGGAGACGTATGCGGCAGAGTTGAGTCCCATGGCGATACAGCAGACCACAATCTTGTTGGGAAAGCCGGCCATGACAACGAACGCCATGATCAACAGCTGCACAACAAGGGGGATGCCCCGCATCAGCGCCACATAAAGCGCCAGTATCTTGTCAACAACGCAGACAACCGCATGTAAAATCTTCTGTGAAACAGTGACCGGCTTCCGCTTTTTCATCTGTGAGTAGCCGTAGCGTACAATCGCAATCAGAATTCCGCCCACCAATCCCACAAGCAGAGAGATGACAGTAATCAGGAGCGTGTTCTTAAAACCGGTCAGGAAAACCTTGTACCGGTCATCGCGGATAAATGTCTTCTGAAATTCCGCCATAAAATTGTCAATGAAAGCCATATTTTTTTCCTTTCTTACTTGGGTCAAGCGGATATTCGCAATCCGCTTCGCTACTTGCTCATAACCGAATAACTGCTTCGGTTAAACTGCAAAAGCAGCGACAGAACGATTCTGCCGCCACTCTTAACTATACCTGCTGTTTCTTTCTGTGTCAACTCTTCCGGATGAGATTTATTATTCCGTCACTGCCTCTGTCTCAGCCTCTGCAGATTCGTTGACAGCTGCAGCTCTCTCACTGTGCTCCAGAATATACTGGTCAACTGTTCCATCCTCTTTCAGCGGAACAACTACTTCATTGACTTTCTCGATCAGATCCGTCTCGCCTTTTGCTGCTGCAACGGCATACTGTTCCAGCGTGGAGCTTCCATCCTCATACACTGCTTCGAAGCATACCAGTCCGTCATTTACCTCACAGAGATTCTCAGCGAGAAGCTTGTCACAGACAATCGCCTGTACGTCACCTGCATTCAGACCCATTGCTGCGATAGTCAGATCCTTATACTGCTGTACGGATGCACCTGTTCCTGCGAGAACACCCATATTTACTTCATCGGATGCCAGGAAATCACCGGTCGTTCCAAGATGAACGCCGATCATATATCCTGCCAGGTCATTGATGCATTTTACGTTCTCATCATCTTCCTTTACAACGATGTACTGATAGGAATCACAGTACGGCTCAGAAAACTCCATCGTCTCCTTGCGGTCTTCCGTAACAGTGATGGCTGCCAGTGCAAGATCTGCCTCGCCGTTCTGCAGATACATGGAAAGAGAATCAAATGCCGCATTGATCACCTCAAGCTCAACACCAAGGCTCTCCGCGATATCCTCTGCGATCTCGATATCAGCACCTACTACGTTCTCACCCTCCATGTATTCAAAGGGAGGCCATGCAGCATCTGTAGCTACGATCAGCTTGCCTCTTTCCAGAATGCGATCCAGAGCTGTCTGATCGTCAGCCATACTTGTAAAACCTGCACACAGGCTCAGTGCCACTGCAAGACTTAATCCACAGGAAATTGCTTTCTTCATAATGTTTACCTCCTCAATTTGCATATAATGAATATTTATGCAAATGATATTATACCCATATCCCCGAAAAATCAAGTCTTTTTGTAAATACAATGCAAAAAAATAAATTTTCGTTTACATCATGCAGTCCAAAGACCGCACACGGATGCATCCCGCTGCTGTGTATAAGTTTCCGGTCAATTTCATTTCCGACAATCCCTTTATTCAGGTAGTCTGCATACTGTACAATAAGCTCAGCCCGTTCCGACATAAGGTCCGTCACATAATACTCGGAGAAATCCCCGTGAATTACGGCCAGCACCCATTTCCCGTGCTTCAGGCTCTGCATGACCAGCCACCGGAGTCCGTCATCTCCGGAATTCTCCGGTCTCTGATCAGTCAATATAGCCATCCGTTCTGTATGCATTATACTGCTTTTTCAGCCTGATAATAATAGAACCGTCATCCATCCTGTTCTGCTCTACAACCTGATATTTCGTATTTTTGCGATCCATCAGCTCCAGAAAGCGTTTCAGGTCTTCCTGTGGATTTGCGTCATTATACGTATCAAACCGGATCGTCTGCTCCAGACATGCACTTGTTATTCGTTTCATTGTTACTGCCTCCATTCCTGTTTTATGGAATCATTTTATCATAAAAAAACCTGGAAATGTAAGCACTTTTTACAATTTTGTGGCTTTTGTCCACTGTAAATTGTGCACTTTTTGTATATTTTGCACAAGCATCTGTGCCGCAGGATCAGAACTCCTTTTTGCTGTAGATGCGCAGACTGACAACGGCCGAGAGCGGCAGCAAAACGACTGCGGCAGCCACTGCCGCGTATATTCCGTATTCCAGCACTGCCTCACCTGCCGCACTGATGTAATCCTCCAGAAGAAGCACCAGAAAAGTGGGAACGAGAATAACGATCAGCATGATCATCCTTGCTTTCTCCACACCAAATCTGAAAACCAGCGGAAGAATCACATCCGCCCCCAGAAGTCCCATGGTCCAGAAGGCAAGAAGCTGCATGATCAGATCGGTTCTGTCATTGCCCATGAAAAATCCCACCGCGCCGGTAAATACCACACTGAAAACGAGCCCGATCAGCGACAATGCGTATTTGGAGTATACCAGCTGTCTCCTGGAATAAGGCATGGACAATGCATATTTGTCCCAGCCTGCCCTCTCATCGTAGGAATACGCTGTGATCGGAAGCAGCAGTGAAAACATGGAAAGTACTCCGCCGAGGAAGCCGATATTGCTGCTTTTGAGGCCCACTGCCACCCACAGTACAATCATCAGAAAATATATCCGAAGCTGCTGTTTTAAATTAATCATATCCTTATATAGTAAGCTTACCATACAAATCCCCTCTCCTCTGTCATCTGCTGATTGTCTATTTCTCTTTCTTTACAAAATAAAGCATAATATCTTCTATGGAAGCAGCGTCCTGTACAAAGCTTCCCGGCACCATCCTGCGATCCACAAGCGCCTCGGCCCCGAAGCTGTTGCGGCGTACACCGACCACCGCATCCGGATCAAGGCAGCCGATCTCCTGCTGTGATCCCTTCACTATCACATATTTCTCCAGCAGTTCTCCTTTCTCCTCGCTGAAGACGATCTTTCCCTCGTGAATAAACGTGATATAGTCACAAATTTTCTCCAGATCACTCAGGATATGGGAGGAAATCAGAATGCTGTGTGTCTCATCCTGGATAAAATCCAGGAAAATATCGAGGATCTCATCCCGCACAATCGGGTCCAGTCCGCTTGTCGCCTCGTCAAGGATCAGAATTCTGCTGTCATGAGAAAGCGCTGCCGCAATCAGAAGCTTCATCTTCATTCCTTTTGAAAACTCTCTGACAGGCTTGCCATCCGGCAGGGCAAACTGTTTTCTGTATTTTTCAAATCTCATTTCGTCCCAGGTGCGGTAGCATCGCTTCAGCATCCTGCCGATCTCACTGATTTTCATGGTCTCAGGGAAATTACATTCGTCCATCACCACGCCGATGTGTTCCTTGAGTGCCGCATTCTTTTCTGTGAGCTTCTCTCCAAGTACTGTCACCTCACCGCCATCCTTTCGGATCAGGTCAAGGATCAGCTTGATCGTGGTACTCTTCCCCGCTCCATTCTCCCCGATAAATCCCATCACACAGCCGGATGGCAGCGAAAAGCTGACGTGATCCAGCTTAAAATCATGATATTGCTTTGTCAGATTTCTGACCTCCAGTGCGTATTCCATACTTTTTCCTTTCCGGCAGCTCCCCTGCCCTTCCATTCATCCATAAGTTTCTGCCCGCAGTTTCTTCATTCCGGGCCAGTTTCTGCCTGCTGTTTCCCTCATTCCTAGCCAGTCTCTGCCTGCTGTTTCCCTCATTCCTGGCCAGTCTCTGCCTGCTGTTTCCCTCATTCCTGGCCTGTTTCTGCCTGCTGCTTCTTCCTTGCGATTACTCTCCGCGGTATATCAGCTCCAGCATATCCTGCAGTTCCTCAAGACTTAAGCTGCATCCGACTGAGAGCTCCACAATCTCCTGCATCCGCTCTTCAATCCTGCGCAGCTGCTCCTCCCGCACAAATTCAAGATTCTTTCCCGCCACAAAGCTGCCCTTCCCGGGCACAGAGACGAGGAATCCATCTCTTTCCAGTTCCTCATACGCCCTCTTTGTCGTGATCACACTGATCCGGAGCTCTTTGGCGAGAAACCGCATGGACGGGAGCGCATCTCCCTCCTTCAGCTCTCCTGACAGAATCATGGACTTGATCTGTGAGCTGATCTGATCATAAATCGGCTGACCGCTGGAATTACTGATAATAATGTTCAAACCGATGCCTCCTGTTCTTTTGTATCTACTGTATATATGCATTATATACAGTATGCATATGTATGTCAATATTTTTCCGAATTTTTTTACAGATTTATTTTCACAGAAGATCACCGCGCTTCCGGACTGTTTTTTATCTGCCCGAAAAAAGCCCGAAAATAGTTATTTTTATGTTACTTTCAGTTTTTACCTTAAATTCCCATATATTTTTTCCAGATTTTGCACAAAAAGTCTACCATTTTTATTTTTTTTATGATACAATTTTGACATAAGGATTTTTAATTCAGGAGGAACAATTATGGCAAAAGAAATGATTGCAATGCTTCTTGCCGGCGGTCAGGGCTCACGGCTGTATGCATTGACCCAGAAGCTTGCAAAACCTGCAGTTCCGTTTGGCGGTAAATATCGTATCATTGATTTCCCGCTGTCTAACTGCGTTAATTCAGGTATCGATACCGTCGGTATTCTGACACAGTATCAGCCGCTCGTACTGAATGAGTATATCGGTAACGGTCAGCCATGGGATCTTGACCGTCTTCATGGTGGAGTTCACGTTCTGCCGCCATATCAGCAGGCTTCCGGTTCTGACTGGTACAAGGGTACAGCCAATGCAATTTACCAGAATCTTGCATTCATCGAGCGTTACGATCCGGAATACGTTATCATCCTTTCCGGCGACCAGATCTGCAAGCAGGATTACAGTGATTTTCTGAAATTCCATAAGGAAAAAGGTGCAGAGTTCAGTGTTGCTGTCATGGAGGTTCCGTGGGATGAGGCATCCCGTTTCGGTCTGATGGTAGCTGATGAGAATGACCGTATCACAGAGTTCCAGGAGAAGCCGAAGAATCCGAAATCCAATCTGGCTTCCATGGGTATCTATATTTTCAACTGGGACATCCTGAAAAAATATCTGACTGAAGATGAAGCAGATCCGAATTCCGAAAATGACTTCGGCAACAACATCATCCCGAATCTTCTCAGAGACAACCGCAAGATGTATGCTTACCATTTCAGCGGATACTGGAAGGATGTAGGAACTATCTCCTCTCTCTGGGAGGCTAATATGGAGGTTCTTGATCCGGAGCACAGCGGAATCAACCTCTTCGATGATGACTGGAAGATTTACAGCCGGAACAGCGGTATGACCGGTCACAAGATCAGCGCAGGCGCTGTTGTGGAAAATTCCATGATCACAGACGGCTGCCGTGTAAAAGGTACTATCAGGCATTCTATTCTGTTCGCAGGTGTACAGGTAGAGGAAGGCGCTGTCGTTGAGGACGCTGTCGTTATGGGCGGAACAGTCATTAAAGCCGGTGCCGTTGTAAAACACTGTATCATCGCTGAAAATGTAACCATCGGTGAGAATGCAGTAGTGGGCGCTATGCCGACAGAGACAGAGAAGGGTGTTGCGACCGTCGGCGCAGGAATCGTCATTGGCGACAATGCGAAGATCGGCCCGAATGCCATGGTGAATAATAATGTAGAAGGTGGTGGAGAACAATGGTAAATTCTAACAACAGTGCACTGGGAATTCTTTTCCCGAATAATTATGACGCGCTCGTTCCGGATCTCGTGAATGTACGTCTTATGGCATCCATCCCTTTTGCAAGCCGTTACCGTATGATCGACTTTATTCTGTCCAGCATGGCAAACTGCGGCATTGACAATATTTCCGTAATGGTAAACAACAACTACCATTCTCTGATGGATCACCTTGGCTCAGGCCGTGAGTGGGACCTGGTTCGTAAAAATGGCGGTCTCAATATCTTCCCGCCGTTCGCTGAGAAATCCGCGAAGCCGTATACAGGACGTATCGGCGCTCTGGAGAGCCTGCTTGGCTTCCTGAAGCTGCAGAAAGAGAAATACGTTGTTATGGCTGACTCTCATATCGCCGTTAATTTTGACTTTACCGATATGATCCGTAACCACATCGAGACAGGTGCTGACGTTTCCATCGCTTACAACGAGCAGGAGCTTCCGGAAGCACAGGTGAGAGCTGAAGGTGCAAGCAAGGGTTACTATTATACCTTCGATGTTGACGACGGACGCATCACAAAGATCTACGTAAATCCGAAGGATACAGGTGTGCAGAACTTCTCCATGAACATTTACGTAATCGACCGTGAGCTGCTGATTGACCTGGTGAACACTGCATTTATGCGCGGCCAGGAGCATTTCAACCGTGACGTTCTCCTGAATCAGCTCAACAAGCTGAATGTACAGGGCTACAAATACAACGGATATCTCGCACGTATCACAGGTATCAAGAGCTACTTCGATGAGAATATGAAACTTCTCGACGACTACAACCTGAATGCACTGTTCTCAGGTGCTCCGATCTATACAAAGATCCGTGATGATAACCCGACGAGATACATAAACGGTGCAAGTGTTCAGAACACCATGTGTGCTGACGGCTGTGTAATCGAGGGAACTGTAGAAAACAGTATTCTCTTCCGTGGTGTTAAGATAGCAAAGGGCGCTGTTGTCAGAAACAGTATTCTGATGCAGGATACCGTTGTGGAGGCAGGAGCCGTTGTAGAGTACACCATCACAGATAAGCAGGTTACGATTTCCGCAGGAAAAGAAATGAAGGGTGCAGATACCTTCCCGGTGTATATCGCAAAGAATCATACTGTATGATCTTTTGACTGTACGTGTTCTCCGGTCTCTTCCGGCCGGGAACGTACGCTGTAAACAGAATCTCTGAATAATAAAAATACGGGCTGCCGTACACGATGGTATCTCAACATCGAAGTTACGGCAGCCCGTTTCTGTTGTCTTCTTACAGGATTTCTTTCACCTCATAATCCTGAGCTTCCACTGCATTCTTCAGTGTCTCATCTGCAATCTCCGCATTCAGCTTCACCACAGCCGTTCCGGCAGTGAAATCCACCACCGCCTCATCAACCTCCGGCAGCGCCTCCAGGCATTTTTTCACTCTCGCCTGACAGTGTGTACACATCATCCCTTCAATTTTCATCGTCTTCTCCATTGTCCTGATCTCCTTTACTTTTTTATGCTTTATTTTTTTGTCCCGGTCCGCCCGGTACATCTGAAACAGATTCAGCCGCAGTGCATTGGTGACCACACAGAAGCTGGAAAGGCTCATGGCCGCAGCACCGAACATGGGATTCAGCTTCCAGCCAAGCAGCGGATAGAAAACTCCTGCCGCCAGCGGAATACCGATCGTATTGTAGAAAAATGCCCAGAACAGGTTTTCATGGATATTTTTCAGCGTCGCACGGCTTAAGCGGATCGCAGCAGGCACATCAGACAGTCTGCTCTTCATCAGCACGACGTCCGCTGCGTCGATTGCGATATCCGTCCCGGCTCCGATGGCAATTCCGATATCGGCTCGTGTCAGCGCAGGAGCGTCGTTGATGCCGTCACCGACCATCGCCACCTTTCCTTTTTGCTTCAGACGACGGATCACACTCTCCTTTCCGTCAGGCATCACCCCGGCAATCACTTCATCGACGCCTGCCTGAGCACCGATTGCCTTCGCCGTCCGCTCATTGTCACCTGTCAGCATAACAACATGGATTCCCATGTTCTGCAGTTCTTTCACAGCCTGCGGACTCTCCCGGCGTATCACATCTGCCACCGCAATCACTCCGGTCAGCTTTCCGTCTTCACTGAAAAACAGAGGCGTCTTTCCTTCCCCGGCCAGAGTCTCAGCGCGCAGCTCCATTTCCCGGTTCACAGCACTGTTCTGTCGGATAAACTTCAGATTTCCTCCGGCCAGCATCCGTCCGTCAAGCATTCCGGTCAGCCCGTTTCCCGGAACCACTCGAAAATCCTCTATCTCCCGCGGCTCATATCCCTGCTCTTTTGCAAATGCGACGATAGCCTTTGCCAGAGGATGCTCACTTTTTTGCTCCAGTATATACGCGGACTGGAGCAGCTCTTTCTCCGTGACACCGTCCGCAGGAAATATATCTGTAATCTGGGGTTCACCGCCGGTGATAGTGCCAGTCTTATCAAGAGCCACGATCTCCACCTTGCCTGTCTCCTCCAGCGAGACGGCTGTCTTGAACATAATACCGTGTCTGGCTCCCATTCCGCTTCCTACTATGATCGCCACCGGCGTCGCCAGTCCCAGGGCACAGGGACAGCTGATTACAAGAACGGAAATACCTCTCGCCAGTGCGAATCCGACTGTCTGGCCTGCCAGCAGCCAGCAGATAATCGTCACAGCCGCAATGGCCATGACTGCCGGAACGAAGACACCGGACACCCGATCCGCCACCTTCGCGATCGGTGCCTTGGTCGCAGCCGCATCGCTGACCATCCGGATAATCTGTGAGAGTGTCGTATCCTCTCCGACCCTCGTCGCCTCGCACACCAGATACCCGGACTGATTCAGTGTCGCGGCGGAAACAGGATCCCCTGCCTTTTTGTCAACCGGGATACTCTCTCCTGTGAGAGAAGCTTCATTGACTGCACTGCTTCCATCCACCACAATTCCATCCACCGGAATATGCTCTCCCGGGCGCACCGCAAAGTGGTCTCCGATCCGCACCTGCTCAATGCCGACCTCGACCTCCCGCCCGTCACGGATCAGTGTCGCCGTCTTCGGTGCCAGCCGCATCAAACCTTTCAGCGCGTCGGTCGTCTTTCCTTTCGAGCGCGCCTCCAGCATTTTTCCGACAGTAATCAGCGTCAGAATCATTGCCGCGGACTCATAATAAAACTCATGCATATAGCTCATCACGGCAGCCGCATCGCCCCTCACCTGGGCATCCGTCATGGCAAACAGCACATACGTGCTGTACACGAAAGATGCTCCGGAACCCAGCGCCACCAGAGTATCCATATTGGGGGCACGGTGCAGAAGTCCTTTAAATCCGCTGACAAAGAATTTCTGGTTGATCACCATAATCGCCACAGTGAACAGAAGCTGAACCAGCCCCATGGCCACGTGATTTCCATCAAAAAAGGCAGGCAGCGGCCATCCCCACATCATATGTCCCATGGACACATACATCAGAGGAATCAGCAGAACCAGAGAAGCGATCAGCCTCCTGCGAAGCAGCGGTGTCTCCCTGTCTTTGAGCATATCATCATAGGACGGGACACCATTTCCCTGGCCGGTATCTGTCTGCCCCTGCGTTCCTTTTTTTACGGCACCGTATCCTGCGTCCTCCACTGCCCTGATAATCGCTTCCGGCGAAGCACTGCCCTCCACTCCCATGGAATTTGTCAGCAGGCTGACCGAACAGGAAGTCACACCTTCCACCCTGGAGACTGCTTTTTCCACGCGCGCACTGCACGCTGCACAGCTCATGCCTGTAACCGTATATTGATCCATCTGTGTGCTCCTTTCATTTCAGTAACTTCAGTCTATCATTCCCGTATGCACACATATCATATACCCTGTACGGGTATTTTGCAAGTATTTTTTCAACTGAATACAAAAATATAGAAATTAACGCAAACAGATGTACCTGAACAGTAATACTGCAACAGTAATTTCAATATATTTATAAATCTGTGCTGATAATTAACCGGATTTATGATATAATTTTACGGAAATAATACGATGCTCAAAATATGGAGGATTTTTATGCCCGCACTATATGCTCATGACCGTTTCGGTACTCTCGTTACACGGGAGGCCCGCGGTGATCTGAAAAGAATTATTCTGAAATACAACCCATCCTTCAGAACCGGCCTCCAGGGACCCGATCCCTTTTTCTTCTATAAAGCATACGGAGGGAACCGTGTCCGCCGCTACGGTACGTATCTGCACAGCGTTTCTGCCATGCCCTTTTTTCGCCATGCCGTCACCGTGATTCGTGAAACGGGACGGGACAGCAGTGAATACGCGTATCTTCTGGGTTACGTCTGCCATTTTATTCTTGACAGCGAATGCCATCCCTGCGTTGCAGAATCGATGAAAGCCACCGGCGCTGCCCACCTGCAGATTGAAAGTGAGTTTGAAAAGTATCTGCTTCGCATGGAAAATCATGACCCGTTCAGTTATCCTCTGGCGGATATGATCATCGCCGATGAAACAGTGGCTGCATCCATGGATCCGTTCTATCCTTCCGTCACCAGAGATGAGATGCTTTCATCTCTTCGCTGGTATAAATTTGTCAAATGGCTGTTTTCCGCGAAGAGCGCACCGCGCCAGGACATTACCAATGCCATCCTGAGACTTGCAGGAAAATATGACGATCTGAAGGGGCTGATGCATGACCGCCAGGATATTCCACAATGCAGCAAAAGCAATCAGGAGCTGCTTCTCCTCTTTGAACAGGCTGTACCTCTTGCCGCAGATCTGATTGAGAAACTTGACTGCAGCATCCAGACCGGCGCAAGGCTTCCCGACCGCTTCAACCGCAATTTCGAATGACAAGGAGACTTCTATGAATCGCATAAAACTTACAAACCTTGAAAAATACTGGATCCTGTACGATGTGGGGAATTCAGCCTTCATCCTGCTGGTGACCACCATCATTCCGATTTATTTCAATTACCTTGCCGGCAGCGCCGGACTTTCAGAGGTCGATTATCTCGCCTACTGGGGATACGCCGCTTCCGTCTCCACCATTATTGTAGCACTGATCGGCCCGGTGCTGGGAACACTGGCAGATACACAGAATTATAAAAAACCATTGTTTACCCTGTTTATGATGATCGGTATCATCGGCTGCGCAGCGCTGTCCCTTCCTTCCTCATGGATTCTCTTCCTGGCTGTATTCGTAATCGCCAAGGTCGGCTACAATGCCAGCCTCATATTTTATGATTCCATGCTGGTGGATGTCACCACTGCCGATCGTATGGATACGGTTTCCTCCAACGGCTTTGCATGGGGCTACATCGGAAGCTGTGTTCCGTTCGTCCTCTCGCTTGTTTTTGTGCTGCTGAACGAAAAGCTGGGGATCTCAATGCGAACGGCCATGACCATTGCATTCCTGCTGAATGCAGCCTGGTGGCTGCTTGTGACGCTGCCTCTGCTGAGAAATTACAGACAGACCCACTATACCTCCAGACCTGAAAAGCCGGTTCATGACAGTTTTCTCCGTCTGGCTGATACTTTAAAGGATATCCGGGGTCAGAAGCATATTTTCGTATACCTGCTCGCTTTCTTTTTCTTCATTGACGGTGTCTATACGATCATAGAAATGGCAACGGCATACGGAAGTGCACTCGGCCTTGATTCTCAGGGGCTGCTGCTGGCTCTCCTGGTCACACAGCTTGTCGCTTTTCCGTTTGCCCTGCTGTTTTCCAGGCTGTCCCGGAAATATCCGACAGACAAACTGATCCGTGTCTGCATTTTCGCATATACGTGTATCGCACTGTTCGCCATCCAGCTCGACAAACAGTGGGAATTCTGGATGCTTGCAGTCTTCGTCGGCATGTTCCAGGGAGCAATCCAGGCATTGTCCCGCTCCTATTTTGCAAAAATCATCCCGGCAGAAAAATCCGGCGAATATTTCGGCATTTACGATATCTGCGGAAAAGGAGCATCCTTCGTCGGAACGTTTCTGGTCGGACTCGTAGCTCAGGTAACAAATATCGCCAACGCAGGCGTGGCCATTCTTGCCGTCATGTTCATCATCGGATTTCTGCTGTTTGGCAAAGCAGCAAAGCTGAACAGAGAATATACAGAAAAATAGACCGGCAGGCTGCGTTCCTGTCTATGTCAGTATAAAACAGCGGGTTCGCCAAAACAGAAATGTCTCATCCATAAGACAGTTCTGTTTCGGTGGCCCCGCTGATTTTTAATGTAAAAACAAATTTTACTCCAGACTCCGCATCCAGCTTCTTTTCCGAAAGAGAACCGCCGAGATCAGCAGCCGGACGCACTCCTCAAGAGAAAGCATGAAATATACGTACGGCACAGACAGCTTCAGTACAAAGGCAGAAAAAAATCCCAGGGGCACACCGAAAAGCCACGTACCGATAAAGTCAATCCACATCACGTATTTTGTTTTTCCTCCGCTTCGGAGAATACCGCCTCCCAGAATCATATTCTGGACCTTCACAGGGGAAATCACGGCAAATGCCACAAGAAGCTGCCATGCCAGCGACTGCACCTCCTGTTCCACCCGGTATATCCCCACATAGAACCGACCGGCTGCCAGAAGCGCCAGAGACAGAAACAAAGAACCCATAAATCCGTACCACATCAGCAGCTTTGACTCCCTGTACGCCCTGTCGTATTCCCGGCTTCCCAGAGATTTTCCGATCATGATTGCGGCTGCCTGGGACAGTCCGCCTAGTGCTCCGATCATCAGCGTCTGGACCGGCACGGTAAGTGTCATCGCCGCGCACGCCTCCGTCCCCATATTTCCGTAAATTGCCGTGTACACATTTTCCCCAAGGCTCCACAGGAATTCACATACGATGATCGGGCACAGAATAGTCAGGAACTGTGCTCCCCTGTTTCCATCGAAGCGCCAGATAAACGGGAGCTTTCTGTCCTGTCTGCGGCAACGGCGGATAAAGAAGAACACGGTCAGAAGGCACGCTATACCCTGGGCTGCGGTCGTCGCAATGGCAGCCCCCTGCACACCGAGCTCCGGGAAACCAAGTTTTCCGAAAATCAGCAGATAATTCAGTCCCGTGTTCAGGACTGCGGCCGCTACACTTGCATACAGAGGCAGCATCGCAGCATCTGCGCAGCGAAGCAGTGTTGCAGCGATACTGGTAAAAGCCATCGGA
The DNA here is from genome assembly GCA_004557975.1 of Lachnospiraceae bacterium. Classification (GTDB taxonomy): domain Bacteria; phylum Bacillota; class Clostridia; order Lachnospirales; family Lachnospiraceae; genus Choladousia. The sequence goes on from SFEV01000003.1 coordinate 70,498, forward strand.
AGAAAAGAAAAGGCAACGATCCGCAGATAATCTGCTGCTATTCTTCCTGTCAGTCCGTCTTTCGTATAGAGCCACATGATCTGCTCCGGACATCCGAGACACAACCCCATAAACAGAACTGCCAGAACAGAAGCCAGGAGAAGATTTGCATAAAAGCTTCTGCTGACCTCCTTTTCCTCCTTCTGTCCGAGATACTGTGAAATCATAATCCCTGCCGCCGCAGCAACTGCGCCGAGCAATACCGAATAGATGGATGAAAATTTACCTGCCAGGCCAACACCTGCTATACTGCTGCTTCCAAGCCTCCCGATCATCAGCTGATCCACCACGCTGAAAGATGACTGCAGCAGGGACTGCAGCGTCACAGGCAGCGCAATCCCCATCACTGTCCTATAAAATGTCTGTGTTTTCTCCATAATTTCCTCCCCTGGTCAAATCCGCTTCACACTGGCCCGCTCCACCAGAAAGACAGGGAGCTTCACCATTTTTTTCTCATAGTCTCCATGCCTGAGTTTCTGCAGAATTTCGACCGCACATGCGGCACGCTTCCCAGCATCCTGTCGGATGGTCGTCAGTGCCGGATGAATTTTCTCACACCAGGGACTGTCATCAAAGCCTATGACCGAAATCTGCTCCGGCACAGCCACTCCCCGTTCCTGCAGCCAGTGAATCAGTTCAATCGCATAGAAATCCGAGGCTGCAAAGACTGCTGTGTATTCCATGAGGCGTGAAAAATGATCTTCATAAAATCTTCGTCTTTCCTCCCGTGCCATGGGAATCTGCCATAAATCTTTCATGGAAGACTCAGGCTCTGCAGCGTTTTCCGAGACAGCTGCCATGCAGCCCTCCACGCGTTCCCTGTCCATACAGATAAAATTATCCGCAATACAGAGCACACGGCGGTGTCCCATACGCCGCAGATACGCTCCTGCCTGAAAGCCTCCGCCATAATTGTCAATAATCAGATTGCAGGTGCGCTCTGCCTCCCGGAAATATCCGTCGTACACCACAAAAGGGATGTGCATGGATTCCCGGAGCCTGCAGTAATCCTGCTCGCAGAAGCCGATCAGCACCAGACCCTCCATATTCCACATGGAAGCAACTCTCACAATCTCACTCCAGTCCGTTGTCGCACGGATCATCATAAAATATCCTGCTCTGTCCAGCTCCGATGACAGCGCATTGAGAGATGAAGCGATAAAGGCATCCTCCAGCACATGTCCCTCATACTTTTCATGATTGTTAATCACAATCCCGACGATCTTCGAACTGTTCTGTGCCAGCAGAATTCCCGCCATATTCGGTATGTAGCCCCTTTTTTCCACAAGCTCCTGTACACGTTTCACCGTCTCGTCCGATATTTTCTTCGTTTTCCCGTGAATCACATTGGAGACCGTTGCCGTACTCAGGCCCAGCTCTTCTGCAATGTCGACGATTCTGATTCTTTCGTTCTCCATATCTGCACGCTCCGTATGATTTTTCTGACATTCCATGATGCTGCAGCACAGCGGAATCTGTTTTTCTTCTGTATGATAATAAAAAAAGTCGTGTTTCACAATAGGTTAAACGCGTAACCCATTCCAAAAATCACGACTTGTTTTTGTATAATATATCCAGCAGAACACTTTTTGGCTCTGCTCCAAATAATTCTCATTCCTTGGTTTTGACCTGATCAGTCACGTTCTTCTCTCGGCTCCTCTCCTGTGTATAAAGACCGGAGTGTCGTACCACATTCCGGAAGCTCACGCGCCATTCGCTCAAGCACCGGCTCATAACTGAAATCCGTAAGCGGCAGATCCACTCTTCTGTTCTCCAGCGCACTTATGCAGATTGCCTCAAGAATTTCATAGCCGTGATATGCAGTCTCGATATTACAGGAATGAGGCTTTGAGTCATCATCCAGCCAGTCCGCGTATTCCGTATAGTACGGTGTCTGGATTTCTTTTTCCTGATGATGGTACCATCCCGGATCTTTTCCGGATATAAATTCTCCTTTGGTAGCCAGACTGCATTCTCCCCAAAAACCGTCTGTCTCCGCATACAAGTATCCGTTCGTTCCCCAGACTGTCAGCCGGTTGTCTGTGTCTGCGTACATATCAGGATTATGCTGCTCCGAAAAGTAACCGCACTCAATATAGCCCCGGGTTCCGTTTTCAAACAGGATCTCTCCAAAGAGAAAATCAGGTGATGGATGATTGTCCTTTAAGGTAGCCGGACCGTGCACGTGCCCGACGACGGACCTGGCCCTGCATCCCCCGTTTGCCCAGATAATATAGTCCATATAGTGTGTTCCAAGCTGAGCCATCCATGGCTGTGTCTCCGCAAAAATTTTCCTGATCTTTCCGATTCTCCCTTCCTCTGTTTTTTTCTTCAGGTTCTGCATCTGTGTCAGGTATTTCTGCTGGTGGCAGACAACTGCTTTGATCCCGTTCGCGATACACAGATCTGTCATCTTTTTTGCTTCCATCATGTCTTCCGCCATCGGTTTCTCCAGTGAGACAGCCTTAATCCCATATTTGACGGCCAGCTCAATCATGGAAAGACGCAGATCGGGATACGTCACAAAGACAAATACCTCCGGTTTTGTCTCTGCCAGCATAGTTTCCACTTCCGTATACATGGGAACTGACAGATGAAATTTTTCCGACACTGCTTCCATTACATCCCGGCGGATATCACAGATACCTACGACCTGATACCGGTCCGGATTTTCAAGAATTCCCTTTAAATGCGTTTTCCCACGGACTCCCAGGCCCATGATCGCCACTGTATGCTTCTTCATTAAAATCCCCCTCTCTGAACCATCATTTCCGTATCCTGCTCATATAGCTTCCATCTGCCAGAACGACTCCGTCCGAATCTCTCACCGCATCCGGTGATTCATCCTCCGTCATAATCCATCCGGAATAGCCTGATTCATCCAGGAAATCCACAACAGACCGGAAATCCCCGATTCCCGTTCCCATGGTCGTCCAGGCATGATCGGGAGTCATATCCTTGAAATGAACGTGCTGCACAAGTTCTCTGTGTTCCTTTATAATTTTCAGAGGGTCTATCCCTCCGTTGAGCATATGCCCGATATCCGGCGCATACCCTATCCCCTGTGCATACAGAGTCTCAAACATAACAGAGTAATCCTGCTCACAGCGAAATACAGAACCGGGGCCGGAATTTGGATGGAACACGGACACAATCCCCTCTGCCGCCGCCCGTCGCGCAGCCGCTGTGATACATTTCATCTGATTCTTCTGTTTTTCATAAAGATTCCGCTCCCTGACCGGGTCAGCTGCCACATGGCACAAAACCAGTTTTGCCGACGGAAAGTGTTTCAAAAATGCGATGGCTTCATCCAGCCGCAGCCGTTCCTCCTCTGTCTCTTCAGGAAGAATCCAGTCCTCATGAACTGCAAGTGCCGCGAAGCTCAGCTGTTTCTCATCCAGCAGATTTTTCAGTCTCTGCCAGTCCCGATAGTACTCCTCCAGCATACAGATTTCTGCTTCCATACCGGTAAAACCGGCCTGCACAATCACATCAGACATATGCGGAACCTTACCATGGAATTTTTCATAATTCATCTGCCATGGATACGTCTGGCTGCCATACTTAATTTTCCCCATTCGTTACCTCCTGTTTTTTCATTTTTCGGACCAGTCACAACAGAACAGTCTCCATTTTATATTCGGAACTCATTTTTCTCCCATCCCGCCTGTATCTTTGCATTCAGCTCCTCAAAGGATTTCAGCCCGCTCAATGCATCGTACGCAGCCACACAGCACGCCCCTGTGGCTGCCGCCAGATGCATGGTCTCCTCAGGACCGTATCCCTTTAAAATGGCGGTCAGAAATGCCGCGATACAGGTATCGCCGGCTCCTGTACCTGAGAGAATCCGTTCCGGCACGTAACTCTTTTCAAATCCGCACCGGTCCGCCCAGGCATCCACATCCAGTTCCACTCTGGGGCTGATCCGACTCAGTGTCGCTTTGTCGGCGGTCTGATAATAGATTCCCTTTGCACCGCATTTGATCAGAAGCACCTTTGCGCCCAGTCTCATGCATTTCTCTGCCAGAGTCTTCACATCCTCCTCGATATCCAGTATCTCCGTGATGTCCCCGCCGGCTGCCCGTTCATTCCAGCGGACAAAGGTTTCTCTGTCTATCATGTAGCACAGCTCCTCTGCGCTTGGCACCAGGAAGTCCACAAAGGGAATCACGTTCTCCAGAATCTTTTTCCAGTCCGTTTTTCCCGCCTCGGAATCCGGATCGATTGCAGCAAAATCGAGAGATGTGGCTGCACCGCATTCCCGGGCACGCTGCATCAGCCCGGTCAGCTCTCTGCCGTCATTTTCATACATGGATTTCATAAGCGGCGGATAGCCGAAATGAAACAGCGCTGCTTCGCTGAGCGCTTCCTGCGGAACATCTGATGCACGGAAAGAATTATTTGCCCCCGGATTATGAAGGAAAATCCGGTCGATTCCGGGGACGGCCAGTACGACAGAGTAAGACGTGGATTCTTCCTCTGAAATCAGCATGCCTTTCTCTGCATCGTACGTTCTCAGTATACTGCAGACCATGTCTCCGAAGGCATCCTTTCCAATTTTCCCCATGAGCGCCACGTCTGCCCCGAGACGTTTCATCGCAAGCCCCGTATTCGCCACAGCACCTCCGGTGTGTACATCTGCATTCCCCATATGAATCAGTGCTCCCGGTGTCAGTATGTCGGTCAGCCTGGATACTTTTTTTGACGGAAAAACCGGCGTGATATCGAGACAGATATGCCCTGCCACAATTGCTTTCTTGTTCATTAAAATCCCCCCACTCAGGCTAGTCTTTGGATATTTTTTATACGATTGCTGTTATTTTATCAGAAAAAAGCATAAAAGTATATAAAAAACAGATACAGATTCCATCAAAAGCAGGAAATCTGTACCTGTTTTCATTTATTACTGCTTCATGGCAGTATATTTACGCATCACTCACGCTCACTCTGCTACTGTTCACTTCGTTCACAGCAACACGCTTCACCAAACAGTGGCACATGAACAGTAATCTCACTCTGGCAGTCTGCACCGCTCCCGCCGCTGTATTTGTCTGCCTTTAGCAGGTAGCGCCGCCCTTAACTGTCTTGTTCAGGATCGCAGACTTGTCAATCTGCGTATTCAGCAGCTTATCCTCCACGTACTCAAAGCCAAGACGCTGGATGGTATCTGCAAAACGCTCACCGGAAATTCCCTCATCACGGAAAAACAGGATTGCTTTCTCCACAACATCCAGTACTTCCTCCTCAGAGGTGAAGATTCTGCCAAGCGGACGACCTGTGGCCATGCGCTTGCCCCAGCGGCCTCCGATGTAGATCCTGTAGCCTTCCTGGTACTCCTCCAGTGCACCGAACGGACATTTTCCCTTGCAGCGTCCGCAGTTATTGCATTCATTCGGGTCAATCTGGATCTTTCCATCAACTACTTTGGCCACGTGCACCGGACAGTTGTTCTCCACCTGGCACTTCTTGCAGCCGCGGCATTTCGTGAAATCCACAAGCGGAACACGCTGTCCCACAATGCCGAGGTCATTGAGATCAGGCTTCACACAGTTGTTGGGGCATCCACCCACGGCAATCTTGAACTTATGCGGCAGGGTAACACCGTGATAGCCGATATAAAACTTCTCATGAAGCTTTTCGGATAATCCGAAAGAATCCAGAAGGCCATACTGACATGTGGTGCCCTTGCAGGAAACCACCGGACGCACCAGGCTTCCGGTACCGCCTGTCTGAAGGCCACGCTCCTGCAGGAAGTCTATCACTGCCGGAATATCGTCGTAACGGACACCCTGAATCTCCAGTGTCAGACGTGTGGTCATGGTAACAGCACCGCTTCCGAACAGCTCAGCGGCTTCCGCGATGGAGCGCTGCTCTTCAGCGGTAATCTTGCCGTTGCGCGTGATGACACGGACATTGAAAAGATCCGGATACCGCTTGTCCTGAAGACATCCGAGACCTTTGACGCGCTTGATATCGGCAGGTGTCAGCTTTCCGCCCTCTGAGGAAACCTTCACCTTATTGACAAAAGCACCGCCTTCCAGAACACGGGTATTCGTATATCCAAATGCTTTCAGCCTGTTCTGCAGGAAATAGCCGCGCTTGCCCTTTGTACAGACGAGAAGAAGCTTATCGTCGAGTCCGAGCCCCTCCACCGGGCCGTCTACTGCAGCCAGGTTCACCCAGGTTGCTCCCGGAATCTTTGCTTCCGGCTGAACATCAATAACTCTGTAGCCCTTCGCTGCTCCTGCCGCATACTCAGCCGGAGTAAAGGTCTCAAAGCTTCCGGCAAGCTTGTTTTCGAGGATATAGCATGCCTGTACAAAAGGATGGATGGCAGTGGAGAACGGCGGCGCATATGCAAAATCCATGGTGTCAAAGGCCTCGACAGCGGCGTTCATGGAAATTCCGGTGACAGCGATATCCACCATCTTGTCCACGGCACCTGCACCGACCACCTGAATACCCAGCAGGCGATGGCTCTCCCGGTCAGCAATCAGCTTCGTCACAAAGCTGGAAGCCCCCGGATAATAATGTGCCTTATCATCGGTTACACAGGTGATGGTGACAGGATCAAAGCCTGCATCTGCTGCCTGCGCTTCCGTCAGACCGGTACGGCCTGCGTTCAGATCCTCCGCCAGACGGACAACACCCGTTCCGAGACATCCGCCGTAGGAAACATCCTCTCCGGACAGATTCTTTGCGAGGCAGCGTCCTGTAAGATTTGCAGTGGAGCCCATGGCTGACCACTGGCCTTTTCCTGTGATCCGGTTATGTACCTGGGCACAGTCTCCTGCTGCATAAATATCAGGAAGATTTGTCCTCTGATGATCGTCCACCACGATCGTACCTCTGTTCATTTCCAGTCCTGATTCCTCAAGGAAACGAGTGGCCGGGCGGACACCAATAGCCAGCACCACGAGATCTCCCTGCAGTGTACCCACACTGGTGCGCACGCCTGCTGCCCGGTCACTTCCGGTGATCTCTTCCAGTGCGGCACCGGTGATAATTCTCATTCCTTTTGCCTGAAGCTGACGGCGAATATAATCAGCCATATCAGGATCAAACAGATTCGGCATTACCTGATTTGCCATATCCACCACCGTGACCTTCAGTCCCTGGCTTATGAGATTCTCGGCAATCTCCAGGCCGATAAAGCCTGCACCGGCCACAACGGCACTGCGGCAGTGATTCTTCTCCACATAGCTGCGCAGGCCAATGGCATCGTCTGGAGTGCGCACGGTGAACACACCTTCAAGCTCTGTACCGGCTACATTCGGAACAAAGGGTTCTGCACCCGTGGCGATAATCAGGCTGTCATAGCTCTCTGGAGCTTCCATGCCGCTCTCCAGATTGCGGAAGGTGACTGTCTTCGCTGCGGCATCCACGCTGACTGCCTCCATGCCTGTCCTGACATTTACGCCTGTAAGTGCGGAAAACTTTTCGGGAGTATTGACAATCAGTTCCTCCCGTGACTCAATGCTTCCGCCCACATAATAAGGCAGACCGCAGCCTGCGTAGGAAATATCCTGTGCTTTTGTGTAAACCGTCACCCGGGCAGAGCGGTTCTGCCGTTTCAGTTTTGCGGCTGCTTTTGTACCGGCAGCTACACCGCCAATGACAATAACGTTCATTTTTTTCGTCTCCTTTTTGTTTTCTTTTATATTGATTTTATCACCGCCATTTGATAAAATCAATTTATCGTTTTTTATGATATGATTATTATTTCTTATCGACAATCCAAGATGAATGGAGGGAAACAATGCTTGATTATCGGATGGACACTTTCCTGACACTGTGCGATACCATGAATTACCGCGAAGCCGCTGAACAGCTTCACATCACGCAGCCTGCCGTGACCCAGCACATTCATTTTTTAGAGCATGAATACCATTGCCGCCTGTTTGTATATGAAAACAGAAAACTGATCAAGACACCGGCGGCATCTGCGCTGGAGCAGTATGCACGTGCCATGCGATACAATGACAGTGTGATCCGTCAGACACTTCAGAACGAGGTGACAATGGATCTGAAAATCGGTGCAACTAAAACGATCGGTGACTACGTCATCACCGATCAGATCATACGCTATCTTGGCAGCAAGGATAACGCGCTCACACTGATTGTAGATAATACAGAGCATCTGCTGAAGCTCCTGGATGAAAACCAGCTGGACTTTGCCATCGTGGAAGGCTTCTTTGACAAGAAACATTTTGACAGCCGCTGCCTGCGCAGGGAGCCCTTCGTCGGCATCTGCCGGAAGGGGCATCCCTTTGCGGGCAGAGAAATCTCGGTCGCAGAGCTTCTGGAGGAGACCATCATCCACCGTGAGGAAGGCTCCGGTACCCGGGCCATTCTGGAACAGAAACTCTACGGCTACAATGAATCCCTCAGCCAGTTCCGCCGCCACATCTGCATCTCCAGTTTCAAGCTGATCCTGGAGCTTGTGAAGACAGGACTGGGAGTCTCCTTCGTATACAATGTTCTGGCCGACAGTGACCCGGATCTGGATAAATTCAGCATTCAGGGTGAAACCATCGTGCGCGAATTCAATCTGGTGTGGCTGAAGCACGCTCACGTTCAGGAAAAGGTCCGTGCGTTCTTTTCTCCCCGGACCCCGTCTGATTAATTCTGATACTTCTTCAGCTCCGCTGCCACAAGCCGTGCAATTTTACGCACTTCATCCGAATGATCTCCGCTGCAGACTTCTCCGGCTTTTGCAGACGCTTTTCCGTCACTTCCAAACAGCCGCATCTTCTTCATAGTCTCCTGCTTCACGGCCTCAACAGCTGCCGGTATCAGGTCTGTCAGCCCTTTGGACATGCTGCTGAACTGCCTGAATTCCCCCTCCACAGCAGCTATATTGATGTCGGTAAAAATATTGACCTTGCTGATTCCTTCGCGGATCGCATGACTGAAATCCTCATTGGTCAGGCCGGAACCGCCGTGAAGCACAAGCGGCACGTCCACGGTCCGTGCAATCGTACGGATTCTGTCAAAATCCAGCTTCGGAGGCAGCTTATACGCTCCGTGCGCCGTACCAACCGCAATTGCCAGGGCATCTATTCCGGTCCTGTCCACAAAATCCTTCGCCATGGCAGGATCGGTATAATACTTCGAAGGATCTTCCTGACGGGAATCTCCCTCTGCAGAGCCTTCGTTATCTCCCACGTGTCCCAGCTCCCCCTCGATTGTTGCTCCGTAGGAATGGGCAATATCGGCCATCTCCTTTACTTTTCGCACATTTTCCTCGTAGGAATCAGTGGAACAGTCATACATAATGGAGGAAAATCCCAGCTCCAGCGCCTTCAGACACGTTTCTTTTTTAAGTCCGTGATCCAGATGAATCACCACAGGCACGCCGGCTTTCCTCGCCATGGGAAGAAGGTAGTACGATACCTCCTCCAGCGGCCCATACGGGAAAAGAACCTCCGCAGTCCCCATAATCACCGGCGACTGCGCCTCTTCTGCCGCCGCAATAATACCTCTTGCCAGCTCCATATTCACTGCATTAAAAAGTCCCACCGCGTATTTCTGTTTCCGCGCCGGAATCAGAACATCATTCATATTCACCAGCATTTCTGTTTCCTCCTTCCATTCCAGCTCGTCCGGTCTTATCTGTATCAGGTACTCTTTTTCTGACTCCGATACTTTCTTAATGGATTTTACCATATTTTCTGTCGTTTGTAGACAGCTATATGACAAAAATTTCGTATCTATTCAATACTTTCACAGTTATAATTTTTCTTTATTTTAAAAGTTTCTTATACAGCTTCAGTATTCCCTCGTAATCTCCCCCAAAGAGAAAATAGTAATCAATCTGCTTCGCTCCCTCTGTATACACGTATGGTCCATACATGGGAATGTCACAGCACATCACCGTTTTTTCCGCAGAGACTCCGATTCCGTACCCGTACTCAGAGACAAGCAGCGGCATGCGCAGCTGTCTGCCGCCGAAGCTGATATATCTTGCTTTCTGATTCATCCGTTCCAGATCGTCAGAGAGCATTCCTTTTGCAGACAGCTTTTCCTTCTTTGGCCAGTCAAAATATACCCAGCTCTGCATATCCCCTGCAGTCTCCATCTGCCTCGGCAGCGCTGCTTTTTCTGCAAGCAGCAATTTCCGGTTCTTGTCAAAAAACTGCAGTGCCCCTGACTTCTTTTCTATCTGAACCGTTACCGATCCTGTGGAAACCTCCACCAGACTTTTCCCCTCCTTCGCTGTCCAGGAAACGACAGCTTCCGGCTCATAATTCCAGTAGCCCGGCTCAAACTCTGCCATCGCGCCTTTCTGAAACTGTACGCGGATGATTCCTTCCTCCAGCGGCGTCAGACGCAGCGTCCCGTAGCTGCTGATCACATCCAGATATTTCCTGGTCTTGCGCACCATGCGTACAGAATTGTCAATGCGGCTGTGTCCCGCCGGACGAAGCCTGTCGGTGCCGGGCACATCACGGAACTGATATGGAGAGGGATTCAGCGGTACCTGATTTTCTGAAAGCTTTCCGCGGATATTTCCTGCAGGATTTCCGGATTTCCGGAGTTCCGCGCATCTGTTTTCTGTCTCCGCACCGGTACGCAGTTTCATACTTTCATCCACCGTCCCCGCCCTGCTGCGCAGTTTCATGCTTTCCCCTGCTGTTCCCGAACTACTGCGCAGCTTCATGCTTTCCTCCGCTGTCCCCGGTTCGCTGCGCGGTTTCTGCGCCTGCTGTACCACGATCGGCCTGGGGCCTATTGAGCTTCGCTCCGCCCGCTCCCGGTCTCCCTGCCGCGCATTCTGCACCGCCTGTTCCCTGGCTGTGATTTTCTTTTTTTCATACGGTTTTATTTCTCTGTAGCCTTCATTTTCCAGAGAATTCATGCGCTTCTCTTCGGACACCGGTTTCCCGATCAGATCAGTCAGATCTCCCTGATGAACCACCGTCAGCTCATGGAGCGCACGGGTTGCCGCCACGTACAGCAGCTTCACGTACTGATCCTCCGTCGGATAGTTTTCCTCAGATGGATGGTAAAGAAGGACTGCATCAAACTCCAGTCCCTTCGTGTATTCCACCGGGAGCACCATAATACCTTTGCCGAACTCCGTCGTCTCCGGATTGCTGTCCGCCAGAGAAAGCTTTTCGCCGAGGTGCGTACTCACCATGGCTGCTTCCGCCTCATCCCGGCAGATCACTGCTATGGTTCCATGCCCCTCTTTCTGCCATCTTTCCACAGTCTCCGCCGTCTCACGCAGCATGGCCTCCTCGCTGCTGCATTCTTCCACACGTACTTTCTTCCCGTGCCGTCGTATGGGGTCTACCGGATAAATGGAAAAACTGCCGTGCCGAAGTATCTCTGTGGCAAAATCTGAGATCTCCACCGTATTCCGGTAGCTTTTTTTCAGCAGCTCAAAGCTGTCGTATGCACCTGTCAGAATCAGCTTCTGCAGATCCTTCCAGTCATTCAGGCCATAGCCGTAATGAATATTCTGGGACACATCCCCCATAATGGTATACGTGCAGCCGCGCATGCAGTACGCCAGCACACCGTACGCCATCATACCGAAGTCCTGGGCCTCATCAATGATCACATGGCTGGCTTCCCGGATGCCGTCTGTCTCTTTGATGCGTTTGTACAGATAAGCCAGGGCCGCCAGATCATAGAGGTCAAACGTATTTTCCGGGATCGGCACAGCACTGCCCTTTTGTTCCTGAGCATGCAGAAATTCCCGGTACAGATCAAAGATGGAGCCTTTCCAGACATCCTTTCCGAAATACCACCGGTACCTGCGGTTCAGTTCCTTCTTCTCCTCCTGCGTATAAGAAACGTGTTTCCCGGACAATTCATTTTCCAGTTTCGACTGAACAATCTCATTGAGCATATTGATCTTTCCCTGAAGGGAAATCTGCGGATTGTTCTCCACGTAGCTGCGTATCACAGATTCCTTCACAAGGAGGACACCGTTTTTCTCCATGCGAATCTCTTTTTCCGGAATCACTGCCTTCTCATATTCTCTGCAGAACTGCTCCAGATCGTGAAACCATGCATAGCTTCCTTTGATACAGGCGTTTCTGTTCTTTTTGTCGATGGGACAGATGCGGTGAATCCGCGGATCCCAGTCCTCATAGAGAAGCCGCACGAAGAGCTGCTCCATGGTCATCTGAGATACTCCGTACACATCCAGATCCGGCAGCACGCTGGTGATGTAATTCAGCAAAATACGGTTGCTTCCGATAATGTAAAAGTCTTCCGGACGGAATTCCTCAGCATAGTTGTACAAAATATAGGAGATTCGGTGCATGGCCACGGTTGTCTTCCCGGAGCCTGCCACACCCTGAACAATCAGATTTGTCTTTGGTGATTTGCGGATAATCGTATTCTGTTCTTTCTGAATCGTGGCAATAATTTCGCCCAGAACTGCTTCCTTGTTTTTTGCCAGATATTTCGTCAGCAGTTCATCATTTGCCACCACATCAGAATCAAAAAAATCGACCAGTCTGTCCTCCGCGATTTCGTAAGTGCGTTTACGCTTCAGGTCGATCTCGCAGGTCCCTCCGTTTTCCACCACGTACCTACAGGGGCCTGCGGCACTTTCGTAATAAACCGACGCCACCGGAGCCCGCCAGTCTATGACGATCGGCTCCGATCCGTCTCCTGAAATCCCCACACGGCCCACATAATAGGATTCCTCCGTCGGCTGGTGCGGATCTCTGAAATCAATCCGTCCGAAGTACGGCTTCATTCTCGCCTTCCGGCATCGCACCAGATCGCGCCTGTTCTCGCGAAGCTGTGACTGGGTATTGTGCAGAAGTGACAGCGCTTCTTTGTCCTTGGGGCCGTACGTCTCCATCAGATCATACAGCTCCTCGGACAATTTTCTAATGTAGCCCTCGGTTCGCTCCAGATTCTTCTGCGCCACGGTGATGATCTCTGCCAGTTTCTGTTCCTCTTCCTCCCGGCTCAGTCCCGGGATCGGGGAGAATTTCTTCTTCTCTCTCATCCTCCGCCTCACTTTTCCTGTATTATTTCGAAACCGGGACGGAAAGCCCGCATACGCTGCCAAAGAACCGGAAAGCCGGAAGCCCGTTTACGGTATCTTCCCGTTCCCATTCCAGGCACATCCGTTCCGGATGCCACTGGAGACCATAAACAGGAAGTCTGGAATGATGAAATGCTTCCACAGTGTCATCCTCCGGACAGCGGCCATCCACCACCAGTCCTTCACCCAGTATTCCCACAGCCTGATGATGGGCACTGTTATGGATAAATTCTGTCCCGTAAATCTCTGCCAGCCAGCTTCCCTTCTCCGCTCTGCAGCCATGGACAATGTCCGGCCCGCTCTCCATGCGATAATGGATGGCGGTTGTAGGAAGATGCTGAATCATCGTTCCTCCGAAATATACATCAAGTACCTGATGACCCCTGCAGATGCCCAGAACAGGTTTGCCGCTCTTTACGAAGTCATCCAGTATGGAAAACTGCAGGTCGTCCAGTTCGTCAATAATTGTGTTGCTCCCCTGGTCCTCCTGTCCGTAACGCGCGGGGTTAATATCTCCGCCCCCGGGAAGCAGAAGACCGTCGTATTCCTCCACCCTGAATTTTGAATAATCCAGAAAATCCTGCGGATCCTTCTGCTGCTCCTGTCCCGTCCGCACAGAAATCGCCACTGCCTCCATTCCCGCCGCAGACAGGGCATTGAAATAGTTGCTGAGATTCTGATTCATCTCCGGAATTGCAATCCTCGGTCTTTTCATCACTTTACTCCTGCCTTTGTATGGATTTTCCTGGTTACAGCATCAGCCGATAGATATTTTCCACATCCTGCTGATTCAATGACACATATCCGCCGGTTGTACCCGTTCTGCCGTCTCCGTAGCAGCAGCTGTGTGCCATTTTTTCAATATCTTTTTCCTGAGCCCCCAGCTCCCCGAAATTCTTCGGCATACCGATGGAAATCAGAAATCTGCGCAGTGCCTCGATGCCTTCTTTTGCTGTTCTCTCCGGATTGCCAAAATCCATCTGGCATCCCCACACTCTGACTGCCAGCTGGGCCAGACGAAGCACATCATGCTTCAGATTATATGTAAACACTGCCGGCATCACTACCGCAAGACCTGCACCGTGTGCACAGTCATACATGGCAGACAGCTCATGCTCAATGTCGTGGCTCGTCCAGTCCTGACTTCTTCCCACACCGCAGGAATTATTATGAGCCATCATTCCGGCCCACATGATGTTGGCGCGGGCCTCATAATTATCGGGATTTTCCATAACGCGTGGCCCTTCATGGAGCATGGTCAGCATCAGTCCCTCAATCATCCTGTCTGTACATTCCACATCCTTTGTGTTGGTCAGATACCTCTCATACAGATGGGCAAGAATATCCGTTATCCCGCACGCAGTCTGATAAGGCGGAAGTGTCTGAGTCAGGGCCGGATTCATAATGGTGAATTTCGGTCTCAGCGCCTCACCCGTTGCTCCGCGCTTATACATGCCTTCTTCCTTCGTAATCACAGAATCGGCGGAACCTTCGCTGCCTGCTGCTGAAATGGTGATAACTGTGCCCAGGGGAAGTGCTTCCTCCACAACCCTGCCCTGATAATAGTCCCAGAAATCTCCGTCATAAGGCACTCCTGCCGCAATCGCCTTCGCAGAGTCGATGGTACTTCCTCCGCCGACAGCGAGAATAAAATCCACCTTTTCTTTTCTGCAAAGCCGGATTCCCTCATAAACCAGCCCGCTGCGTGGATTCGGTCTGACACCACCCAGCTCGACGTATCCGAGATTTTCTGCTTCCAGAGATTTTTTCACACGGTCAAGCAATCCCGTACGTACAACCGAACCGCCGCCGTAGTGAATCAGCACCTTCGATCCTCCGAAGCGTTTTACATATTTTCCGGTTTCATTTTCCGTAGCCTTCCCGAATACAAAATAAGTCGGTGCATAAAATGTAAAATTATCCATACCAAATACCTTCCTTTTTTCTGTCCTGGACAGTTACTCTGATTTTTCTATTCTAATACAGTTCAGTCCGTTCTACAATAGCTCCCTGCCGTATATCTTCCATGATTTCTTACCCTTTCGCATACTTTTTCACCGTTATCCGAAAAAGAATACCACCAACACAATGGATGGTGGCAAAATGCAGTGTTTGAAGCTCTAATCTAATCCGACTACTTCTCTCATGCGTTTTGTAATACAGGTCATGATGTTCCAGAGAATGGACCACCTGAAGAAATCTTTGATGGATGCATCCCATAAAAACTGTACAGAAGCCGGGAATTCATCATCCGCTTCCCAGTACTGAAACCATACGGTTATTCCGTTAAAGACCGGAATCAGGCTGCTTACATCTCCTTTACCGGCAGGAATCCCGCCAAGCTTTGCACATGCTTCCTGCATAAGAGTTAACTTTCCTTCGAATGGTTTGAGATATTCAATATATCTTCCAAGGGAGGTATCTGTTGTGTTTGTACACAGGGCTGCAATGGACTGCCAGTCATTTGTCTCATGCGGCAAATGTGTTGCTGTCGTCAGAAACTCATAAACAGATGCCATTTCATCCAGATCGGCAAACCGTTCCCCCTGCATCAGTTCCCCGCTTTTTCTGTTTATGGTATAGGTCTGCCCAAGGAACTGAATACTCATGGTTTCTTCGTCATGCGGCAGATCAAAAAGAGAAATCATTTTCTCCTGATCAAATTTTAAAAACCTTTCCATGGACTGACGGCGAAGTATTTCCGCTTTGCTCTCTTTGTATTCCTGATCTTTGTATTCTATTGGCATAAAAACCTCCTTGAGTAGAAATCTGCGTTGCGATTATCCTTTATGCTGATCAGTTAAAATGTCAGTTTTACTTCTGACTGTAGTCATATGTTATCATGAAATTATGCTTCTGTAAACGGTATCGCAACAATCATTCCGTCTTCGTCAGACGGTATTTCTCCAGATTCACCGTGCGATAATAAAGTACCTGGAAAATACTGCACACAATCCATCCAAGCGGATAGCCCAATGCAATGGGGATAAAGGAATCCGATACCCGCGAAGCAATAAACAGATAAATCTGTCTGAATACAATAAAACTGCACAGCATGATAATGACAGGCACCTTCGTATTTCCGGCACCCTGCATGGTGGAGGAATATACCTGATTGAAACAGATAGCCACATAAAACGGCATCATGAGCCGGACAATCAGTGTGCCGTATTTCAATACCTCCGGATCATGGTTGAACAGTGATACCAGCGGTGTGGCGAAAAACCATATGGGGAAAATGAGTGCAACTGCAACTGCCACACTCATACACAATGCCACCCTGGTGCCTTTTCTGCAGCGGTCCACCTTTCCGGCCCCCAGATTCTGGCCTGTAAAGGTAGTGACAGACAGCGCAATGCTCTGCATCGGAAGCAGACAGATCTTATCAATCTTGCCGTAGGAGGACCAGCCCGCCATTACCGAAGATCCAAAATGATTGATATACGCCTGTACAAATACATTGGAGAAAGACGTAATCATCATCTGAAGGGCACTGGGAAGGCCAATCTTCACAATCTGGCGAAGCAGTACCGGATCAATGGTCAGTTCACGCCAGCGGATTCTGTAGGATTCCGTCTCCTTTGTCAGTACATAAAGCACCAGCAGGGCAGACAACCCCTGCGCCAGAATTGTCGCATATGCCGCTCCCGCTACTCCAAGGCGCAGACCGGCCACGAAAAGCAGATCAAATACAATATTGATCAGAGTAGAAAAAATCAGAAAATACAGAGGTCTCTTTGAATCACCGGCCGCCCGCAGAATGCCGGACCCCATATTATAAAGCAGAAGCCCTGTCACTCCCGCAAAGTAAATAGTCAGATACGTTTTTGATTCAGGGTACACATCCGACGGTGTGCCTATCAGCTTCAGAAGCGCGGGCAATGCAAGCAGCGCCCCCACTGTGCACACCACGCAGAGAATCAGCGTCATGGCAATCGTTGTATGTACCGCACGGCTCACTCTCCTGTCATCCTTTGCCCCAAAATACTGGGAAATGACGACACCGGCCCCGGCAGACATTCCAAGAAAGAAACCGATAAATGTATTAATCACCGGATCTACCGTCCCCACGGCGGCGAGAGCCTCTTTTCCCACAAAATTTCCCACCACAATACTGTCCACCGTATTGTAAAGCTGCTGAAACAAATTTCCGACCATCAGCGGCAGCGCAAAATACAGAATCCGTTTCCATATCGGACCCTCCGTCATCTGAGAAGCTGCCTGTGCATGTGTTTTCACAATACTCCCTTCCTTCCACCTTGATTTACTCAGAAATAAAATTTTCTGTACTGCACTTCTAATTATATATCCTATCACATTCTTTTGCTCCAGACTATTCCATTTTCGAATTTTTTTGTTTTGAAATCGGGTCAGAGCGCAACGCCGCATTTTCTCATTGACCCGTCTTCCATTTCTATTTATACTGTCATTAACGATATGCCCGGCGGGACACTGCCGGGGAACTGAGTGATATTACACAAGGGGGATGCAATTATGGCTAAAAATTACCGTGCAGAAATAACCGGCGTATTCGGAGATCCGGTGGACGGCAACCCTACAGGAGTTATGGAGGAAGCCGCTTATGAGGCCTGTGGCCTGAATTACCGTTACCTTACTCTGAAAGTCACACGAGAGGATTTTGATGATGCGATGAAATCCATCCGTGCTCTCCACATGAAAGGTATGAATCTGACCATGCCCCACAAGATCAATGTACTGCCCTATCTGGACGAGCTTTCCCAGGCAGCAGAAATTATAGGGGCAGTCAACACCATCGTGGTGCGGGATGGAAAGCTTTTCGGAGAGAACACAGACGGCAAGGGATTTGTGCAGGCTCTGAAAAATAAAAATATTTCCCTGCCCGGTAAGAAGATTGTCATTCTGGGCGCCGGCGGTGCGGCAAAAGCCATCGCTGTGGAATGTGCCCTTGCCGGAGCTTCTTTTGTGACCATCATCAACCGCACCGCAAAACGCGCAGAGGAGCTGGCTTTGGTTCTGAAGCGTAACACCAAAGCCGATTCCACAGCTATGACCTGGGAGCCGAAGCAGAAAATTCCTGCCGGCACGGATATCCTGATCAATGCCACCAGCATCGGCCTTATGCCGGACGCTGACGCAAAGCCGGATATCGATTACGATACCATTTCTGACCATATGACCGTATGTGATGTGGTCTTCAACCCGGCGGAAACGCTGTTTCTGAAAGAGGCCGCAAACCGCCATGCCCGAACCGTCAATGGTCTTGGAATGCTGGCCTGCCAGGGTGCTCTGAACTTCACCCTCTGGACGGGTGTGGAGGCGCCGCTGGAGCTCATGGAAGAGACGCTGCGGAAGGAATTTGAAGAGTAAAGGGATCCTTTCATAACACGAACACTGCCCCGGAAGCCTTACGACCCGGGGCAGCTTACGTTCAGACGTCGGTTTTTCCGTGCTTTGCACTCCCAAAATCGACCAAAACATTCACAATCCGCTCATTTTATTATTCTCCCTGGCAGGAAGACCGTGTCGGATACACAACAATTATAACGATTCCAGAAAATACGTCAAAGGTGCACTGATATTGTCCTTACGCCAGACTGCCAGAATCTCCTCTGTTTCCTCTTCTCCTGTCAGCGGAACAAAGGTCAGATTATCCGCATTGGTCAGCTTATTCGTGCAATAATCCGGCAGGATTGAAATCCCCTCTTCCGCCGCAACCATCATCAGAATACTTTCTATATCATTGGAGCGAAGAAGGATATTGGGCTGATAGCCTGCTTTTTGATAAAGCTGCATAAAATGCGCATCTCCAAAGGAATTTCCCGTACCGGAAGGAGTCATATACAGAATAATTTCATTTTTCAGATTCTCGCGGCGCAGGCTGGTGTGCTGAACAAGAGGATGGCTGTTGTAAAGAGCCACCACCAGCCTGGCTTTCTCCACCAGCCGGCTTTCCACCTGAGGTTCATGGCGGATATTTGTACTGTCCCAGGTAAAAATAAGATCATACTCACCGTTCAGCAGACCGGCCGCCAGCATGTCCGTATCACATCTGTAGCAGGTAAGAAGAATGCCGGGATATGCCCGATGAAAAAGCCTGAGCCGATCAGACAGGTTGCTCCGCTCATATCCTTTGGTATAGCCGATCCGAATGGAACCTACCAGGCCTGCGGAGGCGTCTCTTGTTCTGCTTACAGCAGTCTCCATGCGCATCAGGATGGCTTTGGCTTCCTTGAAAAAGATGCTGCCCGCAGGAGTCAGAGATACAGGACGGCTGTTGCGGTTGAACAGTTCAACTCCCAGGGCTGATTCCAATGCCCGAATCTGCTGGGTAATAGCCGTCTGCGAAAGATAGTACTGAACGGCTGCTTTTGTAAAACTGCGCTGTTCCGCAACCGCCACAAAATATTTCAACTGATTAATATTCATCGTTCCTCCCGTTTCCCATAAGTTAATGTTATTTTAATATCATAATTAAGAATTTGCAATCCGTCATTATCCGTTTTATTATAACAAATAATTATATCTTCTAAAGGAGTAAAATACGATGAAAATTATGGTTTACGAATCGAGAGCTGATGAACTGTCAGAATTGCGGGCTCAGGAAGCGAAGCTTGGAATAGAATTGAAAATCACAGAACATGTTCCTTCACTTGAGAATGCCGGACTGGCCGCAGGCTGTGAAGGCATCTCCATTATGGGACAGGGGCAAATCAATAAACCACTGCTGGATGCATGGCATAATCTGGGTGTACGATATCTTTCCACACGCACAATAGGCTGCAATCACATTGATCTCGAGTATGCAGGATCACTAGGCATCCGGGTCTGCAACGCCGCCTATGCTCCCAACGGCGTGGCAGATTTCACAGTCATGATGATTCTCATGTGTCTCCGTCATTATAAGCAGGCGCTGTGGCGGGGTCAGGTGAACGACTTCTCTCTGAACGGTCTTCAGGGACGTGAAATGAAAGATCTTACCATTGGCGTTGTCGGTTCCGGCAAGATCGGTTCCCAGGTAATCCGTAATCTGTCCGGTTTTGGCTGCCGCCTTCTGGCGTATGGCCTTTACCGGAATCCTTCCATAGAAACACTTGTCGAGTATGTGGATTTCGATGATCTGCTGTCCCGTTCAGATGTAATTACACTCCATATGCCGCTGCTGGATTCCAACCGGCATATTATCAATCGGCAGACCATAGCAAAGATGCGCAGCGGCGTCATCCTCATAAACTGCTCCCGCGGAGAGCTGATGGACATTGAGGCTTTGGTGGAAGGCATCGAAAGCCAGAAGATTGGCGCTTTGGGCATGGATACTTCCGAGGGTGAAGAGGGCATCATCCATGAGGATCACCGGACAGACATTCTGTCCAACCGAAACTGGTTCTACCTTCATCAGTTCCGTAATGTCATCATGACCCAGCATATGGCTTTCTACACGGACGCCGCCGTAAAAAGCATGGTGGAATGTGGTATTCAGGGGATCTGGCAAATGGCCCATGGAGTAAGCTGCGAGACAGAGCTAAAGCGGTAATTTCTGCCATGGCACTATTCAATTGCGATATATACATCCATATAATGCACACCTTCCATATCATACTCTTTTTCAAAACACGGAATAACCTTTTTATCCGCTTTATGTCCAATTCCGTTTATTTTCATATGAGTCATTAAGACCTTATATGCATTTGGAATCAACCGGAACGGAGCTGTCATCGGTGACTTAATCGTAATTGCAATATACTTCTGTCTTTCCTGCCTGAATATATTCAATTTTACGCCGTCTGATACAGTTTTATCCGGCAAAACCAATGCCGCCTCATACCCATGCATGTTATATACATTGATCTGCTCCTGTGACAAAAGCGGAAAATCCCATCCAATAATTTCCGGATTCTCTATCTTTAACTCTCTCGCCCACTGTCTTACGTGATGCAGAGCATCAGCTTCCGGCTCCGCACTGATCACAGCATATTTCGCATAATAAAATGCCTTCACAGTTTCTATTCGAATGTCCGAATATGCCTCATCACTCACATTCATATTTTCCCGAACCAATTCATCCATCGTACATGAAAATAAATTGCACAATTCCACAAGCTTGTTGATCTCCGGATAGACTGCATCCAGTTCCCATTTCGAAACTGTCTGCCTGCTGACGCCAAGTTTTTCCGCAAGCTCCTCCTGCGTCATTTTATTTCCCATTTTTCTGAGAAACTGTAGATTCTGCCCCAAACTCATAGCGATTCATCTCCTTCGTCTTTGATGAATATATTTTATCCCATCATGCCGGGTAATTCCACCAACTTAATCGCTCCCTTTTCCTCTTAAACGCAACCATATGTTGCACAGGGTTTCCCGGAATTTCTTCTGTTCTCTTTCACACTTCTTGCATAAAGAACACCCATATGCTAAAGTATAGTCAAGAATTATACTTGTTCATCACTTCAGTGTCATTTACTGAACAGCCACTGAAATCATCCTCACAGTTATAAGGAAGGAGTGTTTTTATGTATCAGGACAACAAGCTTCTCATTGGTAAATCCGGTGAAGAGAATGTATGGATTTACCCGCAAATGGCCAACCGCCACGGACTGATTGCAGGGGCCACAGGAACGGGTAAAACCGTCACGCTTAAAGTAATGGCCGAATCCTTCAGTGACTGTGGTATCCCTGTATTTCTTGCAGATGCCAAAGGCGATCTGGCAGGTATGTGTAATGCCGGATCTATGAACGACAATCTCCGCACCCGGATAGACAGCCTGGGGCTTGAAAACTTTGATTTCCATGGTTATCCTTCCGTTTTCTGGGATGTATACGGGGAAAAGGGAATGCCGCTTCGAACCACAATTTCTGAAATGGGTCCTCTTCTTCTCAGCCGTGTTATGGATCTCAATGATACCCAGACTGATATTCTCACTGTTGTTTTTAAAATCGCCGATGACCAGAATCTTCTGCTCATTGATACCAAGGATCTTCGTTCCATGCTGCAGTATGTTGGCGAAAATGCCAAAGAGTTTTCAATGGAATACGGAAATATTTCCAAACAGAGTCTGTCTGCCATTATCCGGTCAGTAGTGGCTCTGGAAGCAGAGGGTGGCGACCAGTTTTTCGGAGAACCTGCACTGGATATCCATGACTGGCTTTGCACTGACTGCAATGGCAAAGGAAGAATCTCCATCCTGGACTGCCAGAAGCTTATGCAGAATCCTACTATGTATGCAACCTTTATGCTCTGGATGATTTCCGAGCTTTTCGAAACACTCCCGGAAACCGGCGACTGCGCCAAACCAAAAATAGTTTTCTTTTTTGATGAAGCACATATGCTTTTCGACCATGCGCCAAGAGCTTTACTGTCCAGGATTGAACAGGTAGTGAAACTGATCCGTTCCAAAGGTGTGGGAATCTTTTTCATCACCCAGAACCCAAGAGACATTCCCGACAGTGTTCTGGCTCAGCTCGGAAACAAAGTACAGCATGCTCTCCGTGCCTATACACCGGCAGAGCAGAAAGCCGCCAAAGCTGCTGCCCTGTCTTTCCGTGAAAATCCTCAGTTTGACACCTACGATACACTGACTCAGCTTGGAATCGGAGAAGCTCTCATCTCTGTTCTGGATGAGCAGGGTATACCTACTATAGTAAAAAAATGCAGGATTCTTCCCCCACAGAGTCAGATGAGCGTCCTCTCTGACTCTGACCGGGAACAGCAGATCAGGGAAAGCATGCTCTACAGCAAATACTGCCAGGCTGTAGACCGTGATTCCGCATATGAGTTTCTGCAGCGAAAATCCATAGAGGATCTGCAGGCCAGGGAAAAAGCAGAAGCGGAAGCTGCCGCAAAAAAACAGCAGGAAAAAGAAATGGCTGCTGCACAAAAACAACAGGAAAAAGAAGCGGCTGCTGCACAAAAACAACAGGAAAAAGAAATGGCTGCTGCACTAAAACAACAGGAAAAAGAAATGGCTGCTGCGCTGAAGAAAAAAGAACGCGAGGAAGCTGCACAGAAGAAGCGCGCCAGAAGCGTTGTAACAAAAACTGCTTCTTCCGTCGCAGGAACTATTGGCCGTGAACTTGGAAATGAAGTAGGAAAATCCCTCGGGGGAAGTTTTGGCAAACGCCTTGGGGGTAATGTGGGTTCTTCCCTTGGAAGAGGTATTTTGAATACACTTTTCAAATTATAATTGCACAATTCTATGTTCAGGGAATATGAAACGTTGTTCACCTGCTATCATACATGATCACAAACGGTTGTCAGGATCCTCTTCTGACAACCGCATTTTCTTATCATTCTTTTTTATTTTCAGGATTTCATTTTAACCGAATCAAGCAAGTCCCCTACTTCAAATGCGCAGAGCATTAAGTGGTGGGTAGGGACTTGCTTGTATCAGGTGGGGTACAAGCCCCATCTGATAAACTGCGAAGCAGTTATTCGGTTA
>SFEV01000125.1 GCA_004557975.1 Lachnospiraceae bacterium
TACTCCTTCATCGTCCGCCGGCTGCGCGGCGGTGTGTCTGTGTATTCGTTTCATTTTATCCATTTTTCTGTATTTCAGAACTTCAAAGCTCATAAATCACATGGATCATCGTCTGCACGGAGTGCTTTTGTTACAAAGGAATTCTCTATGTAACAAAAAAAGGGTGCACTGAATAAATCAGAACGCCCTTGTTCTTTTAACATAATAACAGCGCTGTCAAAATTTGTCAACCTGAGGTTTCATCATCCAGTCCGATCGGGCTGCGGACATACTGAAATCCCGCAGACCATGCTTCGCCGGTTACTACGCCATTCTGACTGGAGGAACAATGTGCCACCAGAAGACTGCCATTATCATTAACGCCGATCACAATGCCCACATGGTTGTCGTCCCCTGCGCTGCCGGGGCGATAAAATACCAGATCACCTGGTTTTGCTTTCCGGCTGTCCACCATCTCAGTGGCATCCCACTGGGTCGTGGTATGATTGCCGATCCCTGCATCTTTTCCATTCAGGCCGTTGTAGTAGGACCACGCCACAAAACCGCTGCAGTCCAGACCGTAGGAACGGACCGTACCGCTGCTTCGACTTCCCGAGGCAGAAACCGTCATGGGATCTCCCCATCGGTCATCCCAGCCCATGGCATAGGATTTGCCGCCCCAGAAATAGCCGACTTTTCCGATCAGGCTGCAGGCTGCAGAAACGATGGCGATCCGCTCTTCGCTTACGCCTTCCCCCGCCTCACCGCGCACAAACCCTTTTGCCGCTGTGACAATCGCACAGAGCTGTCGGCATTCGGTGGAAGTATATTTCTCCAGAAGCTCCTTTTCCTCATCCTCCGCGCCGTAAAGTGTAATATAATCCTCCACCGTCAGCGCATAAGTTTCCTTCTCTGTCTCAGAGTCTTCTTTTTCCGTCTCTGAATCTTCTTTTGCCAGCTCAGAATCTTCCTTTTCTCCGTCGGAAGCTTTGCTGCCTGCCGCACGCCGGTTTGTCCGCACCGCACCGGAATCATCCGCTGCAGGGCTCTCCTCTGCAGTCTGCTCTTCTGTGCTCTCTGCCGCCTGGGCATCCTCTTCCGTTTTCTCCTCTGCAGGCTGGACATCCTCTTCTGCTTTCTCCTCTGCAGACTGTGCCTCTGCGCGGGCTGTCTCGATGGCCGCCTCTGCCGCCGCGTCCGCCTCGCCGCTCTGCTCAGCCTCCAGTCTGCGCAGCATGGCAGAATTGCTCCTTATGTTCATCAGGAAAAAGATCTTCTCCAGCTCATCTCTGCATTTGGCGTTGAGTGTGATGCCTCCCTCGTCCATCGCGTGACGCAGCACGTAAACGGCCAGTACATCCTGCCAGTTCTCCGCCACAAACTCCTCCGGATACTCCAGAAAAGCACGATAATCCTCCTCGATCCCGTCCATGATCGTCTCGAACCGTTCTGCAAAGGTAAGACCATACTCGTCTGAGAGCTCACCCAGATAGATGTCATTCCCTGCAATGATATTGGAAGTATATCCGGCTGCCGCATCCGAGTGATCCGTCTGCGTTTCCTCCCCATCCGGTTTCTGGATGGTACTTCCCTCATCCTCTATCTCCTTGACTGTCGTCGAACCGCGTTTCTGCTCCTGATTTTCAGAACCATCCTGCTCTGTTCCCGGAAGCTGCAGCGGAACGGAAGCATTGCCCCCGCCATTCTTCTCCGACTCCTCCCCCGGTGCCAGACCGATGTCCGGAATTTCATCCGTCCTCGAAACCGCATCCGTCTGTTTTTCCGTCTCAACCGGAATGTCCGTTGTCTCCGTCGGATCCGTCTCCGACGTTTCCAGCTCCGGCAGATCCTTTAAAGAATCCGTCTCCGACTCGCTCTCAGGCAGCATCGCCTCCGTATATGGCTCCTGCTGTGCCGCAGTGGCCACAGCAGGCATGGACAGCAGCATACTGCCGGCCAGCACAACGCAGCCTAATTTATACAAATACTTATTTTTCATTCATGAAACCCTTCCATTTGTTGCCCTGTCAACTATCCCTCCGGCATCATGGGTCAAAAGTCTTTGACCCTGATATCATATTTGAGTTACCCGACAAATGAGCCTAACGTCGATTTTTCCCTTGGCTCATATTTTTTAATTATAATGGGAAAAATGGTAGATT
>SFEV01000071.1 GCA_004557975.1 Lachnospiraceae bacterium
ATCATAATATCTTTCCTCCAGAACATGCACACCGCATGCGAGCATCTCCAAAGCATGTTCTTCCATCAGTTTCTTTTCTGCCTGTTCGTACAGACCGACTGTATATTTTTGTGCTTTACGAAGAGTTTTTACCAGCTCATCACCGCTGAGCTCCGAACGCAGGGAAGATATGATCTCCTTTGCCTCCTCATTGTATGGGACAATGACCGAAACAGATTTATCGTCAATTACATGAAATTTCTCGCCGGCCGTCTGAAAAGCCTGTCCTGTATAGAACCCTCCATTCCGGTCCATTTTCAAACTCCTTCTGTACCTGTTCATGGATAACAGGTCAATCAGATCCGTCTGCACACCCATATCTTCCACATTATATTCCATTTCTTCTTTCTGTTCCCTGTAATAATTATCAAAATAACTCTTCAGCGTTTCGACAGACTGAAAATCAGAATAATTACCACCTTCAATCATTTGCCTTGATATCTGCTGCCCGGTTCTGATTTCTTTTAAATTTCCCAGCCTTTCCTCATTTAAATTCAGAAGATATACTTTACAACATTGACCATATTCACCGCTGCGGTTGCAGCGCCCTGCTGCCTGCGCAGCATTGTCCAGTCCCGCCAGAGAGCGTATTACACAGTGAAACGAAATATCGACGCCCGCCTCAATCAATTGCGTAGTCACACAGATTACTTTCTGCTGACACTGCAGCATCTCTTTCAAATCTTTAATAATCTCTCTCCTGTGTTCCGGGCACATATTCGTACTGATATGTACAATCTTCGTACCATCCGTTATATTTCGCCTTAATTCCTGGAAAATCCGAAATGCTGCTGTTTTCGTATTTACAACAAAAAGTACACTCCCCTCCTCAACATATTTCTCCGCACAGAAATCTGCAGCTTCCTCATAACTATAGCCTTCACGTTTTATCATCGGAACAATTTCATTTCTTTTAAATTCCAGAAAATCACCGGAATAATCTCCGGTCATACTGCTGTCTCTGTCTATTCTCAGAGGATATTTCACATTCTCAAAGGTGGGTTGCGTTGCCGAGCATAAAATGACACAGCTCCTTCCTATTTCGGAAATAAAGTTCATTCCAAGATTAAATAATGAAACACATTTTGTCGGTATGGACTGTACTTCATCAATAATAATTACAGAATTACACAGTCTGTGCATCCGGCGCACCGAATCCAGACGATCCAGAAACAGAGTATTCAGAAACTGTACCAGTGTCGTAGCAATGACCGGCATGTCCCATTTCTCAGAACGAATTTCGTATTCCATGATCTCCTCTTCCTTCTCCAGCCCTGCCATAATATCGGAATGGTGTTCCAGCAGGTATCTGTCACTTACAATTTCTCTCAGGACATCACTGCTCTGATCCAGTACCGACAGATACGGCGCAATATAGAAAACACGTTCTTTTCCATGGATTTTGCAGTAATTTACGGCAAAGCGCAAAGAAGAGAGAGTCTTTCCACCTCCGGTCGGAACAACCAGCCTGCATATCCCGATTTCACGGGAAGCAAAATCTCTGCACCTGTCTGAGATGCTGCTGCGAAGCATTGATATCCGGTCCGTTCTTTTTCTGAATTCTCTGTTTTTTGCTTCTATGTTCTCACAAAACAAATCCCAGATATTGGGTTCGCATACAAACTCCATATCTGAATCCATCTGATACGTCGCAGTATCTGTTCGATCTGCGTCAATGAGCACAGACTGCATCAGTCGCTCAAACTGCCCCATATAAAACGCAAATACAATCTTGTCTCCGGTGCACATTTGGATAATCTTACGTCGTATCCTGCCATACTCATCTTTTGCTGCAATCAGATTCTTCATCAGCTCCTGATCTGAAACTATCTGACGAATATTTCCTTCTATCTCAGAATACCTTTCATCTTTGCTGACTCTGCGGAGAAAATAGCTCTCTCCGTTTTCATCCACCCAATCATGCAGCCTGTGGTGAGAAATAACTGTACGGGCAATGAACTCAGCCGTTTCAATCAATTGCGGATCTTTTGTCTTTTTTGCAAACTCCCATAAATATCTGGCACCTGCATAGCAATGATCAATCATGCCCCTCTGAAAGTCATTTTTTCCCCGAATATAGTCATCAAAATCTCTGCACAATTTACCCCAGTCGTGGATCATACCCTGAATTTTCGCGATATTTGATGCTTGAATATTCTCTGTGTATTTTTCTGCCCTTATGACAGTTGCCTCACCGTGTTCCGGCACTGTCTGAATTTCTGTTCTGCCATTCTTTATGCGAATGTGTGCTGCAAAATCATCCATAATATTCCTCTCTTTCCTTTACAAAATAACATATACACACTCTCTCGTCAACACTTTTTTCGTTCTTCAACCATTACCTTATATTGAATTGAATATGTGTTATTTCTGGATTTGATCCATAATAAGTATAATGTATGTAGAATACTTAATCTCCAAAATAAGTGTCTTCTAATTTGACATTTCCCACTGTTTATTTTATTATAAAAAGTGTCGGTTATTATCAACTTACAACAGATCATATAACCGTGGATTTAAACATTATAAGGTATTGGTTGATCCCAATATCTTGCATAAGAGACAGGTCGATGATTTTCCACCTGTCTCTTATACTCTGCATTTTGTTTTCATCTCCTCCATCCATCTGTCAGTTGTATTTCTGTGTTCCTGCAATATCATTTCCAATCCTTATTGCCCCAAACGGCAAAACCTGTTATCATAAAACATGGAAAACCGATGCTTTCATAACAGATTTCATGATAAGCATACGAAAAAGCTGCTGAAGAAATATAACAGATAGTAAGGAGCTGATGTGAATGAAATACGATGTGATTATTGTAGGTGCGGGACCCGGAGGTATTTTTTCCGCATATGAGCTGGTTCATCAGAAGCCGGGACTGAAAATAGCCGTTTTCGAGGAAGGCTTTCCCCTGGAAAACAGGCACTGCCCCATCGACGGCGAAAAAGTAAAGAGCTGTATCCGCTGCAAAACGTGTGCCATCATGAGCGGCTTCGGCGGGGCCGGAGCTTTTTCCGACGGCAAGTACAATATTACAAACGATTTTGGAGGAACACTGCATGAGCATATCGGCCGGAAAAAGGCCATCGAGCTGATGCAGTATGTGGATGAAATCAATGTATCCCACGGAGGGCAGGGAACAAAGATGTATTCCACCGCTCACACAAAATTCAAAAAGCTGTGCATGCAGAACAAGCTGCGTCTCCTGGATGCATCTGTGCGGCATCTTGGGACAGACATCAATTACGTAGTGCTGGAAAATCTCTACAACGAGCTGAAGGACAAAGTCGATTTCTTTTTCCGGACACCGGTAAAGACACTGGAAGTCATCGACGGCGGTTACCGGGTATATCACGGAGATACTTCAGACGACTGTGAAAAATGCATTGTATCTGTGGGAAGAAGCGGAAGCAAATGGATGGAGAACGTGTGCAGCGAGCTGGGGATTCCCACCAAGTCCAACCGTGTGGATCTCGGCGTCCGCGTCGAGCTGCCCGCAGTAATTTTCTCCCATCTGACCGATGAGCTTTATGAGAGTAAAATCGTGTACCGGACGGAAAAATTTGAGGACAGGGTGCGCACCTTCTGTATGAATCCCTATGGAGTTGTGGTAAGCGAGAACACAAAGGGAATCGTGACGGTGAACGGGCACAGCTACGAAGCCCGTGAAAGGCAGACCGAAAATACGAATTTTGCGCTGCTTGTGGCCAAGCATTTTTCGGAGCCCTTCAAGGACAGTAACGGCTACGGAGAAAGTATCGCAAGACTATCGAATATGCTGGGCGGCGGAGTCATCGTGCAGCGGTTCGGGGATCTGGTACGCGGACGGCGCAGCACCGTAAACCGCATTGAAGAAGGAATGGTTCAGCCTACTCTCGCTGCCACTCCCGGCGATCTCAGCCTCGTTCTGCCCAAGCGGATTCTGGACGGTATTATCGAAATGATCTACGCCCTGGACAAGATAGCGCCCGGGACTGCCAATGATGACACTCTCCTTTACGGAGTAGAAGTGAAATTTTACAATATGGAAGTGGATATTGATGAAAATCTGGAAACAAAATATAAAGGACTGTATGTGATCGGAGACGGCAGCGGCGTGACCCATTCGCTGTCCCATGCTTCCGCCAGCGGAATTTACGTTGCCCGGAGAATTGCTGCTGAAGAAGCCTGAAATTATATCTGTCTGGATCTTACACATTCCCGCCTGAAATCTTTCAGGCGGGTGTTTTTAATTATTTCGGCACTTCTGTCAGAGCTGAAAAACATCCTGAGAAAGGAGAACAAAGTTATTGACCGGCAAGTCTGTTTGTGCTATATCACAAAACAGACTTGCTGGTTTGTTTTGGAAAGGAGTTTTCATGAAACGTGAAGAAAAAAGTGCCCTGTCCAGGCAAAGAATCCTGGAAGCGGCCATGGAGGAATTTTCCCTGAAAGGTTATGAAGGTGCATCCCTGAATGCGGTATGGGCAGAAAAGGGAATCTCCAAGGGAATTATCTACCATCATTTCAGGGATAAGGATGAGCTGTATCTGCTCTGTGTCAAAGCCTGCTTTGATCATGTCACTGCTTACCTGCAGGCAGCGTCTGATACACTTACGGGCAGTACACGGGATCGGCTGCAGAATTATTTTGATGCCAGACTCCGGTTTTTCGCGGAAAATCCGCTGTACCTGGGAATTTTTGTTGACGCCGCCTATGATCCTCCGGAGAACCTGATTTTCCCAATCACACAGCTGCGGCAGGATTTTGATGCACTGAACATTGCGGTGCTTACGGATCTTCTGAAAAATGAGTCTCTTCGTTCAGGCTACACTGTGGATCAGGTGGTTGAGGACTTCCGTATTTACATGGATTATTTTAATCTGCATTTTAAAGCTGATGTGCGAAAGGGCACTGCCCGGGAAGATATTCTCCGTGAACATAAAAAGCGGTGTCACCGGCAGCTGGATATTTTATTATATGGTATATCAGAGGTGAAAAACAAATGAGCATATATGTATTGAGATGGATCTGTATACTGGTTTTTGCATTTCTTATGGGAAAACTGATCACCCGACTGAAGATGCCCTCCATTTTAGGATGGCTGATTGTCGGAATGCTTCTCGGACCCAATGCCCTGGGACTGATGCCCCGGGAAGTAATGGATTCTGAATGGTATAAATTGATTATTACCTGGATGCAGTGTGCATTCGGGCTGATGCTCGGGACAGAACTGATATGGAAAAAAATCAGGGTATACGGAAAAGCGCTGATCGTCACCACATTGACGCAGTCACTCGGAACCTTTGCTTTTGTCTCTCTGATGTTTGCTGTTGTCTTTTATTTTACGGGGGTACCTCTCTATCTGGCAGTCGTCTTCGGCGGAATAGCCCTTGCAACAGCTCCTGCTCCGGCACTTTCCATCGTGCAGGAATTCCGCACACGGGGGTCAGTGCTGTCCGCTTCCCGCTCTGAACTTGCCGTCATCGTCCAGGGAACGATTGCAGCCGCGGCTGTCATCAATGAAATCATTGCAGTAATTGCCGCAAAGAAAGGCTTTGAGCTGGCCGGCGAAGTCAATGCCGCACCGTAATAAATGAATTTCGTTTTTCTTTTCTCTGTTAAAGCCATGAAACGGATTGCATCTGAGCGTATAAGATCAATCTGATATATCCGCATAATTACTTCATACAAATAAAGGACAACGGCTGCATCCCTGATCGAAACTATAGCGGTTGTCCTTTTATTTATCTGCAAATCAATTCGTCACATTTTCTGTATCTGTCAGAAGCTTACATCATTCCAGTACAGAGCACCATCTGCCTGAACGGTAAGGCCCTTTACATAATCCTTGTATGCTATGTAATTGACATCGCTGTAGAACGGAATGATATTCCAGTTCTCAAACATCGCCTTCTGAATTTCACCGATCCTGGCTGTTCTCTCGTCGCTGTCCACAGTGGATGCAGCATCAGCAACTGCTTCATAGTATGCATCGTCGTTGCCAGGAGCATCCATATCATAGTAACAGCAGTTCAGAACAAGCATTGGCTCTGCCCACTCCAGAACCTCAATACCTGCATCGTACTCGTCGTTGTTGATGTTTTCGTAGATATAGTTCCAGTCAATGGATTCGATATTCATCAGAATACCGATCTGGCGCAGCTGCTCCTGCATACCCTGAGCGACAATCACACTGGTTCCGGAGGAACGTGTGTAATAAGTAAACTCCACATTTACGCCATCCTTGTCCACGTAACCGTCCCCGTCGCTGTCTGCATATCCGGCATCGGCAAGGATCTGTTTTGCCCTTTCCTTATCATTTGCATAATTTGCCATGAAATCGTCCTTCGCCTCCTGGGAGAAGTTCTTTACACTGTCATAAATCATAGAATAAGCTGGTGTTGCCGCACCGTCGGTCAGCGCGCAGAGATCATGATCCTGGGGGAGAGCGCCAGGGCCCTGGCGATGGCAATTCTCTGAAGCTGCCCGCCTGAAAGCTGATGCGGATAGCTGTCCAGATACCGCTCGTCCATCTTCACCATGGCTAGCACCTCTCTGGCCCGGCGTCTGGCCTCCGCTTTCGGCACTCCGTGAATCCTCATGGGACGCATGATGGAATTTTCCACCGTCTGCCTTGGATTCAGGTTGGACGCAGGGTCCTGAAATACAACTGCAATCTCCCGATGAAGCTTATCCCTGTCCTTCTTATCTGCTTTCTCCAGATCTACTCCGTCAATCACAACGCTGCCTGACGTCATGGAGGTAAGGCCCAGTATTACTCTGGCCAGTGTCGTTTTACCGCTTCCCGATTCACCGACCAGGCCGACAATCTCTCCTTCCCCGATCGAAAAGCTCACCTGGTCAACCGCTTTGATTACTCTGCTGTCTTTCTGCCAGATACCTCTGGAAAGAGAAAACTGCTTCTCCAGTTCTTTTATTTCTACCATTGCCGTCATGTCTGCACCTCCTGCCTGTCTGCCAGAAAGCAGCAATACGCATGTGTTTCGCTGACTTTGATCCGGGCAGGTGTCTCGCACCGGCACCGCTTTGTCGCATAAGGACAGCGGTTAGCGAAGCGGCAGCCCGGCTTTTTATCCAGAATCCGCGGAACAGAGCCCTCTATTGTCTGCAGCCTGCCCTCTTTTTTCGTTTTTCTCGGCAGTGCCTGCATCAAAAGCCTCGTATATGGATGCATAGGCTGCTCAAAAATCTCATACACATCTCCCGTCTCAATCACCTCGCCCGCATACATGACAGCAATTCTATCCGCCGCCTCGGCAACCAGTCCGAAGTTGTGCGTGATCAGCATGATGGAGGTGTTTCTCTTTTCCTTCAGTTCCCGCAGGATTTCCAGAATCTGAGCCTCTATGGTGACATCCAGAGCCGTAGTCGGCTCATCGGCAATCAGAAGCCTGGGATTTCTGGAAAGCATCATGGCAATCATCACGCGCTGCCGCATTCCTCCGGAAAGCTCATGGGGATAGCTGTTTACACGTTCTCTCGCATCCGGCATCTTTACGTTCTGGAACAGGCGTATCGCCTTCTCCCATGCTTCCCTTTTGTCCACGCGATCCAGCATGATTGCTTCGCTTACCTGTCTGCCGGTGGTATATACCGGATTCAGGGAATCCAGCGGGTTCTGAAAAATCATACCGATCTCTCTGCCGCGAATCTGTTCCATCTCTTTCCTGGAGCAGGCCCGCAGATCCTTTCCTTCAAATGTTCCAGTTTCAGCAACTCATCACTCATCTGTTTCCTCTTCCTGCGCATTCGCCGCTACATAGTTTTTCTGTACGGGTCCAGTATGTCTCTCAGCCCGTCCCCCATCAGATTAAATCCAAAGACCGTATAGACCAACGCGATTCCCGGAAAAATACTGAGCCACGGAGCACGTCCGATATAGGAAATTCCGTTTGACAGTGCCAGTCCCCAGTCGGGTGAAGGCGCCTGGGAGCCAAGGCCCAGAAAAGAAAGGGTGGTCGTGGACATTACCGTTTCCGGAAGACTCATGGACACCATGACAATCAACGACGGGACAATATTGGGCAGAATATAGCGAAACATCAGGGAAAAACTGGATTCCCCGAATGCCCGGCCCGTCTCCACAAATGCCATCGTTTTCAGTGACATGGTCTTTGCACGAACCGACCTGGCATAGGTGGCCCAGCTTACAAGCGAAATTGCAATAACGGAATTAGTCAGTCCCTTTCCGATCAGAGTGACTACAGCAAGTGCCAGAATCGTGCCCGGAATACACCAGGTCAGGTCTGTCAGGAAAGAAAACGCCCTATCCACCCAGCCGCCGAAATATCCGCAGACAACGCCCACCGAAACGCCGATGACCAGTGCCAGTGTGGCTCCCAGAAAAGCCACCCACAAAGTGATCCTGGTCCCCATCACCGTACGGGAAAATACGTCCCTGCCAAGTTCATCCGTTCCGAACCAGTGCTCTGCGCTGGGGGCACTCATCTTCACCGAAGGATTCTGTGCCGTATACTCATACGGTGCGATCTGCTCAGTAAAATATTATGCCATTTCTTTTATGATTGCGGCACCGCAGCCCATATTGAATGAATTCAGTATTAATTCAGTTTTTTTGCTGCATCCTCAGCGCGCTCAAATGGTCCTGCCGTCGGATTTACGCTCCGGTGATTGCCGAAATAGTCTGTGTTGAAGATGATCGGCGTGCCGTCCGGATTCTCGAAAAGCTGCTCCGGTTCGAAAGCCATACCGAGCGTTGCGGTACTGATGGTGGCAGACTGAATCTCCGGAAGGACTTCGTAGAGATTGGTCTTCAGTTTCCATTCACCATCTTTCTCTTCCATCGCAATATACACCTGATGTTCCGTGTCAATGATACTGTTGGTTTCTTTTTTCCACGCTCTGGCACCATTAAAGTACACATTGCCGTCTGCCCATACCGGAAGATGGATGTAGTAGCGGTCACTTACCGGGGAACCCATTCCGCAGTAGCCGTCAAACGCTCTCTCCCACTCTTCCTGAAGCTGATAGCCGTCATCGTACACCCAGGTACCTGTATACATGTTATTGTCATCCCACACATTCCTGCCTTCGCCCTGCATCCAGTCCATGATTTTATTCATGCATGTGCGGACAGGCTGCTGGATGAAAATATTGTTGTAGAATCTCATATCCCCGTGCAGGAATGTCATAAATCCGTTAATTTCCGTGCGATGCGGAACATGATACGGCGTGTAGCGCGGAGACGGCAGTTCACTGGAACCATTGTCGGTACCTATTCCTACGGATACAAAGCTTCCTGCAATCAGATTGTGAACCAGCGCAACACCCTGAGTCGGGAGCTTCATGGAACGTTCTGACAGAAGCAGATTGTTGTCTACCAGTGTCGGTCCGTGGGAAACTTCGATGAAAATATCCTCACCGAGCCCCGGATCATTCAGATCCACATCATCCCCGGCATACGGAAGTGTATTGTCATGGAACAGATTCTGGGTCACGCGGGTACCCTGTGCCTGCCAGTCCAGCCACAGTCCTCTTGTGCAGTGATGGATATGATTTCTGCGGTAGATTACGTCGATGGCCGCATGCATCTTGATTCCGCCAATCTCAGCACCCGCCAGATTCTGTTTGTTATTGATATGATGGATGTGGTTGTCCTCAATCAGGGAGAATACACCTCCCAGGTGCCCTACAATACCGGTCTGTCCGCAGTCATGAATATTGCATCTCCGGATGATATGAGAGCCGATATTTTCTTTTGTCCAGCCCTCTCTCTGTGCCTGGCAGATACAGTCACGTTCCGTCTGTGTGCCATCCTTGAATTTCCATTTCAGCCATTTATTATCATTATTCGGCTGTTTATATTTGCCGAGAGAGATACCGGAGCATTTGGAATGAGAAACTTCGCAGTCTTCGATGATCCAGCCCTTTGACCAGTGCGGTCCGATCATGCCTTCCTGATATGCGGTGGGCGGAGCCCACTGGGTAGCTGCCTTTGTCACATGGAAGCCGGAAAGAGTGATATAGCCAACACCCT
The DNA here is from genome assembly GCA_004557975.1 of Lachnospiraceae bacterium. Classification (GTDB taxonomy): domain Bacteria; phylum Bacillota; class Clostridia; order Lachnospirales; family Lachnospiraceae; genus Choladousia. The sequence goes on from SFEV01000071.1 coordinate 10,041, forward strand.
CTTTCGCCGGATAAAAGCAATTTTCACGCACATTGATCTCCACGTTTTCCTGATTCGGATCTGCACCCTGGAAATTTGCGTAGATGACAGTTTCATTTCTCTCCTCATCCTGCTCTGTATACCATGTATAGACGGAAAAATCTTTATCCCAGGATGATTTGGAAATCACCGGATTCAGTACCTTGTCCAGCTCAGTCACTTCGTACAGAGACTTGTCATTCAGATACACTTCTCCCGTATGTGCAATAAAGGTCGCAATGTACCAGTCACCGCTTACCAGTGTCGTATAGGGATTATAGCTGCCGAAAATTCCGTTTGGGATTCTGGCTGCCCAGACATTGCCTTCGTACGGTACCCAGTTCTTTACCACTTCCGCACCGGAAATCACTGCGCCCAGAGGCTCTGTGGATGTGTAGGTGATTCTGGCTTCCTCTGTTCCGGCGTGAATCGGATTTACGTACTCACGGTATATGCCAGGATATACCAGCACTTCATCACCCGGTTTTGCGATATTGGCGGCTTCCTGGATGGTCCTGAACGGATATTCTGCGCTTCCGTTTCCGCTTCTGGCAGCAGCCGCATTTACATAGAATTTCATGATGTTATCCTCCTTTTTCATAACAGGTGTCGTAGCTTCACTATATAGTAACAAAAATGTTATTTCAATATAGTTTCGTGTGCTTTTAATTGAAATATTGGGGTTTATGAATGAAAAAGGCAGCGGCAGGAATCACAAAAATTCCTGCCGCAGTGTTTATGCGCTTATTTGTTTATTAATACAGTACTTTTTTTGAATCCTCAACACTTGCGAACGGTCCCGGAATCACATCCACACCGCGGTGTCCTCCAAAGTAATCCGCGTCGAACTGGATCGGTGTTCCATCAGGATTTTCAAATTTCTGTTCCGGCTCGAAGGCTGCACCGAGGACATCGGTGTTGATCATTCTGCCTGTGAAGCCCTCCAGGAAATCATAGATATTCGTATCCAGATAGTAAGCTCCGTCCTTCTCTACCAGTTCCACCCTGATATCGCTGCTGTCGCCTGCAACGATCAGGCCGTTCACCTCGTTCTTGCACGGCTTTGCACCGCCGAGATACGCATTGCCCTCGGTCCATACCGGAAGATGTCCGAAATGAGCAGGCTCCAGCTTCTTCATATCCGCAGGCTTGCTGAAATCGAACTGGGAAATCCACTCATCATACGTCGGATATTCATCAAACATCCAGGTACCTGCCGCTCTGTTTTCCGTATCGAATCCATCATCCGAATCATGCATGATGATAACATCCTCAGAAGGCCACTTCTGAACAAAGATATTGTTGTAGAACCGGTCATCTCCGTGAAGGAATGTCATGAATCCCATAACCTCCGTGCGGTGCGGCATATGGTACGGTGTATAGCGCCATCCCGTACCGTCGCCGACACAGGTGAGCGCGCCGCAGATCAGATTGTGCACCATGGCAACTCCTTCTGTGGCAAATCTCATGCTGGCATCGGAGAGCATAATGTTGTTGTCAATCAATGTCGGTCCATGGCTTACTTCCACGAAGATATCCTGAGACATCATACCGCCCTTGAGCACCTTTGCAAATGGCGGGCGCTGGTTGTCGTGAAGCAGGTTCTGGGTAAGACGTGTGCCCTGAGCCTCCCAGTCACACCAGATTCCCATGGTGCAGTGATGAATATGGTTGCGGCGCATGGTCACGTCGATGGCAGCATGCATCTTGATACCTGCGATTTCGGCGCCGCCCTGCTCCATCATGTTATTGATATGATGGATATGGTTGTCCTCAATAATACTGAACACACCGCCCATACGGCCGATGATACCGCCCTGTTCGCAGTGATGGATGTTGTTGCGGCGGATAATGTGGCTACCAACGTTCTCCTTCAGCCATCCGTGATACTGGCCGCGGCATACGGCGTCACGCTCCATCTGAGTAGGACTCTTGACATATTTGTATGTAAAGTAATGATCGTTGTCCGGATCCAGATATTTGCCTACGGAAATGCCGGCACATTTGCTGTTTGAGATATCACAGTCTTCAATGATCCAGCCCTTGCTCCAGTGCGGTCCGATCATACCATCCTGATATGCTGCAGGCGGAGCCCAGGTGGTTGCTGCTTTGTTGATGTTGAAACCGCTGACCGTGATGTAGCTGATACCTGTCTCAGAGGGCATGAAGCATTCACGTCTCACATTGATCTCAACATTTTCTTCGTTGGGGTTCTTTCCCTGGAAGTTGGCATAGATCACTGTCTCATCCTTTGCCTCATCCTGCTCGGTGTACCATTTGTAAATGGATTCTTCCGGCACCCAGCTGCATTCGTAAACCTCTCCCTTTATACAATCCTCAAGAGAAGCGGTCTCATACAGAGCCCTGTCATTCAGATAGACACATCCTGTATGCTTGTCAGCCTTTGCAAAATACCAGTCTCCGTATACAAATGTGGTATATGGATTATATCCTCCGAAGATGCTGTTGCTGATACGGCATACCCAGACATTTCCGTCATAGTGCTCCCAGTTTTTTATCTGCTCTGCGCCGGTAATCACAGCTCCCAGGAGCTCGGTACTGCGGTATGTGATACGCGCGTCTTCCGTTCCTGCATGGACCGGATTTACGTACTCGCGGTAAATACCAGGGGCAACCAGCACTTCATCACCCGGCTGCGCGATCTTTGCTGCGTCATTGATGTGGCGGAAGGGCATTGCGGATGTTCCGTTGCCATCACGTCCGGCGTTCGCATTAACTGTTTAGATTGCATGTTCCTCTGCCTGAATCAGAACAGCCGTGCTGCTTCTGACATGTCATTTTTTTACAATAAACCTACTGATAATTATAATTGGACGAGCAAAGAATATCAAGAGCTGTTTTCACTTCTGCACAAATTAAACTCCCCGCCACCGGATCTTATCCGGTAACGGGGAGCCTTTTCATTTATCCCGTACACTAATACTTTTTAATCGTGACGGAACTCTTTACTCCCATCTTCCTTAAAAGTTTTTTGTATGTTTTATATTTCGATGACGGAACCTTTATCGTTGCAGAAGGATTGATCTCCTTCAGCGCAGTTTTGCTCAGCGTCTTTAACTTTTTGGACTTTATGGTGAGCGTTACTAAATTCTTACATTTCCTGAAAGCGTTACTTTTAATTGTCGTCACATTTTTGCCGATTACAACTTTCTTCAGCTTGCTGCAGCTGTAAAAGGCGTTTGTATTGATTACTGTAACATTGTCTCCTATCGTTACCTCCTGAAGAACTTTGTTTTTCGCAAATGCATTCTTGCCAATGGATATTACTTTTGCGACTGTGCCATCCTTCAAAGTTACCATTTTAGGAATTGTTACTTTCCTGGTCTTTTTCTTATTTACAGGTTCTGCGTACTGAACTTCCACCGTATCCTGCTCTACCTTTTTGACAATGTAGTAGGCTGTATTCTTTTTGTTCTTTATTCTGGTGCCAACCTTCAGAGTTGTTTCCGCCGTTTCCGGCTGGGTTGTTTCCGGCAGTTCCGTCTGTGTTGTCTCGCCGGGAGTTTCGCTCTGCCCCGGTGTTTCGCTCTGTTCCGGTGTTTCGCTCTGCTCCGGTGTTTCACTCTGTTCCGGTGTTTCGCTCTGCTCCGGTGTTTCACTCTGCTTCGGTGTTACGGTAAGCGCTATCTTGATCTCAACATTTTTATAGTTGGAATTATCCGGCTTAAATACAACCGCATATTCTGTCTTTTCACTGTCCGCAGCAGCAGGAGTAATATCTCCGTCCTTCCATGCAAAGCTTCCCTTCACTTCATTTCCGGCTTCGTCCACAGCCTTTCCGCCGCTCAATGTGGAAGAAGACAATTTCTCTCCTTCCGTAACAGCTGCTGCCACAGGAAGTTTCTCTACTTTTGTTTCTGCCTGTTCAATCGTGAAAGAAATCTTCCTCGTACCCGCATAGCCGCCTGCGCCTGTAATGGTAACCGTCGGTGCTTTTTCATCCGTACTTCCCGCGCAGTTGATATTGTTGGACCAGGAAACACTGTAATGCGTACCCTTCGTCAATTCTGTACTGCCATCCTTCACAATGACTTCCGGCATTATCGCTTCCCCGGTATACCGGAAGTTCTGCCCCGGTGCAAACTCTATGGAACAGTCCTGTATACTCTTTACTACCCTTACGAATATCTTCAATTTGTACGGATTATAGCAATCCTCTTTGTCCGGCGTAAAAACAAGAGTACATGCTTCTGTCTCATTAAGCCCGGATGTCGGAACATACTCTCCATTTTCCCATGTAAAAGTTCCTGTTTCCTTCTCGTATGTATTCCAATCATAAATTGTAGCAATATCAGATACCGCAACGGAAGACAACGGACTTCCCTGTGCAATATCCAAAACCGGCAATTCATATTCATCTTTTATGCACAACAAGCGCCCCTTGGTAATAGTAAATGTTTGAGTCAGAGTTCCCGTATATGCTCCGATTCCCTGTACTATGATAGTAGGTGGATTAATATCGGTAGATGATGCAGGTTTATTGTTGTTTATACAACTGATAAAATAATCTTCGTCTTCCTCCAGCTCACTTCCATCATTTTTTTCAACAGATATGATAGGCATACATTCTTCTTCGACATTACAGTATTCAATGGAGCCAGAACCTGCGAAAACTATCGATGCAATATCACTTATTTTATCAGGGGATTCCGTATCCCAGTTCGCCGTAAGTGTAAGATCTTCCGAATAATCGCCTAACCATACTGATTTTTCCGTATAAGCATTGTCATTCACAGTCCATCCTGTGAATTTGCCATCAGCTTTACTCGGCGGCAAAATCGTGCCAGCATAACCTGCCAAATAAGTATCAGGGTGATACTGACCCTCCAGGAAATATCCACCATTCATTTTATAGGTTATTTTGTATTCTTTTGCAAAACGTATCTCTATAGAAGTATCCAAGTCTCCGTCCAGACACAGGCAAACATTATAATAAGGTTCCTCGAAGCTGCTGTACTCTTCACTCACATTTGGGTATGTATTCCTACCCTTTTCATATATAAGGAACGAATCATATGCATACCATTCACCATCGCCCCATTCAGCTACGCACGCTTCTACTGAATCATGCCCCCCCCTTATGGGAACATGCAACATCAGCCAGCACCTCATAATCTGTAATTTTTATTCTCTGAAAAAATTCATACCATTTTTCATCCTTGCTTACAGGAATTACTTGCAGTCCCCCGTCACAGACGTAACTCTTGCCATCAATTTTCAGGGTTACGGACTTCAGTGCACATTTTGCATCTTTCTTATTCTTTGCCTGCACTCCCTCCGAAGGTACCAGAGCAAACAGTAATGCCATGAATACCAGACTCCATGCGCAGACAAATTGCCGCGCTCCCTTACCTGCCTTTTGTTTTTCCATTCTTCATCCTCCTTATTTCATTTTTTCTCAGACATATGTAAAATTCCGATTGTGGAATATGTCTTACTGCTGATGTTGAATACCGAGAAATCCCGCCGTTTAGCAGTATTTCCACAGTAATACGCATTCAGATCGCCGATGCCGCTGACCAGTCCCAGATGGGCAACGGTTCCGTCTTCGTTGTACAGAACCAGTACATCTCCGGCTGCCATTTCCTCATAGCATTTCAGATTGCCTGAATAATCATTGGGATAGAGTGTAAGACTGTACCCCAGTATTTCGGTAAAATACCTGAAAAATGCGTCAGTCTGGATAAACGTCCGGGACATACTGTAATGGGTAAGTCCGTCCCCTTCGCATTCTTCTGATCCGCTGTACCATTCTGTCTCTTTGCCGGAAATATTCCACCGCTTCTTCTCCGATATCTCAGGCTCACCCTGCATCGGGATTCCGCCGGCCACAAGACACTGGGAGACAAAATTGGTACAGTTCTGTTCAAACTGTCCGTATTCCGGATTATGCATAAAAGCATAAGTCCTGGCATAGGCAACCGCTTTTCGTACATCATACCCGTCATTGGGATTGATATCCACTGTCCGGCAGTCTTCCGGCAGCTCCAGCTCGTCCTCATAAACAAAATGGGGATTTTCCACAGGTTCTTCCACTTCTGTGAATTCTTTTTCCTTTATGGAGGTCTTGGACTTTCCACGCAATACAACAGGCTCAAAAACTGCTTTCACAGCTGCGAAAAATTCCCTTACTGTCTGTTCCCCGGTATTGCTGTAATACATGGTATCCACGCATACGACCGTTCCGTCTGCACCCAGCCGCTCCATCAGGTATCCGGCACGGCTGCTGTACAGCTCCTGTGTGCAGAAATAATAAGACAGCTCTCCGAATTTTTCCTTCACTCTGACGATGGTGTCATACGTATCTGTGCCAAATGCATCACTTGCCAGCGCTTCCGAAGGAATCCCCTTCTTCATGAGATACTGTGTCATCGGCGCCACCTCATTCTCGTCGCCCGATACAATAATCATCTGAACAAGCCCCGCCTCGTACAGCTTCATGGCAGCCTCCAGGCGATCTATTGCCTTCGCTGCAATGGATCCGTTCCAGACGGATGTCCCCGGCACGACTGCCGCATCCTTTTTTGCAAGAGCCTGTATCCGGTCGATGTAAACCGTCTCTGTGCCCGGTAAAAGATAAACCATTCCGCAGCATACAACAGGTACCGCCGACAGAAAGAGCAGACAGAGCAGCATGCACAACAGCACTTTCCTGTATTTTTTTCTGTATTTTTTCATGCATTTTTTCATGTCTTTTTTATACCACGCCATTTTGCACTGTGTCCAGTACTTTTTGAAAAGTACTTTCGAATCATACCGGCGGGATATCACTCCCCACCGGATCAGCTTTTGCGCAGAGCGGAATTTCTGTACCGGAAAGTCCCTCCGGATATCCCTTTCCATTCCATTTTTCATGATGGTACCTTGCAACCTGAAATGCCATTGGGCAGCAGGCCCGCTGCCCTGACCCACTTTCCCCTGGGTATACCCACCGTCACAGACACCCAGTACCAGAATAACAGAGCAACAAAAATCTCATAGGACAGATACATTCCCAGATGTGCCAGCAGATTCACTTGTTTCGGAATCTGATCCGGAAAGTTCACCGTACACGCCGTAATTCCATCAAACAGCACAGCAAAATCAGCTACAATAATACTTATATCGAATATGGTATTGCAATTCGATCTTTTCGTGATTCTGTTAAGATTTCTGCCTTCTCTTATATATATATAATCCCGATATATGCGAGAATCAGTCCGCACATGATCTGTGTTTTACACCACTGCAATATGATCATCAAAAGCTCCTTCCCAGATCTGCTTTTTCAGTAATTCCCCGAATTCCGGAGCAGTCATAGGTCTGGCAAGGTAATATCCCTGCACATAGTCGCATCCGAAAGCCTTCACGCGCTCCATCTGCTCCCGTGTCTCCACACCTTCCGCCACCACGCTCATGCCTATTCTGTGGACCATGCTGATAATATCTTTCAGGATACTGCGCTCCTCCGGTTTCTCCATTTCGTTCCGGATGAACTTCATATCCAGCTTAAGGATATCCAGCTCCATCTGGCTGAGCATGTTCAGCGATGAGTACTCACTGCCGAAATCATCCATTTCGACGATAAAGCCCAGCTTCCGAAGCTGATCTACGGTACAGATGATCTGTTCCGGATTTTTTGCATAAGTACTTTCTGTAATTTCAAGATGCAGATATTCAGGAGCAATGTCATATTTCTGAATAAGTTTCAGCAGAATTTCCACCAGATTGAGCTGGTACACATCTGCCCGGGACACATTCACAGACACCGGAAGAAGTGGATACCCCTTATCTCTCCAGTCCTGCAATATGATACACGTCTGCTCCCAGATGTATTGATCAAGACGTGAAATAAATCCGTTCCTTTCAAGCAGCGGAACAAATTCGCCCGGTGACATGAAGCCCCATTCGGGATGGTTCCATCTCACCAGAGCCTCTGCCCCTGTCATACACGCATCATTCACGCCGTATTGTGGCTGGAAATAAATGACGAACTGTTTCTCATTCAGTGCAGTCTCTATGGCATCGGTAATCGCTTTCTCCTTCAGCAGTCTGCGGCGAAGGGAATCATCATATACGGCAAAATACTGATTGTACTGCCCCCTGATGCTGTCTGCTGCCAGCAGCGCCCTGTCACACATCTGCTCCACAGAGATGGAACGGTCCGTGATCTCATAGATGCCCCAGCGCATCACCACGTTCTTCATAACAGGAGACACCCTCTGCTCACCTAAGTATCCAAAATTCTGCCGGTCTCGCAGCTCCTGTTCCCGCTTCTGAAGGGCGAGGAAACGATCGGCGGTGAACCTCCCGCAAAATCCGGTGCTTCCGACCATCTTCTGAGCAATGGCTGCAATCTCCTTCAACAGGCGATCTCCCTCCTGCGCACCGAAGATGTCATTGAGAAGCTTAAAGTTTTCAATATTGGAGCAGACGATGCAGTAGTCCTGCTCCGGCTCTTCCAGAAGTCTCTCACGCACCTTCTGATAAAAGAATTCCTTGCTGTACAGCCCGGTGAGCCGGTCATACTGAAATTGATTGACCATGGCGGCAGTCTCACGAAGCTTGATCAGGCTGGCCACCCGGTGCAGTATGACCTGCGGCCGGTAAGGCTTTGGCACAAAATCCGTGGCTCCATGGATCAGAGCATTCACCTCGTCCGCTTCACTGTCGCTCTGGGTCGTCACAATGACAGGAATCAGGGATAATTCAGCATCATCTCTGATTCGCTGCAGGAAAGTATAGCCGTCCATCACAGGCATCATGACATCCAGCAGAACCAGTGCGACACTGTCCTTATTCTGCTCCAGAATGTCCAGTGCCTTCCGGCCGTTTTCAGCCTCCAGCACCTGATATTCATCCGAAAGAATATCACTCAGCAAAGACCGGTTGAGTTCGTTGTCTTCTACAATCAATATCTTTTTCTTCCGTACCATGATAGCTTTTCTCCCCCGTATGTTTTCATCAAATAATCCCAATGGAACGCACAGGTTTTTAAATGAAGAGTGAAAATAATACCTTTTACTGACAATTATATTTCAGTTTCGAAACTTAAAATGACAGAATGATTCATTAACAACAGACCTATTTTTTTTATTGTACAATCATCTACTAGAACGTTCACTAATTAACCAGACCTATATTTTATTTATGATATATGTAAATATAGTGATTTACATATAATGATTGGTATAGGCAATAACTTTACAGTAGTGATTTACATATAATGATTGGTATAGGCAATAACTTTACAGTCTACTACTTGTCAAAATCAAGCATTTTTCTCATTTTTTTGTATTTAACTGTTTGTCATGATAAATGATATCAGGTATTATTCCATATTACATGTCATCAAAAATTACTGTGATAACATTCCATATATAACAACAGTCCCCACAAAAACAGATACTGTTTATTTAATTGATTCTGTGTTATGCTTATGCCAAAAAGGTAATAACAGTAACAGACGTTGCAAAAGGAGTAAATGACAAATGAAGTATTTGTTGAAGAATCTGAAACATTACAAAAAAGAGAGTATTCTGGCACCGCTTTTTAAGATGCTGGAAGCATTGTTCGATCTGTTCGTGCCGATTGTTGTATCGGATATTATCAATGTGGGGATCGGCAACCGGGACAATGTGTATATCGTACAGCGATGCGGGATTCTGGTACTGCTGGCACTGATCGGCATCTGCTGCAGTTTCACTGCCCAGTATTTTGCAGCCAGGGCTTCCGTTGGATACGCGGCCATGCTTCGCCATGCACTGTTTGCACATATCCAGAAGCTGAGATTTTCAGAGATTGATACCATAGGGACAAGCACACTGATTACCCGCATGACCAGTGATATCAACCAGGTTCAGAACGGAATCAATATGGTGCTTCGTCTGTTTTTGAGAAGCCCGTTCATTGTTTTCGGTGCCATGATCATGGCATTTATGATCAATGTGAAGGTTGCACTGGTATTTCTCGCAGCCATTCCGGTGCTTTCTGTCATCATTTTCGGTATTATGAAAATCACATCTCCGCTGTACAAAAAGATTCAGGGGAAACTGGACGGCGTCCTCGGAATTACCCGTGAAAACCTTACGGGAGTGAGAGTCATACGTGCTTTCGGAAAAGAAAGCTCCGAAGCAGACCGGTTCGAAAGCAGCAACGGTCAGCTCACATCCATGCAGCTTCATGTGGGGCATATTTCAGCACTGATGAACCCGCTGACTTATGTGGTAGTCAATCTTGCCATCATCGCAATATTAAAAATGGGAGCCGTCCAGATCAACAGCGGTATTCTCATGAGCGGTGATGTGGTGGCCCTGGTCAATTATATGAGCCAGATTCTTGTGGAGCTGGTGAAGCTGGCCAATCTGATCGTACTGCTCAGCAAAGCCATGGCAAGTCTGCATCGTATACAGGATGTGCTGGATACGGAACCATCCATGAAATTTAATGAAAATGCAGACACAAGGCAGCCGGAAAAAACAGAAAATCAAGGGGATGAGGCGGTCGCATTTGAAAATGTAAGCCTCACGTATGCCGGTGCCGGCGAAGAAAGTCTGACAGGTATTTCTTTCTGTGCCGGAAGAGGACAGACGATCGGTGTGATCGGAGGTACCGGAAGCGGAAAATCCAGCCTGGTAAATCTGATTCCGAGATTTTATGATGCCACCGCCGGAGAGGTCAGAGTCATGGGAAGACCGGTGCAGGAATGGAAAAAAGAAGAACTGCGCAGCAACGTCAGTGTGGTAATGCAGAAAGCACAGCTTTTTACCGGTACCATACGTTCCAATCTGTTATGGGGAAATCAGGAAGCAACGGATGAGGAACTGTGGAAAGCGCTGGAGACTGCCCAGGCGGCAGAATTTGTTCATGCGAAACCGCTGGGACTGGATGAGCCAGTGGAACAGGGAGGAAGAAATTTTTCCGGCGGACAGAAACAGCGTCTGACAATTGCCAGAGCGCTGGTCAGACAGCCTGATATTCTGATTCTGGATGACAGTGCCAGCGCACTGGACTTTGTCACAGACGCAGCGCTTCGTAAGGCTCTCGCCGCTCTTCCGGGCAATATCACGGTATTTATTGTTTCTCAGCGTACTTCCAGCCTGAAACACGCAGACCGGATTCTGGTGCTGGATGACGGTCAGCTTGCAGATCAGGGAACTCATGAGGACCTTCTGCAGCGATGCGAAGTATACCGCGAAATATATGAAAGTCAGTTTAAGAAAGGAGAGATGCACTGATGACTGGTAAGACGACAGAAAAAGGAAAAACTGCAAAAAGCAGATTGACCAGGAAAAACCAGGCAACCATGAAACGCATTCTCCGGTTTATAAAACCGTATTCACCGTTTCTGATCGTCAGTTTTGTGTGCGCTGCCGTCAGTGTGGCTGCGCAGCTTCTGGTACCGATTTTATGCGGTAATTCCATTGATTATATGATCGGCAGGGGGCAGGTCGATTTTACAGGGATCGGAACTATCATCACTGCCATTGCCGCGGCTACGGTTATTACAGCTCTTGCCCAGTGGGTGATGGCGGCCTGCAACAATAAGATTACATTTGGTGTATCGAGAGATCTGCGGAATGCTTCTATCCATAAAATTCAGAAGCTGCCTCTTTCCTATCTGGATTCCCATCCGTCAGGTGATCTGGTAAGCCGCGTGATCGCAGATGTGGATACCTTCGCGGACGGACTTCTTATGGGATTTACGCAGCTGTTTACGGGTGTGCTGACCATTATCGGGACACTGGGATTCATGATTTCAGTGAATCCCATCGTCACACTGGTTGTGGTGTGTCTGACTCCCCTCAGTCTGTTTGTGGCAAATTTCATTGCCAGACATACGTATCACTATTTCCGTCAGCAAACCGTGGTCCGCGGAAATCAGACCGCCTATATTAATGAAATGGTGGAAGGTATGAAAGTGGTCCAGGCATTCGGTCAGGAAAACCAGATTCTGGAGAAATTCGACGAACTGAATGAAGAGCTTCGGGATACAAGTCTGAAAGCAGTATTCTTCTCCAGCCTGACCAATCCGTGTACCCGCTTCGTGAACAATCTGGTGTATGCGGCTGTGGGGCTGGCCGGTGCCTTATATGCGGTAGCGGGAGGTATCACCGTCGGACAGCTGAGTATTTTCCTGAGCTACGCCAATCAGTATTCCAAGCCGTTCAATGAAATCTCCAGCGTGGTGACAGAACTGCAGAACGCCATTGCCTGTGCGGACCGCGTGTTCCAGCTTCTGGATGAAGAAGACCAGACACAGGAAAAGGATACAATTCTGGTAAGCGACGGTCATGTGGAACTGAAAAATGTATCCTTCCGCTATGTGGCAGACAGACCGCTGATCGAGGACCTTTCTCTGGATGTAAAACCGGGTCAGAGAATTGCCATCGTGGGACCGACGGGATGCGGCAAAACCACGCTGATCAATCTGCTGATGCGTTTTTATGATGTGGATGGCGGCAGGATCGAAGTGGCAGGAACAGACATCCGGGATGTGAGCAGAAAATCACTGCGTCAGAACTATGGAATGGTTTTGCAGGAAACATGGCTGAAAGCCGGGACAATCCGTGACAACATCGCATACGGAAAGCCGGATGCCACAGATGAAGAAATCATTGCTGCGGCAAAAGCTTCCCATGCTCACAGTTTTATCAAGCGTCTGCCGGACGGGTACAATACCATGATCACCGAAGACGGAGGAAATATCAGTCAGGGACAGAAACAGCTTCTGTGTATCGCCCGCGTAATGCTCTGCCTGCCGCCCATGCTGATTCTGGATGAGGCGACCAGCAGCATCGATACCCGAACGGAAATACGGATCCAGGCTGCGTTCGCCCGGATGATGGAAGGGAGAACCAGTTTTATTGTGGCTCATCGTCTGTCAACCATCCGGGAAGCGGATGTGATACTGGTAATGAAGGACGGCCATATTATCGAGCAGGGCAGCCACGACTCCCTGATGACACAGAACGGATTCTACGCGCGGCTGTATAACAGTCAGTTTGAAGAAACTGCAGGGTGATATTTCACAGAATATCCTCCCTGCAATCTGTCTCTTTATTCGGACCGCAGAGCTGCTACCGGATCACTTTTGGCGGCCTTTCTGGATGGAATCAGGCCGCCCAACAGTGTCAGAAAGACACTCAGCCCAACAAGTATGATGCCGTAAACAGCCGGAAGAGAAGCATTCACTTCTGTTGAATCCGCCAGCGTATGAATCAGAGCATTTCCCGGAATCAGCAAAAGCAGCGTCAGACCAATTCCCATCAGACCTGCGCATAAACCAATAATAAAAGTCTCTGCATTAAATACCTGGGAAACATTCCTTTTGGAAGCACCGATAGCCCGGAGAATTCCAATTTCTTTTTTGCGTTCCAGAACACTGATATACGTAATAACACCAATCATAATAGACGATACCACAAGAGAAATTGCCACAAATGCAACCAGTACATAACTGATAATATCCACAATATTTGTCACAGATTTCATGAGTGTCCCTACTAAATCTGTGTATGTGATTACCTTTTCCTCTTTTCCACTTTGTTCCATCCTGAAGTTATAGTCATCCAGAATATCCAGTATCTGCGATTTGCTTTCAAAATCCTTCGGATAAATATCAATCCCGGCCGGCTTATCCAGATCAGCAAATCCCAGCTTTTTCAGATTCTTGTCGAAGGCTGCATCCTCATAAGAAATCAGGGACATCAGCAATTCCGTAAGTTCATCTTCATCCATGTTCATTTCGATGGCATCCATAAAAGCTTCCGGGTCTATATTCATCTCCTCCCCCATCCGGCTCATTGTTTCCTGCATGACGCTGCTCATATTCGCAACAATCTGCCTGATAATCTGCTGGATGGCTCCCTGCATATTCGCTCCGATATCCCCCATCATCTGTTTCATAATTTTTTCCATTTCAGAACTGATCTGTCCGGACATTTTTTCCACCATCCCGGAAATCTGTCTTTGAATTGCCTCTGTAAAAGATTTTGTGTATGCCGTCATCAGCTCGCTCATATAGCTCTGCATCATTTGTGAAAAACGTTCTTGCAGCAGTTCCGTGTCAAATATGGAGGCTGCGCTCTCTGAGATACGCTTCTGGCCATCCTCCGACTGCAGATATTCCAGGAAATAATCTGCCATTTTTGAGGGATCGGGAAGTCCATTCGCCACAGCATACTCCTGATATCCGGTTATGATATCTCTTCTGAGGATTTCCATCAGCTGATCCGTGGACACATGAAAACTGATATTGTTCCGAATCATGTTTTCAGCCTCCTGCGTTATCTTCTGCTGTACCTCCGGTGTTCCCAGATAGGCCAGAACATTTGCAGCACCCGGCTCTGTTATATCATTGGCTGATAAATACTCACGGTAACCTGCCACCAGCTTTCCCGCCACACTCAGAAGCTGCTCATACGAAACCGAAATTTCAAAACTGGATTTCATTAAATTCGTAATGTCCTCCGACAGTTTATGCTGTGTCTCCTGCGAGAACAGATATCTCATAAAATCATTCCAGATATTGGAGTAATCCGCTTCCGGTTTATCTTTGATACTCTCCTGATACCCCTGCAGGATATTCGTAAATATTACCCGCATATCCTCCAGGGATACAGACAGATTAAGATCTTTCACCATTTCTCCCATATCCATGTTAAAATCCTGTGGCAGATCGGCAGTGAATTTATCCGGTTCCATCATATCTTCCAGATCAAAGTCAGAAAAATCCATCTGAAATACCTGAGACAGATCCGGCATCCCGTCGTCCATGTTGAAATACTGTGACAAATCAGGCATACCAAAATCAGACATATTAAAATCAGGCATATCCAGATCAAACATACTCTCATCCATTCCAAAAGCTTCCCGAAGTGCATCCGTGTCAATCTGAAACAGAGATGCCATGTCGAATCTGTTCTCCGCCTTATCTTCTCCGAAGGCTTCCCCTGTAAAAACATTGATATCCGGATGGGCCAGCTGTTCCTTCACGATTTTACTTTGTGCCGCCTGTTCAATGACATGTTTTGTCAGTTCCACTGTATATCCTATTCCTGAATCCAGCATAACGGCTGTCGCTTCCCCGGATGGCTGGACCACTCCCACAATCTCAATATCTTCACCGGCTCTTATCAGTTTTCTCATGTAAGCATCGTCATCCGACTTGTCCTTCCAGACGTGATATTCCCGGTCATACTCATAGTAATCTGTACTGTAAACGAGTTTAAAGGAAGTTCCCAGAATTTCCTCATAAGAATAAGAACGGATATCTGTCGGTGTCACGACATTCTCCTCGGCCATAAACTGCCTGACCATCTCGTCCAGTTCGAGAGAATCACGAAGGCCCAGTGTATACATCATAAGATCGCTGATGTTTCCTCCGGAAGTAAGTACCAGGACACATTCGTTATATTTTTCCGGCCATCTTCCCGCCTTCACATCATACTGCTCCTGATACAGTCCGGGATTCTCCGGCATTTCATAGAAAACATCCGTACTCATAGTCATTGCCATCAGACTGTTTGAATTTACAGAAGAGCCAAAACCTAAGGAAGCAAAGGATTTGTCCGGATGAACCTGACGGGTCCTGCTGCCATCCATCCTGTAAATCTGTGGTGCAACCTGATAAGTATATTCCACAGAATTCACATAGTTTTCTATCCCGCTTTCCCCACTGTCAAAATACCGTTTCAGAGATTCCAGATCATTTGCATCCATTTTGGAAAACATGTTCGTAACCATCTCCATAACACCGATTTCCCCTGTATCCTTCACCGGCCCGCTGCCGCCTGCACCTGCCATCATCGAAGCGAGATCAAATCCGGTACTGCTGATCTGCAGCGGATACTCTGACAATGTGTCTTCCTCCATTGCCTGAATATATGCATTTACTCCATTGGAGATTGCCAGAATCAGTGCTATACCGATAATACCGATTGATCCCGCAAAGGATGTCAGAAGAGTCCTGGCCTTCTTCGTCTTCAGGTTATTGAAGCTCAGAGACAATGCCGTCAAAAAAGACATGGATGATTTTCCCATATTTTTGTGCAGCAAAGTCCCGGTTTCTTTTTCATCCACTTCAAACGGATCAGAGTCGGTCTGAATTTTTCCGTCTCTGAGATTGACAATGCGGGTGGCATAAGCCTCCGCCAATTCAGGATTATGCGTTACCATGACAACCAGCCGTTCTCTCGCAACCTCCTTCAGAAGTTCCATAACCTGCACGCTGGTATCACTGTCCAGTGCCCCTGTGGGCTCATCCGCCAGCAGGATATCCGGATCATTTACCAAAGCTCTGGCAATAGCCACACGCTGCATCTGTCCGCCGGACATCTGATTCGGCTTTTTGTGGAGCTGTGCACCGAGCCCTACCTGTTCCAGTGCCTGTTTTGCCCGTTTTCTCCGCTCTGTTTTGGAAATTCCGGAAATTGTCAATGCCAGTTCCACATTGGACAGCACACTCTGGTGTGGAATCAGATTATAACTCTGAAACACAAAGCCAATGGTATGATTGCGATAAGAATCCCAGTCTCTGTCCTTATACTTTTTTGTTGATATACCATTGATAATCAAATCTCCGCTGTCATAGCGGTCAAGTCCGCCGATAATATTCAGCAGAGTTGTTTTTCCCGAACCGCTGGGGCCGAGAATCGCCACAAACTCATTTTCACGGAGATTCAGACTGACTCCGTCCAGCGCCCTCTGCACTAAATTTCCGGTTCTGTACTGTTTATAAATCTGCCTGATCTGAAGCATGGCAGCCACTCCTTTTATAAAAGCTGGAGCTGGATGATCTGACGCAGGATCACACCACCTCGTTATTTCATAATCTTTTCCGCCGCGTTACCTGAAAGGGATGCATATCTCCAGTACCAGTCCCCGTCAAGAAAGACACCGTTCGGAAGTTTATTTTCATAATCCTCCTGTTCCCAAGCAGACAGTCTTTCATACTGTTCACGGCAGATGGATTTATTCCTCCGGGATCAGATTGCTTACATACTCTGTCTTTCCGGACAGAACATCATCGTAAAACCCCTGCTTCCAGTCAATATAAGCGATACTGTCCTGGAGTCGTTCCAGTTCTTCCTCCAGTTGCTTCCGCTTTTCGGCAAGTATTTGTTTTCTTTCTGAAATCGTGCTTTTCCCTTTCAGGCCCAAAGCAATGTAATCCCGCATTTCCTGAATGCTCATGTTGCAGTTGCGCAGACAGCTCAGACATGAAATCCGCTTTTCTCCGGCCATTAACGTGGCCATGCGAATAGAAGCTCTTCCTGAGGAAAAGCGTCCATCCGCCTGTATTGGATGCGGCAGATGCGCCAAAATTTGCCCGCAGGGTATTGATATTCCCCAGGCGATGAAAGATTTTTCACAATCTCTCAGCAGGATTCCCAGCTGGGCGGAAATCTGCCGCCGGCGAGATATGGCAGCCAGAAAGAATAACGGTCAGATAACACGATAAATTTTGTCCTGAGAAATGGGAGTAAAAATTCAGGAATCAGGATACGTTTTTTTATACACTTCCCGGATTTCTTCCGGAACCAGACTGCCCCCCGTTGCCCAGGCAATGTGGGCGGCATTCTGCATTTTTCCGGTAAGACCGTTTTCTTCCAGGTAGCTCCGGATCCCGTCACTCTCCCCCATTTTTACCGCTCCCTGAAAAGCGGCACATGCACTCGGCTCCAGGAAAATATTTTCCGTCTCCTGCAAATCTCTCAGATAATCATACAAGTTAGCATCCTGAACGGTAAATATTCCACTCAGGAAAGGTCTCATAACGCTGCATACAAAACCGGACGGTCTTCCCACAGCCAGTCCGTCTGCATGAGTCCTTCCTGAGAGCCCGATATCCTGAACACAAATATCGCTGTTTTGTCCCGTTGCCATGCCAAGGAGCATACACGGAGCCTGTGTCGGCTCAACAAAAAAGCAATGCACATGATCCTGAAATATTTGTTTCAGGCCAAAACTGATGCCGCCCGGAGCTCCGCCCACTCCGCAGGGAATATATACAAACAGCGGATGCTCTCCATCAACTGTAATTCCTTTTTCTGCCAGCTGTCCTGCCAGTCGCTTTGCCGCCACTGCATAGCCCAGGAAAAGAGTTCCTGAATTTTCGTCATCTACAAAATAACTTTCAGGATCCTCATCCGACAAGCGCCTGCCGTTTTTCACAGCTTCACTGTAATCAGAATCATATTCTATGACCGCAACGCCATGACTCCTCAGAAGATCTTTCTTCCACTGTTTTGCATCAGCAGACATGTGCACAATTACTTTATAGCCAATGGCCGCGCTCATAATCCCAATGCTCATACCGAGATTACCCGTCGAGCCAACCTGAACTGTATACTGTGAAAAAAAATCCCGGAATTTCGGTTCTGCCAGACAGGAATAATCATCTTTCAGAGAAAGTATGTCATGCTCCAGCGCCAGATCTTCCGTATGCTTCAGTACTTCATAAATTCCCCCTCTGGCTTTTACGGAACCTGCAATGGCAAGATGACTGTCTTGTTTCAATAAAAGGCGGCCTTCCAGACGACTTCCATATTTCCTGTTTATTGTATTTTTCATAGCTGGAATGTCCGTCAAATCAGATTCAATGATGCCGCCTCTGTCCCTTGTTTCCGGGAAGCATCTCATAATAAACGGGGCAAACCGTTTCAGGCGTTCCTCAGCATCTTCCACATCCTCCATGGATAATTCGCAGTCCTTCATCGCCCCGGCAAAAGAAACCTTATCCGGATTGATCCAGATAACCTCCCTGCCTTTCTGTACTTCATTTAAAATTAAACATTTTTACCCCAAATAAAAACGGTGCAGTCAATAGCACAATATAAACAATTTATTTTCAGCTACTTGTAGAGGTTTTCCGTCAGTTTCGGTTCAATCCTACATCTTAGAATAAATATATTAATATATATATATAAGCTCATTAATTTGCGCCCTTTTCAATCGGCATGGGCAAAGGTACGACAGGAAAGGGGCATTTTGTAATACCCAAAAATGCCGGATAAAAAAGCCGGCGCGGCGCATTGCAAGCGGGTTTACACGTTATTTCCTATACAAATTCCGAAAAAAATCCTGCAAA
>SFEV01000072.1 GCA_004557975.1 Lachnospiraceae bacterium
CCTCTGCGAAAAAGTTTTTCTTATATTTTACACTATCCTTTGGGAATCCACATGAAATCAGCACATTTTGTGCGAATTATTTTTACCTTTCAGAACTGGAAATAGCTGTTGAATCTGCCGAAACAGGTTTATATAATAGAATAATCGTAACTGTGAAAGTACTGAACAGATACGAATGAACAAATACGAATCATCAATTATGATCGAAGGAGAAAGACAGATGGAATATACAACACTTGGAAAAACAGGACTTCGCATTTCAAGGATGGGACTGGGCGGCATTCCGATTCAGAAGGTGGATGCCGGCGCCACACGATCCCTTCTGGAAACACTTTCCGGACAGGGCGTCAATTATATCGATACGGCCAGAGGATATACGGTCAGTGAGCAGTATCTGGGAGAAGCACTTGAGGGCATGCGCGACCGTTTTGTCATAGCGACAAAATCCATGGCGCGGACGAAAGAGGCCATGGAGAAGGACATTGAGATCAGCCTTAAGAACCTGAGAACAGATCACATTGACCTCTATCAGGTTCATAATCCGTCTCCGGAAGACCTGGAGAAGGTCATCGCGCCGGGCGGTGCGCTGGAGGCTTTGCTGGAGGCAAAAGCGGCGGGAAAGATTCATCATCTCGGTGTCACGGCACATTTTACTTCTGTGTTTGAGCGCGCGCTGGAGCTGGACTGGGTCGAGACTGTTATGTTTCCGTACAATATTGTGGAGACCCAGGGCGAAGAGCTGATCCGCCGCTGTGCAGAGCAGAACGTGGGCTTTATCTGCATGAAGCCGCTGGCGGGAGGTGCCCTTGAGGATGCACCGCTTGCGCTGCGCTTTATCGGGCAGAATCCGGATATCTCCGTGGTAATTCCGGGTATGTATGATGTGGAGGAAGCAAAGCAGAATATCGAAGCAGTCAGCGACAGATCGGCACTTGGCCCTGAAGAGCTGGCAAAGATTGAGGAAATACGCAAAACACTGGGCACCCAGTTCTGCCGCCGCTGCAATTACTGTCAGCCATGTACTGCCGGCATCAATATCAGCGGAGCATTTCTGTTTGAGGGATACCTGAAGCGCTACGGCCTGGAGGGCTGGGCGAGAGACAGGTATGCGGCCATGGAAAAGAAGGCGGGAGACTGTGTGGACTGCGGACTTTGTGAGACGAGATGCCCGTATCAGCTTCCGATCCGGGAAATGCTTGCGCGGTGTAAGGAAGAGTTCGGAGCATAGCGTCTGTTCTACGGGTGTGTCTGTGGAAAGGAACTGCAGAACTCCTCGTAGAACAGTTTCGCCGCATCGTTCGGTGCGGAGTCTGTGTAGTAGAGATATTCATTGAACCGGCAGAGATCGTTGGAAATTCCGATCATAAAGATATTGTCGGGGATCATATTCTTCGCGTACCGGGGGATGAGGGCAATGCCGTGACCCAGCGAAATCTCAAACAGTGCAGTGAGCAGGTTCGGAACCGGCACACATCGTATTTTATTGTGGGTGTACTTCTGGGCCAGCGTGAGATTCTTGGCGTAGGGTCCGAACATCTCATCGGCAAAGGGCACAAACAGTGTCTCACCCTCCAGTTCCCGAAGCTGGAGAAGAGATTTGGACAGCAGCGGATGTCCTCCATAGAGAGCGGCATAAATTCCATGCTCCTGGATCAGATGCCCATGGATATTCGGCGGAATGTTTACGTATTCACACGGTGTAAAGATAAAATCATACTGCTGATCGTACAGCAGCCTCTCCGGCGTTCCTTCAGTCAGTACGGTGAAATCAACATGAATATTGGGATACCGCTCCGTAAAACGACCGGAAAAAATACGGATGTGGGAGGCGTAGGACAGTTCCACGGCGCATGCGATATGGATGGCTCCCGTCATCGGAAAAACAGAGAGGCGGGCGATATCGGCCGCTGAACTGCATTTGTCGATCAGGCCCGGAGCGCGGCGGGAGAGCAGAAAACCTGCCTGGGTGAGAGATACGCCGTGGGTGGTCCGCTGAAACAATTTTACCTGCAGCTCGTCCTCCAGCTCCTGGATATGCAGTGTCAGTGTCGGCTGAGAGATATAAAGAACCTCAGCAGCCTTGCTGTAATTCAGTGTTTTTGATAATACGAGAAATTCATACAGTTTTTCTGTGCTCATGCGGTTATTCCTCCGATATGAATCTGACAAATGCATTTACAAAATACGTAACCTCCGGTTTCCTGCTGTGTTTGTGGTAGAACAGGCAGGAGTCCGCCCTGTATTTCAGGTCGGTCAGGGGAACGGCGGCAGTATTGGGAGGCATATGTAAAATCGGGGTGGGAGACAGGATGATTCCCTTCTGTACAGGCACCAGGAGCTCATAAAAGGAAGGTGATGTATGGTGTTCGTAGAGGGAGTAGGGGATCTTTGCAGCCTTCAGATTTGCAAGCTGGAAATCGCGGATGCAGGTCTCCTTTGTCTCAGGATACAGAATAAAGCGCTCCCGTGCCAGTTCCCTGACAGACACGGAGGAACGGGAGGCGAGCCGGTGGCAGGAAGGAAGCAGTACACAGGGCTGCGGACGGGAAATCAGATGTCTGGCGATTCCCTCCGGCCGGTAAAAATCCGGCACAGAAGCAAAATAGAGATCAATATGTCCGGAGGTAAGCCCTTCTGCTATGGTATACTGGCTGCCATCCAGGATATCAAGCTGCATCTGGGGATAATGTGTATTCAGAAGATCGAGAAAGGGCCCCAGATAAAAGGGAAGTCCGTAATCGGCTACGGCAATAGTAAGACTGGCGAAGGCCAGGCTGCTGATGGAAGACAGCTCTTCCTTCAGCGTTTCATATTCTTTTATAATCTGAACGGCGTTTTTGTACAGCATTGCGCCGCTTTTCGTCAAAGTCACATCAGAGCGTGAACGGTCAGGCAGATAATCGGAAGCTGCTTTGCAGCTTTCCTGTGAAGGCAGGCTGCCCCGCGATCTTCGCTCAAACAATGGAAATCCCAGTGTCTTTTCAAAGGTACGGCAGCGGGCCTGAAGGGTCGCTGCAGGCAGATCCAGCTCTTTTGCAGCTTCCCGGATGCTGCCTGTATCCGCAATGAGGATGAATTCCTTCAGACGGTCAAAGTTCATAGAGGTCACTCCCTGAAAAAAATTTATAACCAGATTATAATGAAATCGGAAAAGAAAGTCAATAAATCAGAAAAATAAGGGATATTTTGAAAAAACAACATAGTAAATAAAAAAATATTAAATAACAGATTTCGGGAAACCGATTTTCATTCTCCGTCCGGAATGATAAATTAAGGTAAGAACAGGGCGGACCGGCTCGTTCCGTATGTGGACATATTTGATACGCGGGATGTCCTCTGGGCGATGAACACCCGTTTCCAGGGAGACCGGGATATTATCACGATCCCGGGTGTCAGATGCCATCCGCTGGACCCAAGCTCCAGTCCGGAGTACGACCCGTCCATTACGGATACTGGGATCAGCTGCAAGACTGTTTTTGACTGTACTGTGCCGTTCCATTTAAAGGAGCGCTTCAAGCGTGCACAGTTTATGGAGGTCGATCCTGAAAAATGGCTGAAATGAAGAGACGTCTGATTGTCGGTATGAGCGGCGCATCCGGTGCGCCGCTGGCAGTTGAACTGCTGAGACAGCTCCGGAAGAGCAAAGAGGTGGAGACTCACCTGATTATGACGCGGGGGGCCATGCTGACGCTGCGTCAGGAGACGGACATGACGGCAGAACAGGTAAAGGAGCTGGCGGATGTCTGCTATGAAAATGATTCCATCGGGGCAGGGCCTGCGTCAGGAAGCTTTCAGACGGAAGGAATGATCATCGTCCCATGCTCCATGAAGACGGCGGCAGGAATTGTGACGGGCTACAGCGACAATCTTCTGCTGAGAGCGGCAGATGTCACGCTGAAGGAGCGAAGAAAACTGGTGCTGGTGGCGAGGGAATCTCCCTTAAGCACCGTCCACCTGAGAAATCTGTATGAGATCAGTCAGATGGGAGGTATTGTGATGCCGCCGATGATGACCTACTATTACAGACCGAAGGCAGACGCATGCACCTGTCCCGTCGTGACGGTGGCAGGTGTTCACTATGACACCGTCGGGCCCGCGGAAATCCGGATGATTGTGGAAGCATTGGAAAAAGAGCTGGACGAGGTGATTTCTGTGCTGAGGGCAGTGTAAACAGATCAGACTTCCCGGAGAGAGGTTAAGATATTATGAGCTACAGACTGATTGCTGCGCAAGGTCGGCGGTGTATCTGTCTGTGGCGGTGAAGGTGGGATATGGTGGTGCCGTAGAAAATGCAGAAGAATGATAAAAACAGTATTGATATTTATCCATTGGCAGGTATAATGTTGAGTAAAGGATTACTCAAAAGAAACGGGTCAGTCAGAAGGATGGACAGGTATACTGAGCAGTCCGGGGAAGGAGAGAAGATTACAAAATGAAATACGGCATTTATGCACCATACTGGACTCATGAATGGGCGACGGAAAATGAGCATTATATCCCCAAGGTGAAGAAGCTGGGGTTTGACGTACTGGAAATTTCCTGCGTCAATCTGATTCAGAAGTACACCAGCGATGAGCAGATTCTGGAACTAAAAGAGTGTGCGGCTGAGCATGGTGTGACGCTGACTTCGGGGTACGGCCCCACGAAGGAGCAGAATATCTGTTCCGATGACCCTGCAGTAGTGGCGAGAGCGATGGATTTCTTCCAGAATCTGCTTCCGAAGCTGCAGCTTCTGGGTGTGAAGATTCTGGGAGGCGGTCTTTATTCTTACTGGCCCCTGGATCCTGCCCTGAAGATGGACCGGGAAGCAGAGATGGAGAGGGCGATCAGAAATCTTCAGATACTTGCAAAGACAGCAGAACAGTGTGATGTCACCCTTGGCATGGAGGTACTGAACCGATATGAGGGGTATATGCTGAATACGTGTGAGCAGGCGAAGAAATTTATTGATGAGGTTGGCAGCACCCATGTCAAAATTATGCTGGACACTTTCCATATGAATATTGAGGAGGACAATATGGCTGCGGCAATCCGCCTTGCAGGGCCGGATCTGTGCCACCTTCATCTTGGTGAACAGAACCGCCGCGTTCCGGGTAAGGGCACTCTGCCGTGGCAGGAGATCGGACAGGCGCTCCGGGATATCAATTATCAGGGGGCGGCAGTGATGGAGCCGTTCGTGATGAGCGGGGGTACCATCGGTTCTGAGATTAAGGTCTGGAGAGATCTGGTACCGGATGCAACAGAGGAGCAGCTTGACAGAGATGCAGAGGGCGCTGTAAAGTTTGTGCGTCATGTATTCGGCATCTGATGCGGTCACAGAAGATTATGTATGAATAACGGAAAATTATCAGTAAAAGATATTGCGGAAATGGCAGGAACTTCTGTGGCGACAGTATCCAGGGTCATCAATCAGAACGGAAGGTTTTCCAGAGAAACGGAAAAAAGAGTCAGAGATATTATAGAGCAGTACAATTATCAGCCTAATCAGCTGGCCAGGGGGCTGCGCGTACAGAGAACCAGAGTGATCGGTATTCTGGTTCCGGATATTACAAATGCCTTTTTCGCCGGTATTACAAAAGAAGTACAGAGCGTGCTTATGTCTCATGGATATATGACGCTGATCTGCAGCACCAATGAGAACATTGAGGAAGCGAAAAAGCAGGTCCGGATGCTGTTGGGACAGAAGGTGAGCGGAATCATTTATATCGGTGAGGCGGAGATTACGGATGACCTGAATATTCCCACAGTCTATATCGATCGAGACCCCCGCAACACATGTCCGGAGCTGGAGGATGACTTTGAGCTGATCGAATGTGACAATATCCAGGGAGGATATCTTGCCGGCCGGGAGCTGGCCAGAAAGAGTGCAGGAAAAATTGCGTACGTGTGCTATAACAGGAACCTGTCCACGGTAAAGAAGCGTCTGCAGGGATTTGAACAGGCGCTTAAAGAAGCCGGTCTGTCCTATGATCCGGATCTTGGTGTTGCGGCAAAGGAAGCTACAATGGAAGAGGGGGCAAAGGCTACAGAATATCTCCTCGGGCATGTGGAGGGACTTGATGGTATTTTTTATCTGTCCGATATGCTCGCCATCGGAGGGCTGAACTATCTGCTCAGTCAGGGGATACAGGTACCGGAGCAGATCAGGCTGATCGGGTTTGACGATATTAAGCTCTGCGAAGCCGTACATCCGGGTCTTACCACCATCCATCAGCCGGTGGATGCCATCGGACATCTGGCGGCTGAGCGTATCCTGGCCATGATCAACGGGGAGGAGATCAGGCTGAAGAGGCAGAGAATTCCCGTCCGTCTGATCACAAGAAGTACGACGTAGAGCTGCGGAGTATTGATACGGATATAACACATCCGGCTGATGCCGCGAAATATGATGTAACTGTTTCGAACAGGCCAGATCACTTGCTGATAAGGTATTACAGTGCAGTGCATGTGCCGCAAATACATTATGGGAAGGATATATGCGCTGCCGGAGGATAAAATGAAAACAATAGGAATAGATATCGGCACCACCACAATCAGTGCAGTGGTGCTGGAAACGGAAGAAGAACGGGTGCTGGAGGCCAGAACCATTCAGAACGGCAGCTTCATAAAGACTGAGCACGAGTGGGAGAAGATACAGGATGCATCCATGATTATCAGTAAATCATCAGCGGTGCTGGATGATCTGCTGAACCGGTATCCGGATACAGTGTCCATTGGTCTGACCGGCCAGATGCACGGCATTGTGTACGTGGACGGGGAAGGCAGCTGCATCAGTCCGCTGTACACATGGCAGGATCAGAGAGGAAATCTGCCGGTATTTGATGGCGCTTCCCTGACAGCACGCATGAAGGATGAATGCGGGGCTGTGGTATCCACAGGATATGGACTGGTGACTCACATTTATCAGTGCAGGCGGGGCGGTGTGCCGGAGGGAGCAGTCCGTCTGTGTACCATCCCTGATTATCTTGGGATGGTCCTGACAGGACGGAAAAAGCCGCTGCTTCATATCAGCATGGCGGCCAGTCTTGGATTCTTCGACGGCAGAAGCGGATCATTTCGTGTGGACCAGCTGGAGCAGCTGGGGATCGATTCCTCCATCCTGCCGGAGGTGACAGATGATTTTTCCGTTCTCGGATTTTATAAGGGGCGTCCCGTTACAGTGGCGCTGGGAGACAATCAGGCCAGCTTTCTGGGGTCTGTGGGGCTGAAGGAAAATACGGTTCTGCTGAATGTGGGAACAGGCAGTCAGATATCGGTGCTGTCGGATCAGTATTTTGAGACTGCGGGAATTGAGGCGAGACCTCTGACGAAAGGGAAATTTATTCTGGTAGGAGCCTCGCTCTGCGGGGGAAGAGCCTATGCAATTATGGAAAAATTCTTCCGGAGCTATGCATCGGCAGCCGGAGCCGGGGAATGTTCCCAGTATGAGGTGATGGCGAATCTGGCTGCCAGGGATTTGGAGGACGATCCCATGAAAGTGCGGACTACGTTCAACGGAACCCGGATGGATTCCGGTCTTCGGGGCAGTATTACCAATCTCAGTGAGGACAATTTCACACCGGAGGGGATGGTGAGGGGTGTGCTCACCGGAATAGCTGAGGAACTGTACGGAATGTTTGAGAGCATTCGGACAGGGACGGGAATTGAGGCACACAGTCTTGTGGCATCCGGAAACGGTGTGAGAAAGAATGAAGTGCTTCAGCACATTTTTGAGGAGATGTTCGGCGCCGGACTTGTGCTTGCCCGTTATGAGGAGGAAGCCGCGTGCGGAGCTGCCATCAGCAGCCTGCAGGGCAGCAGAACGTCTTCTGCATTCTGACACTGGTATTTGATGTGAAGATCTGATATAATGCTGTGGGGTGGTTTTATGGATATTTCGTATTTGGAAGAATTTCTGGTAATAGTTGAAGAAGGACGTCTGGGGGAGGCTGCGGGAGGCTGCGGAGCGGCTTTACACCACATCCTCGTCTCTGTCGAAGCATATCAATGCGCTGGAAGAAGAGTACGGCGTCAAGCTTTTTGACAGGACGAAGCGTACCATCTCTCTCAATGAATACGGAAAAATTTTTCTGCCGTATGCGCGCCAGATGGTCCAGCTGCAGGCGGATGTCATCGAACGCCTGGAAGAGAAGAAGGCCAATTGGGGGAACATACTCAATATCGGTGCGGGTTATCGGACCTTTGAGGTGGCTGTGGAATTCCGGAGGAAATACCACATCGGGCTGAATATCAATGAGGGCTACGACCTGAAAGGTCTGCTCAGAAGCGGTGAGTGTGAGCTGGCGATCATGATCAATGAGGAGAACAAAAAAGGTGAGCTGGAGGTGCTTCCTTATAAGACGGATCACATGGTTCTCGTCTGCCATAAGCAGCATCCGCTGGCTAAAAGGGAGAAAATCCATATCACTGAGCTTTGCGATGAGGACTTTATCATGCTGCCTGACAGCGACAAAAATAAGCCGAGCAAGCTGATGCTGAATGCATGCCTTGAGGCCGGCTTTACGCTCAAGACGGTGCTGAGGGGCGTCGTGGGCAGCCAGATCGTTGATTTTGTGGCAAAGAATATGGGGATCAGTCTGCTGTGGGGAAAAGCGCTGGTTCCTATTATGAGAGATGAGGTTACGACGGTTGACGTGGAGCCTGCGACAGATATCGATATTTCGATCTGCTATATGAAAAACAGAGTGCTGTCGGATGCGGCGCAGAAGTTCATTGAGTTTGCGAGAAGCAATCCCGATTTATAAATAAAATATATCAGTACACAGACAAACCGGAGAAAACGGAAACGTTTCTTCCGGTTTGTTTCTTTTTGGGACCAGAAGAGACAGTACAAAACGATTTGTTTTCCAGACCCCATACAGGTGTAATAAAATCAACAAAAAAACAGGAAAACAACCTGTATTTTTGCATAAAAGCACAATAACAGAATTGCTGATGCAAAACCAGGTTGTCATGTTTAACAAAAGTAGGATCATATGAGAAAGCTTACAAACAAACTTTACAAGGGCATCAGCCTGGTTGCGGCAGCTGCAATGCTGGCAGGCTCCATGTCATCATTTGCGATGACAGAGGAAGGAAGAAAGACTGCGTCAGAGAGCGGAGAGAGATATGATAAGGTTGCGATCGGCCTCATTCCATGGCAGAGTCCTACATGATTCCGTACACGTTTGCAAAGCTTCATCCCAAATACAAGACACCGGTCAATGCTCTGTATCTGATCGGAGCGCTTTCCGTGCTGGCACCATTTGCGGGAAGAAAAATGCTGGTATGGATTGTGGATGCAGGAAACTTCGGATGCTGTATTGCCTACTGTATGGTTTCCATATCTTTCATCATTCTGAGATCAAAAGAGCCTGATATGGAACGGCCGTACAAGGTAAAAAATTATAAGCTGGTGGGTATTATGGCAGTGCTGATGTCAGGCTTCATGGTAGCCATGTACCTGATTCCCGGTTCCGGTGCGGCACTGGTATGGCAGGAATGGATTATGGCAGGCGGCTGGTGCCTTCTGGGTGCAGTATTCTGCATTGTCTGCAGGAGTAAGTACAGGGAAAAATTCGGTATTCTCGTTGATATTATTTCCGACGAAGATGCAGTTGCGCTTC
This sequence comes from Lachnospiraceae bacterium, assembly GCA_004557975.1. GTDB lineage: Bacteria > Bacillota > Clostridia > Lachnospirales > Lachnospiraceae > Choladousia. The sequence continues at coordinate 9,606 of SFEV01000072.1, forward strand.
AGTCCAGCAATGAAGAGATTTCTGCTGCACTTGACGTGGCAATTGATGCGGCAATCAACAAGATTCTGGCTCAGCGTGCAGTACATTTTTAAAGGTGAAAATCTGACCGGGATATGATAAAATATAATATAATCTGAAAGGAAATGAGCAGGATGAAATTTAATTATTATCTGCCGGTTAATGTGATCTTTGGCTGCGGAAAAGTGAGTGAAGCAGGAGAGATTGCAAGGCCATACGGCAAAAAAGCACTTATTGTAACAGGTAAATCCAGCGCAAAAAAATCCGGTCTCTATGACAAAGTCAGTGACAGTCTGAAAGTATCCGGGGTAGAGAGCGTTCTGTTTGACAAAGTATCGCAGAATCCGCTGACGACTACTGCCATCGAAGGCGCATCGTTTGCGAAGGAAAACGGCTGTGATGTGGTGGTGGCCATCGGAGGCGGAAGTATCATGGACTGCGCAAAAGCCATCGCATTCCTTTCTGTCAACGACGGAGATATCAATGATTACATATTTAATAAGAAGAACGGCGAGGAGGCGCTTCCGCTGATTCTGATTCCGACTACCTGCGGAACCGGTTCAGAAGGAAACGGATTCGCCGTGCTGACAAATCCAGATAACGGTGACAAGAAATCACTGCGCTGCAATGCCATTATTGCAAAGGCCTCCATTGTCGATCCGGAATGTATGATGACCATGCCGAAAAAAGTTCTCGCATCTGTAGGCTTTGATGCGCTCTGTCACAGCATGGAGGCATATACTTCCAGAATATCTCAGCCATTTACAGATGCTCTGGCACTTTATGCCATTGAACTGATTGCCGACAGCCTTGTGGACCTGTATAATGGCTCCGCAGACGTGAAAAAATGGGAAAAGATAACGATTGCCAGCACGATCGGCGGTATGGTAATCAATCAGGCAGGCGTGACGCTGGCTCACGGAATGGAGCATCCGGCATCCGGTCTGAAGGATATTGTTCACGGACATGGCCTGGCAGCTCTGACTCCGGTCATCATAGAAGCTTCCTGGAAAGGAAATGTAGAGAAATTTGAAAAGATTTCAAAGCTTCTCGGCGGGAACAGCGCAGCAGACTGCGCCGGACAGGTAAAGTCACTCCTGAGCAAAATCAACATGACCGTGACGCTCTCAGAGCTTGGTCTGGCGGTGGAGGACATTCCGTGGATGGCAGAAAACTGTATGAAGGTGTCTGCGGCATCCGTGGCCAACAATCCGGTTGTATTTACACAGGAGGAAATCGCGGAGATTTACCGGAAAGCGATGTAAAAGATACCTTATAAGTCTGTAATTGTTTCAAATATAGTTTTCTCTTATTATTAGAGGGTGTTTCCGACTGGAGCACCCTTTTTTCGCGAAAGGACTTAACTGGAGCAGATTTCCGGCTAAGTCCGTTTTTATTCCTTTCAATGGTTTCATCATGATACATCTTTTCTCACAATATAGCAGTTAATCTGATATAATATTGACTCATGGTATAAAGTAGAATAAAGTAAGATTATATGCGCACGGAGGGGAAATATGAGATATTTTACATAAGTACTAACTCTTATGTTTTTTTATAATCTGATTGACATTATATTATAGAAACCTTTATACTGTAAGTAATTTTTTACATCTCCCTGCGAAAGGAGGGGATCTGTTGCGTACCGCGAATGAAGAAAAACGCAGGGCAAAGAAAACAGCGATCATGGAAAAGAGCTTCGAATGCTATGCTGACCATGGGTTTTACGGGACAGGTATGAATGCCCTGACAAAGTATTGCGGATGTAATATTGCGATCTTTTACAGGCATTTTGAAAACCTGGATGACCTGATTATCCAGTCCACCGCACACTGTATGGGCAAGGTGGAAGAAGAATTCCTGGCGAAAGCACCCACGGATTTCGAGGGCTTATGGAAGTTCATTGATGAGATACCGTACTGGATGGCAGAAAAACACGGGAAGAAGTACCGTTTGATGTACCAGATATACACCCATCCAAAGTACAGGGAGTACGGACAGAAATTCTTTGACGGTGCTGCGGAAAGGTATACAGAATATGCAAAATCCCTGGAAGGTAAACTCGGTATTCCCTATGAGAAACTGACACCGCTGATTTTCATTCTGGTCCAAGCATGTGTGCATTACGCACTGTTTGATAATGAGCCTTATCTGAAAGCGCAGATAGACGTACTGAAAGAAAGCCTTGCAATGTTTATGGAAAAGTATGGCCGCAGCAAAGATGCGGAGCAAAAGGAGGAATGATTATGAGAAAAAGGCTATTGAGCCTGGCAATGGCGCTGTGCATGGTACTGTCCTTGCTGCCGGCAACAGCGTTTGCTGACGAAAATGCAGAAACACCTGTGTGTACCTGTGAAGAGAAGATATGGACGCAGAGTGTGCTGTTTGCGGTGCAGAGGGTGCAGCTGTGGAAAACTGCTGCAAATATACAGTGCCTGCAACGGAAACACAGACAGAGGTGACCAGAACAGAAGAGACCGAGCTGGAAACATCTGAGTCAGAATGTTGTCCGGCAAATTAAATGATGCCCCATCCGGCAGATTATTTCGAGCCGATTTGGAGTTTCTACAGAGATGCCCGTCACTTTAAACGTGATTGTTTCTTCAAATTGTTTTCCTGACAGAAAAACCCCCGCAAATTAATTGCGGGAGTCTTCTCAGCCAAGGGTGCTGTCATTGATTGCCTGCATCACGATGTCGGCTGTGATCCGGTTAGCTGACTGGCTATGTCCGATCACAAGTGACGCATTGCAGAGCTTGCTGATTACACGTGCTGTTCCATCGGAAGCGTTCAGGATCGCCTCGATGGCCGCGTCATCAAAAA
>SFEV01000019.1 GCA_004557975.1 Lachnospiraceae bacterium
TTGAGTTTCAGGCATAAATACAGAAGGTACGGTGAATGGAATGGGTAAAAGAATCAGAAGAAAAAAGAGGATCATCAGGCTGGCCGTTCTGGCCGCAGTGATTGCGGCTGTTCTTGTTATACTGGTTGTATTTCACGTCAGGGAAGTCAGAGTGTACGGAAATGACAGGCACGCATCCGGAGAGATTGCGTCCGGTCTTGTAAATGATTTCCCGTCAGGAAATACACTGTATCTCCTGTGGAAGTACAGAAAGGAGGAAGTGCCGGATACCCTTCCTTATCTGCGGTCACTGTCGGTGAAGATGAAATCACCGTCCTGCATTGAGGTTCAGGTTTCTGAGAAAGAGCTGGTAGGATATATTGACAAGGGTGAATACGTGTATTTCGATCAGAGCGGAGTGGCACTGGAGATTACGGATGAAATCTATGATGATGTTCCGATTGTGACTGGAATCGATACGGAGGAAGTGGTACTGTATCAGAAGCTTCCGGCCAAGAGCAGTGCACAGCTGAGTGCAGTACTGAATCTGACACAGCTTCTCGCTTACCAGGGGCTTGTCGCGGATGAAATCCGCTTTGGTGAGAATATGGATATTACTGTATTTCTGGGCGGCGTGGAGGTCAGACTGGGACAGAACGAATATCTGGAGGAAAAGATTGCAAATCTGCGTGCAATTATGGAGAAGATGGACGGCTCTGACCGCGGCGTGCTTCACCTGGAAAGCTTTACCGGAAAAAATGAGGCGGTCACATTCTCCAAATCAGATGAGCCGGAGCAGGTGACAGATGAAATGGGATCGGCAGACGGCACATCTTCCGGAGAAGATACCGGATCAGCAGACGGCACATCGGTCGGGGACGGCACAGGTACGGCGGAGGGTGCATCGGCCGGAGACGGTACAGGAACGGCGGATGGATCATCATCAGGAGACGGCGCAGGACCGGAGGACGAAATGCCGGCGGAACCGACCGATGATGGAACGGTGGACGGTCCGGATCTTATGGTATTTAACTCTTCGAACACACTCGTCTACAATGTGCATGTCGTAAACGGAACCGTGGTGGATGCCTACGGGAATCCTGTTCCGGGCTGTACTGTCAACGAAAACGGCTATGTGGTGGATGCATATATGAATGTTATTGATCCGGCGACAGGCCAGCTGGTGCAGTAGGTGAGATGTTCTGCTGCTGAATAAAGGGGACTGCAGCGATGTGAGCAAAAACATACAAATATTTAAAAATGGGACTTGATAATTTCAGAAATTAACTATATTATATGAGGTAGTACGGTGTTACGGGTGTTTTATGCGAAAATGCCGTAGGACAGAGTTTGGAAGTAGACCCTCCGCAGAGTCTGTGCTGGAGTAGAGGGGAGCGTTCAGCTACAAAAAGGAGGAAGCACAGTGTTAGAGATTATGTCAAATGAAACGGAATCTGCCGCAAAGATTATCGTGATCGGTGTCGGCGGTGCCGGAAATAACGCAGTTAATAGAATGGTTGAAGATACAATTGCAGGTGTTGAGTTTATTGGAGTAAATACGGATAAGCAGGCTCTTCTGATGTGCAAGGCACCTACTACGATTCAGATCGGTGAGAAGGTGACCAAGGGTCTGGGCGCCGGCGCGAGACCGGAGATCGGTCAGCAGGCAGCAGAGGAGAGCGCAGAGGAAATCCGTCAGGCAGTACAGGGTGCCGACATGGTATTCGTCACATGCGGTATGGGCGGCGGAACAGGTACCGGTGCAGCTCCTGTCGTTGCAGGCATTGCAAAGGAAATGGGTATTCTTACGGTCGGCGTTGTTACGAAGCCGTTCCGTTTCGAGGCGAAGACCCGTATGAACAATGCTCTGATGGGTATTGAGCGCCTGAAGGAAAATGTGGATACACTGATTGTCATTCCGAATGACAAACTTCTTGAGATTGTGGATCGCAGAACTACGATGCCGGAAGCTCTTAAGAAAGCAGATGAGGTACTTCAGCAGGCTGTTCAGGGTATTACGGACCTGATTAATCTGCCGGCTCTGATCAACCTCGACTTTGCAGATGTACAGACAGTTATGACGAACAAGGGAATTGCCCATATCGGTATCGGTCAGGCCAAAGGTGACGATAAGGCTCTTGAGGCTGTTAAGCAGGCTGTATCCAGTCCGCTTCTTGAGACTACGATTTCAGGAGCATCCCACGTTATTATCAATATTTCCGGTGATATTTCTCTTATCGATGCAAACGATGCAGCAAGCTACGTTCAGGAGATGGCTGGCGACGATGCAAACATCATCTTTGGTGCTATGTATGATGATACATACGCAGATGAGGCAAGCATTACAGTAATCGCTACAGGTCTTGAGGATGTAAACAGCAAGGCTGAGAAGCAGGCAAAGAGAAGACCGGGTTCCTCCGATTTCGGCTTTGTGAGAAAGGAGACACCGTCAGTGCCGAGAACACCGGCTCCGACCACAAGACCGGTTGCTCCGCAGATAGGCGCGATGCGGATGCCGGAGAGCAAGGTACAGGAGAAGGACATCCAGATTCCGGAATTCCTGAGAAGAAGCTGACAGGCACAACCGGATAAAATGCTGAAGACAAACCGCCGCACAGGTGATCGATCATAAGTGCGGCGGTGTTTTTTATTCCCAGTTTCAGAAAAAAGTGCTAAACTGAAAAGAAACAGGAGGGTCAGCTGAAAAATTTGCTGCGGATCTGTTCCGTGGGCATGTCCTGACCGGTCCAGATATGGAATGCTGCTTCGCCCTGGTAGAGAAGCATATACATGCCGTTCTGCGCTCTGCAGCCGTGCTCCTGCGCTTCACGTATCAGTCTCGTGTAGGACGGATTATAAATGATATCTGTGACGAGCAGGTCCCGGTGGAAGCAGGACGGATCACTGACCGGGGTGGCATCTGCATTGGGAGCCATACCGATGGAGGTTGCATTCGTCAGCAGCGTACTGTCCTGGATGCATCTGCGGACTTCTGAGAGGTCCGCCATGTCCGTTACATCAGCCCGGCAGTCTGTGTTGCTGTTGATGACGTCTGCCAGGCGATTCGCGTTTTCCCATGAGCGCCCGCGGCGATTCACGATATGCAGCGCAGGTACGCCGTCGAGAGCTGCCTGGATGGCAATGGAGGAGGCTGCGCCGCCTGCTCCCAGCAGCGTCATGGCACCGCTGTGGATGTCATATCCGGCGTCGCCCAGAGAGCGCATATACCCGATTCCGTCGGTATTGTGGCCGATGAGTCTGCCGTCTTCATTTTTAACGGTATTGACGGCACCGATCATCCGGGCTGCCGGGGAGAGTTCGTCGAGATACTCCAGGATGCGTTCCTTGTCCGGCATGGTGAGATTGAAACCGAATACATTCATATCTCTCAGAGTTCGAACCATGGCGGAGAGGTCAGCATTTTTTGTGTCGAAGCAGAGATATACAAAATCAAGACCGAGAAGACGGAAGGATTCATTGTACATCATAGGGGAAATGCTGTGGGAAACCGGTGTGCCAAGCAGGCAGCCAAGCCTTGTGTGACCGGTGATCTGGTAAGTCATACGTGTTACCTCCTGATAACAATAATATAAAAATACTGCACAGATTTTGCATGTTGTGAGGTCCGGAAGATTCCGGTACCTGCATTTTTGTATCAGTATATCACAGACTTTGAAAAATGACCACGAAAAGAAATGATGAGAAAAAGCTGCAGCGGAAAAACAGATCAGAAAACAGATCAGAAATGAATAAAAAAACAGTACAGAATACTGCAGAAAAGCTGCGGTAAGAAAGGAAAAAATTATGAATATTACAGAAGTGATGTCACGGAATGTGACGCTGGGGGACGGGAAGCCGAAGATCTGTATTCCGGTGACGGCAGTGACCAGGCAGGAGCTGGTCGAACAGTGCACTCAGATCGGACGCGCTCCCTTTGATATTGTAGAGTGGCGCGCGGACTATTATGAGGATACGGCAGATGAAGGCTGGCTTCCTAAGGCACTTGAAATCCTGCGGGGGATGCTGGGAGAGAGAGCTCTGCTGTTTACGTTCCGGACGAAGGAGGAGGGCGGAGTGCGCAGCATTTCTCCCGAAGAGTATGCGCATCTGAACGAAAAGGCTGCTGCCAGCGGTCTTGTGGATTTTGTGGATCTGGAGCTGAACCGCGGAGAAGATCTGCTGAGTTCTCTGACGGAAAAGATTCACAGCTGCGGTGTTAAGGTGATCGGTTCATACCACGATTTCGCCGGGACACCGGATTGCCATACAATTGTCACCATTCTCTGCCGCATGCAGAAGCTCGGGGTGGATGTGACGAAGGCAGCGCTGATGCCGGAGAAGGAAGAGGATGTCCTCGAGGTGCTGGCAGCTTCCCTGGCAATGAAAAAACAGTACGCGGACCGTCCGTTTATCACGATGTCCATGGGACCGTACGGCGCGGTCAGCCGTTTGTGCGGTGCCCTCACGGGATCGGCGGTTACCTTTGCGACGGCCGGGAGATCCTCGGCTCCGGGGCAGATGGATGCCGCCTTTGTAGCGGAAGCGCTCTCGGCGCTGCAGCCCGGAGCATGAGAAATTCCGGCGTCACTGTGAACAAAGTGAACAGAAGCATCCGGCAGAAATGTCGGAATTTGTCGATAAAATCATGAAAAACGGTCCCTCCGTTTGACAAAAAGATCACCCTCTGTGGAGTATACTGGTATCAGTTGCAGCCGCAGGGGGTGTTTTGTGTATTATGAATGCTACATAGACCAGTTTATTGCGGAACAGCTCCTGACGGGATTTCTGCTTCTGAGAGTGACCGTACGGCTGCTGAAGGAAGAAGTTTCGTGGAAAAGAATTGCAGCGGGAAGTGCAGTAAATGCATGCCTGATGGCTGCATTTCTCTGTCTGGGCATACCGTATCCCGGAATCGCAGGAATGGCCGCGGCCGGCGCTGCAGTATTTTTCGGGAAGAGGAAACATGTATTTTTCAAAAACGTGGCAGCGCTTCTGTTTGTGACGCTCTGCTTCGGCGGAGCAGCGGAGGTGCTGCTGTCTCTTTTGCCGCTTCCTGCCGTCTTCGGATGGCTGTGTGCCGCAGAGACGGTACAGGCCGGCTGGAAACTGCTGTGCCGCAGAAGAGAGGAGAAAGAGAACCATCTGACTGTGCGCCTGTACTGGCAGGAACGATCAGAAACACTCCGCGCAATCCGGGATACCGGTAATCAGCTTACAGAACCGCTTTCGGGAGCTCCGGTCAGTATTGTCCGGCTGGATGCGGTAAAAACACTGCTGGGAGAGGGATGGGAGTGCAGACGCGGTTTTTACATGGTGCCTTACCACAGCCTCGGAACAGAAAAAAGCTGGATGCGTGCGGTGGCCTTTGACCGCATGGAGATTCTGGAAGAGCACCGTGTCATAATGGTCAGTCATCCCGTTGTGGCATTTTATGACGGAAAAGTCAGTGCCGGAGACGGCTACCAGATGATCCTGCATCCACAGCACTGCAGAGATATATAAAGCGGACAAAAATCAAATGGAAGGGAGATCACATCATGATCGTTAGAATTACAGTACCGCAGCGTTTTCAGTTTAAGATGGCAGCAGGCTTTGGGGACGTGATGTTTCACCGGCCCGGCGATACGCATTATATAGGCGGCACCGAAGTGCTTCCGGCTCCTCTTGAGCCGGAACAGGAACAGGAGCTGCTTGGAATGTTCGGAAAAGAGGGGGATGCCAGGGCAAAGAGCCTGCTGATCGAGCACAATCTGCGGCTTGTGGTATACATAGCAAAAAAATTTGACAATACGGGAGTCGGCGTGGAGGACCTCATTTCCATCGGAACCATCGGGCTGATCAAGGCGATTAATACATTTAATCCGGACAAGAAGATCAAACTGGCCACGTATGCGTCCCGCTGTATTGAAAATGAAATTCTGATGTATCTTCGCCGAAACAGCAAGACGAAAATGGAGGTGTCGATCGATGAACCCCTCAATGTGGACTGGGATGGAAACGAGCTGCTGCTCTCCGACATTCTCGGAACGGATGAGGATGTGATCTACCGGGATATGGAGACGGAGGCCGAGCATAACCTTCTTCTGAAAGCCATCGCACGACTCTCAAAGCGGGAGCAGACGATCGTGCAGCTGCGCTTCGGAATCAATACGAAGGACGGTGAAGAGAAGACCCAGAAGGAGGTGGCGGACCTCCTGGGAATTTCCCAGTCGTATATCTCCAGACTGGAAAAGAGGATTATCAAGAGACTGCGCCGCGAAATCGTAAGGTTTGAGTGAAAAGGCCCGCCGTGTCAAGGTCCAATAATTTTTATATTTTTCCGATGATCGAATAAAGGTGTGCCATTGTGAGAATCATGATACCTGGAAGCAATTTTTGTAACAGTTACAAATTCTTTTCAGGAGGGATTCTTGCAATGGCACTTAATAAAGTTGAGATATGCGGAGTCAACACTGCCAGGCTCCCGGTGCTGACCGGAGAGGAGAAGGAATTTCTGTTTGAACGTATCCGGGCCGGAGATGAGAGTGCGCGGGAACTGTATATCAAAGGAAATCTGCGTCTCGTGCTCAGTGTCATCAAACGGTTTTCGGCAAGCAATGAGAATGTGGATGACCTGTTCCAGATCGGCTGTATCGGACTGATGAAAGCAATCGACAATTTTGACACGAGCCTGAATGTCAGATTTTCCACCTACGCCGTTCCCATGATTATCGGAGAAATCCGCCGGTATCTACGGGACAACAACTCCATCCGTGTCAGCCGTTCCCTGCGTGACACGGCGTACAAGGCGATCTACGCGAAGGAAAACTATACAAAAAAGCATCTGAAGGAACCGACGATCAATGAGATTGCGGAAGAAATCGGTGTATCCAGGGAGGAGATCGTCTATGCCATGGACGCCATCCAGAGCCCGGTCAGTCTGTATGATCCCGTGTATACGGAGGGCGGCGACACACTGTATGTGATGGATCAGATCAGTGACAAAAAGAACAGAGAAGAGAACTGGGTCGAGGTGATTTCACTGAAGGAAGCCATGAAACGGCTGGATGAGCGGGAAAAGCATATCATAGAGCTGCGGTTCTATGAGGGAAAAACACAGATGGAGGTCGCCTCCGAGATCGGAATTTCCCAGGCCCAGGTCAGCAGACTGGAAAAAAATGCGCTGAAATCCATGAAAAACTATCTGAGAAGCTGACTGTCATCCGCACTTTTTGCGGATTTCCTCTTCATCGACATCCACCAGGATAATATCAGTCCCGATCTGTACGATACAGCGCCACGGGATGAAGAATTCAAAATCGCGTCCGAGAAACCAGCAGAGCCTGCCGGGCCCCGGTACAATCAGCGCCAGGATACAGCCGGATTTGCAGTCGATATCAAGATCACTGATACAGCCGAGAGAACGGCAGGTACGGATATTGATGACTTCCTTCTGTTTCAGATCATACAGTCGCATTTCATACCTCACAGCCGCAGATTTTCCTGATTGACAGGATTTCTGCCATCCTTTATACTCATATTATATGATGTTGGAGTCAGAAGGTTGACTTCCGGTATCGTTACATGATGAGATTGAGGAAAATGACATACGGAATATGCGATTTCGGAGGAAAAGAATATGAAATGTCCGTTTTGCAACCAGGATAATACGCGTGTGGTGGATTCCAGACCGGCTGATGACAACAGCTCCATCCGCAGACGCCGTCTGTGTGATGCGTGCGGAAAGCGCTTCACAACGTACGAAAAGGTGGAGACGATGCCGCTGATTGTCATCAAAAAGGATCAGACGAGAGAGCAGTATGACCGCAGCAAGATCGAAGCAGGTGTGATGCGTGCCTGCTACAAGCGGCCCATACCGGTTCAGCGGATCAAGGAGATGATTGACTCTGTGGAGATGGAGATTTTCAGCCGTGAGGAGCGGGAGATTGAGAGCAAGGTGATCGGTGAGATCGTAATGGACAAGCTCAAGGAGCTTGAGGCGGTCGCTTATGTGCGTTTCGCATCCGTTTATCGTGAGTTCAAGGATGTCAATACATTTATGGATGAACTGAAAAAGTTTCTGGAATAGGTAATAACATACAGTCCCTGGCAGTTTCCCGCAGATCTGCAGGGGCTGTTTTTATCTTTCGTAATCATTAATGTTTCATAAAGAAAACGGAAAAGAATTGCGCTTCCGGCGCAGTCAGTGGTATACTTTTACAGGTATCCCGGAGCTGATTATTTTACAGGGTGATAAACGTGAAGAGAAGAATCGAACAGTTATTGAATGGAATTTTTGAATATGAGCCGGAGAAGCTTCTCCTGATTCCGGAGGAGCTGGAGATCCATGGAGTGCCGAAAGAGGCGGTGCATGGAAGCTTTCATATAGAGCGTGAGGACGGGAAGAAGGTCAGAGGTTTCCTGTACTCCTCGAACCCGCGCCTCGTCTGCAGTCCCGTGGAATTTCAGGGAATCGTGAATGAGATTCATTATCAGGCAGATTTAAGCGGACTGAAGGACGGAGTGACCGAGACAGGAGAAGTGACAGTCTGCAGTGAGCTGGGAGAATATACACTGCCTTTTACGCTTTCGACGTCCGCGCACAGGGCAGAGAAAGAAGAACTGCCCTTTGAAGATCTGGAGCAGTTTTCAGAGCTTGCCCGCAGTGATTTTCAGAAAGCCTACCGTTTTTTCCTGAAGAGCGATTTCAGGATGCTGTTTGGCAGAGGACAGGAGAAGCTTCGTGGGCTGTATGACGGTCTGCACCTGGCGGGATTTCAGTATGAGAGTATGGAGGAGTTTCTTGTAGCCGCCGGCTGCAAGGCTCCTCTGGAAATTTCTGTGGAGCAGGATGCTTATGAGTGGAAAAATCTGACGGAGCCGGTGAGAGAGACGATTTCTGTCTCGAAAAATACGTGGGGCTTCCAGAAAATACAGATTTCCTCAGATGCCAGATTCCTGCGGCCGGAAAAAAAGGTGATTACCACAGACGAATTTGCAGGGAGTTCGTACGATCTGAATCTTGTGGTGGATACGAATCTGATGCATGCGGGCACCAATTATGCGCTGCTTGTGCTGGAGACTCCCCATCAGAAGATTTCGGTCTGTGTCACTGCAAAAAAGGCGGACAGCCGTGCAAACGCCAGGGCCAACCATATCTGCAAGATTATGATGAAAAAGCTGGAAGGGCTGTACGTCAGCTTCCGTCTGAAAAAGACAGACCTTCCGACCTGGATTGAGCGGTCCGTCAGCGTGATCAACAGCTACAGGCGTGCAGGCGGCACGGATCCGTACGCAGAGCTTTTCCTGGTGCAGCTGTATTTTGCAGACGGGAAAAAGCAGAAGGCATATAAGATACTGGAGAGCCTGGAGGCGCAGAAGGAGCGGCTGAACACGCCGGAGCGGTATGCCTTTTATCTGTATATGACAACATTTTTCTATCAGGAAGCCTCCTATGTAGACAGGGTGGAGGCTGAGATTACAAAGATATTCTACCGGGACAAGACAAACTGGAGACTGCAGTGGATCCTTCTGTATTTGCAGGAGAAGTATCTGCAGGACGAAAATGCGAAGTATGAGGCGGTGGAGGAGCAGTACCGCTGCGGATGCCGCAGCAGGATCATGTACCTGGAGGCGTATCAGATTCTGAAGAAGAATCCCTTCCAGATGCGCAGAATCGGGCCCTTTGAGCTGCAGATTCTCCGCTTTGCCGCAAAGGAGGAAGTACTGACAGCAGAGGTAGTGCGCCAGACGGCAAATCTTGCCGCACATCATGGGGAGTTTGACCGTCAGCTCTATGAGGTGCTCTCGGAGGGCTATCGGCTCTACCCGTCCCAGGACCTGGTGAAAGCAATCTGCTGCCTTTTGATGAAGGGTCGGAAAAAGGAGCCTCAGTATTTTGAATGGTACGCCAGAGGCGTGGAGGCAGGGCTTCGGATCACCGGGCTGTATGAATATTATATGGAGACCATGGAGGAGAATGATATCCGGAAGGTTCCGCAGATTATCCGGATGTATTTTGCCTACGATACGACGCTGGATTACCGGAAGCGGGCTGCGATCTACCGCAAAATGGCGGAGAATCGCGACAGTGATACACAGACGTACCACAATTACCGGGCAGCCATGGAGAAATTTTCACTGGATCAGCTTGACAGCGGACGGATATCAGATGATCTGGCTGTACTGTACAGGACGTTTCTGAGGAAAGCATCCCTTGGCAGACAGTCCGCTCAGAGACTTGCCAGGCTGCTGTTTACGTATGAGGTGATCTGTAAAAATCCACGGATCCGACAGGTGATTGTCCGATCACCCCATATGAAGGAGGAGCGTGTCAAAGCGCTTACGGACGGGCGGGCAATGATCAGGATTTACGATCCGGACAGTGTGGTGATTGCCGTCGGTGAGGATGGCAGCCGCTATGCAGCCGGCGATCTGTGTGAGGTCAGGCGGTGCTTTGAAGATGAGGAGATGCTGTCCTGGTGTGCCAGAAAGGCTTCGGATTTTCCGGGCATTGTCCTGTACCTCTGTGTACAGTGCATGACGGCAGGCATCATGAACCGCAACACGCTGCCATATTTTGTGCTTGCGTGTGAGATGGAAGAGCTGACGGATGAATTCCGTGACCGTCTGCGCGGTCAGGTGCTGCAGTATTATCTGGAACATCCCAGGGATGACTCTCTTCCTGATTTTCTTGAGAAGATTCCGCTTCTGGAGTACGTGCATGTGGACAAAACAGCTCTGATTACACTGCTTGCGGAGGAAGGCATGTGCCAGGAGGCCTTTGCACTGCTGGACGCATTTGGCGCGGAAGGGATTCCGCTGATGCAGCTTGTGCGCATCTGCAGCCGTATGGTTCTGGAGCTAGAATTTGAAGAAAATACAATGCTGCTGTCTCTGTGCCATTACTGCTTTGCAAGCGGCAAGTACGATGACAAGCTTCTGCGGTACCTGCTCCTGTATTACGAAGGTCCCATACGCGAGATGAAGAGTGTATGGCAGGCTGCAAAACGGTTCGAGCTGGATACGATGCTGCTGGAAGAAAAGATTATGATGACGATTCTGTTTACGAGAAGCGGCACCCAGGGATCTGAGCCTGTCTTCGAGTCCTACCTGGAAAAGATGGGAAGACGGAAGCTGTGCCGTGCCTACGTAAATCTGAAATCCTATGAGTATTTTGTAAAGGGGATTCCTGTGGCAGAGAGTGTATTCCGGTACATCGAAAAAGAGTACCGGCAGCTGCCCCAGTCACACCGTCAGTCAGAGCAGGAGGAGGTCTGCCGCCTGGCGCTCCTGCAGTATTATGCCCGCCTGGTGAAGCTGGATGCAGGCCAGGAGGAATGTGTCAGAGAGCTGCTGGAGGAATTCGGCGCAAAAGGGATGCGCTTTGCGTTCTGGAAGCGCTTTGACCGTGAGCTTCTTCGTCCGTATCAGATGGAGGGAAGGGTGTTCGCAGAATATGTCTGCAACCCGGAGCATACTGTGACCATTTACTGCCGCCGCCGCGGCAGTGAAGAAGAGTACCGGAAAGAAACGGTGGAAAATTATTTCGGCGGAGTGTTTGTGAAGGAGTTTACACTGTTTGCCCGTGAGGAGCTGGAGTGTTATCTGGAGGAGGATGACGGGCGGGAGATAAAAAAATCAGATGTCAGGATTTTAAAGGCAGATGCCGAAGTGACAGATGATTCGACGAAGTTCGGTCTTCTCAACCGTATTTCCGACGCCGATTTGCGGGGGGATGAGGCTGCTGTGTGGGAAAACATCGAATCCTGGATGACACTGGAGCATCTCGTGGACGAAATATTTACACTCGTATAAGGTGATAAGCATGATACAGGCAACGAATGAACTGATTCTTGGAATTGATTTAAATGAGCAGTACACACAGCTTACGTATTACCACCAGTCTGTGCGTGAGCCGATGACTCTCGGGACGCAGGCGGATCCGGAGCAGTACCGTCTTCCCACGGGACTGCGCCAGGATGCATCGGGAAAATGGCATCTGTCTGACGGGGAACCGCAGCCTTCCGGGGAGGAGAAGGATCTCTGCAGAATCTGCAGTGTTTACGGCAAAACTGACCGGGAGGAGAAAATCGGGGAGAACGGCCGCATATTTGAACCGGAGGAGATACTGTCAATCTATCTGGAGCAGTGTATGGCCGGGCTGAAGCTCCTGACCCAGAATACACAGCTTCAGGTCATGGTCACGGTGCGTGAGCTGACAGAACAGCGCAGCAGCGTGATCACGGGAGCGCTTGAAAGGCTGGGGGTTGACAGGAAGCGGATTTACGTCCAGGATTACCTTTCGTCCTTTTATTATTATACGGTCAATCAGAAAAAGGAGCTGTGGTACCAGGATGTTGCGCTTCTTACGTATGAGGAGGAAGCGATTGTCGGCTATGTGCTGCATATTGACAGGAGTACAAAACCGGCTCTTGCCCGGGTGGACTGTATTGCCCGTCAGCCGATGAAGGAAACAGTGCGGGCGGGACGCGGTGATGAGGAATGGAAAAAGGAGAAGGATCGTCTGTTTTTTGAACTGCTCAAGAAGGTGTTTGAGCGCAGAACCATCTCCGTAAGTTATCTTGTAGGCGATTTCTTCAATAAAAGCTGGGCAGAGCGGTCGATTCAGTATCTCTGTTACAAGCGCCATGCGTTTCATGGGATGAACCTGTTTTCCAGAGGCGCCTGCTACGCTGCCATGGAGAGGGCCGGTCTGATCGGCGGGCGTGATATCCTGTTTGGCGGACGCGATATGATTGAAATGAATATCGGCATGGAGCTGCGCATCCGCGGGAAAGAGACGTTTTATCCTATGGTCAACGCGGGCATCAACTGGTATGAGGCGCATCACGTGTGTGAATTTATCCCGGATGCGGAGCGCGTGATCCGTGTGATTTCCCGCCCCATGTCCCAGGGGGATTGCATCACCCATATGATGCGGCTTCCGGGGCTTCCGGCGCGTCCCAACAGAGGGACAAGGCTTCGCATGACCGTCTACTTTTCATCTCCGTCCAGATGTCACATTGAGGTGGAGGATCTCGGTTTCGGAGGCTTTTACAAGTCCTCCGGAATGGTCTGGAAACGTGAGATCAACTTTTAGAGGGGACTGGGATTATGAGCTATGATCTGTGCCTGCTGGATCAGGCAAAAAGACCTTATTATATAGAGAATATCCGGACGGGGATTTATTCTCTTGAAGAGCTTTGTTTTTATCTGTACAACAACATCTGCCTGATTGATGAGAGTATTATGAACGAAAAGCTCTGTGACTGGATCAGGGATGAGCTGCATCTTGTGAAGCTGTACCGTCAGCTTTACGATCAGCTGGAGAAGAAGGACGGAGCAGCATTTTTTGTACTTCCCATTTTCCGTGAGGCGGGATATCTCTCCCACCAGGAGATGAGAGCGTTTCAGGAACGTCTCTCGAAGCTGGAGGTGCAGTCCGGGGATATGAAGCAGAAGCTGCGGGCAGATTATCTCGTCAAGGAACGGATGTACGCCCGTGCCATATGGGAATACCGCCAGATTCTGAAGCGGAGAAATCCGGGAAAGCTGGGTGTACAGTTCTATGCGGCGATCTGGAGCAATCTCGGAGCCGCGTATGCGGGGCTGTTTCAGTTTGAGGAGGCGGCGGACTGCTTCTGGGAATCCTACAGTCTGCTGCAGACGAAGGAGACGCTGCGCAAATACGTCAGTGCACTTCCGCTGTATCTGAACGATTCGGATTACCAGAAAAAGCTGGAGGAGCTGCGTGCCGACCCGTATCTGATCCAGGAGATTCAGAAGTACAATGCGAGGCTGTGCCGAAGCAGCGCTTTTGAGGAAGAATGGAAGCGTACAAGGGAGCAGAGTGTGGATGAAGTGGTACGGGAACTGAAAGAAGCGTACTGCAGAAGTACAAAAATCTGAGAAAATCCGGCTGTTATTTGGAATTGTAGCTCTTGCTTTCTTCGTGATGATACGGTATACCCATTTTTGACAGTTTGAGAGAAGATAAGTGCCAGAATTCCTTGTAAAATCAAGGGTTCTGGCACTTTTTTAATCTGATATTTTTTACGTACTTTTTTTCTTTTTTGTGTCACGAAAAATTTTTTTCATTTGTTTTTGGCTAACAATATCATAATCAGTACGGAAGCCAAATGCCTCATGAAGGGAGTCTGTTAAATTTGTTCTTGTATAGGTTGGTATATATCCTTCACCAGCGACAATAAGGAAATCCATTTCCCGAAGAGTATCCAGGATTTCTTCGCAGGTGTATTTGTAGTCCAATGCTTTTTCGAGATAACGGAACAGTATCAAGGATAGGAAACATGTCATGAAATGTGCCTGGATACGGTTGTCTGTGCGTACATAAGCCGGCCTTGATTTAAAATCTGTCTTCATGATTCTGAAACATTCTTCAATTTCCCAACGGCTGTGGTTGATTTTTGCAATCTTTGGAGGTTCATCAGCAAGGTTTGTACATACAGCATAAAAACCATCATAACGTGCCTCTTCATCAATGATGCTTTGATCAAGCTCGTAAACTTCTTTGTCTGCAATCTCACCGTCTGCGGTCACCCCTGTTTTTTTGATAAAGCGCTTACAGTCATTTTGATTATGTTTTTTCAAAGAGGAAAGATTGCCTTCCAGCATCTTTTCAGCACGTTTAACCTGCCGATCGCGGATGCCCTGCTGATAATATTTATATTTTAGGGAGAATGTCACAATGAGTTTTTGTTCTAAACCGTCTTCCTTTATCCAGCGTTCTTTGTAAAACGTAGAATTTCTGAACTTTTGTGCCAGCTCCATATCTGTTTCAAGCTGGCTGATGTCAAAGGTCATGGGCTTTCCGTTTTTGTCTGTTTCAAAGCCTTCCAGCTTCCAGCCGGTTGATTCCAGACACCATTCTTTACAATGTTTTTTTAGTTTTTTTATAGACTGTGTTGTAATAAAAGCTCTGCTGTCCTTGTTGTTGAATTTCCGATTATCGGTAGAAGAAAGTCCTGCATCCGTACAGACAATGAATTTAGCGTGCTTAAAATCCTTCATGATTTGTTCTTCTAAAGGGATGAGCGTCTGTTGTTCGTTCTTATTGCCCGGATGGATAGAAAATGCCAGGGGAATGCCATCTCCATCCATAAATAATCCCATTTCTACGATAGGATTGGGACGATGCTCTTTGGAAGGACCATACTGTTTCATATTTTCTTCCTGTTCGATCTCAAAAAAGAAATTTGTACAGTCATAGAATAAGACCCTGTCATTCCTTTTCGAAAGCAGCTTGCTGTTTTTGTATAGTTCTGACTGGATGTAGGCATCTTCTTTGCATATCACATCCAATGCCCTGTATACATGCTGGAGTTCAAACAGTGGCGGTTCAAGCAGCTTTTTGGATTCTTCAAATGTGTTCAGTTTTGAAGAGGGGAATAGGATCCTGCCATAAAGCAGCCGTGAAAGGATGTTGTTCAAGTCGTATGTAAATCTGTATTTATCAGATATATTCTTGCAAATTTTATCAAGACCCAAAGAATTGTAAATCTGCTGCAGGAACAGATATCCGCCATTAAAGGAGCGCTGCACGTTCATAGGTATAAGCCTGGACTGTTTAAACTTGAGAATGATCTCCCTGTTCTGTTCTTTTTCTTCCTGGTTGAGCTTTGCAATATATTGTCTGGACCACTCGTAAGGGTCTTCACCGTTAAGTTTTTCCCGCAGTTCTTTTTCCGTTCCAAGTTTTTCCACAGTAATGGTTCGTTGCTTTTTGCCCTCGTAGATGGTTTTGGTAACATAAAGGGAAGCGGCATTTTTCGAACGGGATACTTTCAATCTCATAAGTCATAACCTCCAATCCCTTATATTATAACACATCACGCAACATCACGCAATTAAAATAGGGAAAGTTTGACAAAAAAATAAGCCTAAATCAAGGCTTTCAATGATTTTTCCTCTATAAAACTGTCAAACTCCCGAGAAAATCCGGCTGTTATTTGGAATTGTAGCTCTTGCTTTCTTCGTGATGATACGGTATACTCTATGAGTGGCAATGGGGCCAATGGAGAACCCCGCTGCCATTCTGTCCTTTTTTAAGCGGATGTAACGGTGGTTCGTCCGGTATCCATAGCCTGCCGGGATTCGGAGCCCGGAGCGCGTCAGAAGCTGTTTTCTGCTGTGTTCCGGATATCAGAGCCCGGAGCGTGTCGGAAATGATGTTCCGATACGTTTCTGATAACAGAGGTTGGAGCGTGTCCGGAAATGATTCACCGGTATGCTCCGGATAAGGAGAGGATACGATGAGTGATACGATTCACGAGCAGATGGAATGCACCGAAAAATTAAAGGAAGAGTGCGGCGTATTCGGAATTTATGATTTTTCCGGCGAGGATGTTGCATCAACCATTTATTACGGACTGTTTGCACTGCAGCACCGCGGGCAGGAGAGCTGCGGAATTGCAGTCAGCGATACGAAGGGACCGAAAGGCAGGGTGCTTTCCCACAAAGGAATGGGACTGGTCAATGAGGTCTTTACCGGGGAGCATCTGGCACAGATGAAAGGCGATATCGGTGTCGGACATGTCCGCTATTCAACTGCCGGGGGAAGCACACGGGAGAATGCACAGCCGCTGGTGCTCAATTACGTAAAAGGCACACTGGGGCTTGCCCACAACGGAAATCTGATCAACGCTCCGGAGCTTCGCCGTGAGCTGGAGCTGGGAGGAGCAATTTTTCAGACAACCATCGATACAGAGGTTATGGCGTATCACATTGCCCGGGAGCGTGTGAAGACGAAGAACGTGGAGGGTGCGGTGGCCAACGCCATGAAAAAGCTGAAGGGTGCGTATTCTCTGATTGTCATGTCTCCGAGAAAGCTGATCGGTGCCCGTGATCCCTTCGGATTTCGTCCCCTGTGTATCGGCAGACGCGACAATGCATGGATTCTCGCGTCAGAGACGTGTGCCCTTGATACGATCGGGGCGGAGTTTGTCCGTGACGTGGAGCCGGGAGAGATTGTGACGATCACACCGGACAAGGGAGTCGTATCGGACAGAAGTATGTGTTTCCCGAAGGAAGCACAGAACAGGACAGCAAGATGTATTTTTGAATATATTTATTTTGGCCGTCCGGACAGCCATCTGGACGGTATCAGCGTCTACAGATCCCGCATACAGGCAGGAAGATTTCTGGCCATGGATTCGCCTGTGGAGGCCGATCTGGTGGTCGGTGTGCCGGAGTCGGGAAATGTGGCGGCGCTGGGTTATTCCATGGAATCAGGAATTCCATACGGCACGGCCTTTGTCAAGAACAGTTATGTGGGCCGTACCTTTATCAAGCCGAAACAGAGCAGCAGAGAATCCAGTGTCCGCGTGAAGCTGAACGTACTGCGGGAGGCCGTGGCCGGAAAGCGGGTGATCATGATTGATGATTCCATTGTCCGCGGAACGACCAGTGACCGCATTGTAAGGATGCTGCGCGAAGCAGGAGCGAAGGAAGTTCATATGCGTGTCAGCTCACCGCCGTTTCTGTATCCGTGTTATTTCGGGACCGATGTTCCGGCAAGGGAACAGCTGATCGCGTACAACCGCAGTGTGGAGGAGATTCGTCAGATTATCGGCGCAGATTCCCTCGGTTATCTGCGTCTGGAGCGACTTCCGGAACTTGTGGACGGGCTTCCGATCTGCAGCGGATGCTTTACGGGCAGATATCCGCTGGATCCGCCTGCTGAGGATATCCGCGGGGAGTACGACGCGTAGGCCAGATACAGACTGTACAGATTATTATGACATGCAAAGCATGACGCGCACCTCGCAGCAGGAATGCCGGTGGCATTCCTGAAATAATGGAAAGACACCCGCGCTACGGATGCAGGGAGTATCCTGAGACGGGAGTTTATAGACTATAACTGCAACAAAACTGCACAGAAAAGGAGAACCATATGAGCACAGACAGATACCAGAGTCCATTATCTGAACGTTACGCAAGCAAGGAAATGCAGTACATTTTTTCACCGGATATGAAATTCCGTACATGGAGAAAGCTGTGGATTGCTCTTGCCGAGACAGAGAAAGAGCTGGGACTTGATATTACGGATGAGCAGATCGCAGAGCTGAAGGCATTTCAGGATGACATCAATTACGATGTGGCAAAGGAGCGCGAAAAAGTAGTGCGCCACGACGTGATGTCCCACGTATACGCCTATGGCGTTCAGTGTCCGAAGGCAAAGCCGATTATCCATCTCGGCGCCACCTCCTGCTACGTTGGAGACAATACCGACATCATTGTCATGACGGAAGCGCTGCGCCTCGTAAAGAAAAAGCTGGTGAATGTCATTGCACAGCTTGCCGATTTTGCGCAGAAATACAAGGATCTTCCGACACTGGCATTTACCCATTTCCAGCCGGCACAGCCTACCACGGTAGGCAAGCGTGCCACTTTGTGGACGCAGGAATTTCTGATGGATCTGGAGGATCTGGAGTATGTGATCTCCACGATGAAGCTGCTGGGCTCCAAGGGAACGACTGGTACACAGGCAAGCTTCCTGGAACTGTTTGACGGAGATCAGGAGAAGATCGACCGGATCGACCCGATGATTGCAGAGAAGATGGGATTTGAAGCGTGTGTCGCAGTGTCCGGCCAGACGTATTCCAGAAAGACCGATACGAGAGTGCTGAATGTGCTTGCAGGTATCGCTGCCAGTGCACATAAAATGTCCAATGATATCCGTCTGCTGCAGCACTTAAAGGAGGTTGAGGAGCCTTTTGAGAAGACACAGATCGGTTCCTCGGCCATGGCGTACAAGCGCAATCCCATGAGAAGTGAGCGTATCGCCTCTCTCTCCAGATATGTGATCTGTGATGCACTGAATCCGGCGATCACATCGTCCTGTCAGTGGTTTGAGCGCACGCTGGATGATTCTGCCAACAAGCGTCTCTCCATTCCGGAGGGATTCCTTGCCGTAGACGGCATCCTGGATCTGTGCCTGAACGTCACAGACGGACTGAAGGTATACCCGAAGGTCATTGAGAAGCGTCTGATGTCAGAGCTTCCGTTTATGGCCACAGAGAATATCATGATGGATGCGGTGAAGGCAGGCGGCGACCGTCAGGAGCTCCATGAGAAGATCCGTACACTCTCCATGGAAGCAGGACGCAACGTAAAGGAAGAAGGAAAAGAGAACAACCTTCTGGAACTGATCGCTGCAGACCCGTCCTTCAATATGTCCCTGGAGGATCTGCAGAAATCCATGGATCCGTCCAGATATGTGGGACGTTCCAGAGAACAGGTGGAGCGCTTTGTTTCCACAGTCGTGGCGCCTGTGCTTGAGGCAAACAGGGAGCTGCTCGGTGTAAAGGCGGAAATCAACGTATAAGAAATTATCGTTTTACTTATGGGTAAAATTGTAGTATACTATAAATGCTGTCGGCGGCAGTATGTCCCGGCAGACGGAATGGCGGACAGATTCCAGTATATCAGAGAGTCCGTACGTTCCGGTACATTTCGGATCAGATGATCCGATTGACAGCACACAGGCAGGCGTGCAGCATGCCGAAGATACAGTTCAGGAGGAGACAGAACTTATGGTACAGGCAGTAGTAGGAGCCAACTGGGGAGACGAGGGAAAAGGCAAGATAACAGATATGCTTGCAGAAAAAGCAGATATCATCGTTCGTTTTCAGGGCGGCGCAAATGCAGGGCATACAATTGTTAACAATTATGGAAAATTTGCACTGCACACACTTCCGTCAGGAGTGTTCTATGATCATACAACGAGCATTATCGGAAACGGTGTTGCACTGAATATTCCGGTGCTGTTTGGCGAAGTGAAGAGCATTGTGGACCGCAATGTTCCGATGCCGAAGATTCTTGTATCTGACCGGGCGCAGATCGTGATGTCCTATCACATTCTGTTCGACCAGTACGAAGAGGAGCGTCTCGGAGGAAAATCCTTTGGATCAACAAAATCCGGTATTGCACCGTTTTATTCTGATAAGTTTTCAAAAATCGGTTTTCAGGTGAGCGAGCTGTTCGATGAAGAGCTGCTTCAGGAAAAGGTAAAGCGTATCTGTGATCTGAAGAATCCGCTTCTGGAGTACCTGTATCACAAGCCGCTTCTGACACCGGAATCACTGCTTGAGGAGCTTCACGGATACAGAGATATGGTAGCACCTTTCGTGTGCGATACGTCAGCATTTCTGGATCAGGCACTTAAGGAAGGCAAGACTATTCTTCTGGAGGGTCAGCTGGGTTCTCTCAAGGATCCGGATCACGGCATCTATCCGATGGTTACATCATCCTCCACGCTGGCAGGCTACGGAGCAATCGGCGCAGGCATTCCGCCCTATGAGATTAAGAAGATTGTGACGGTCTGCAAGGCATATTCCAGTGCGGTGGGCGCAGGCGCTTTTGTCAGTGAGATTTTTGGTGAGGAGGCAGATGAGCTTCGCAGACGCGGAGGAGACGGCGGTGAGTACGGCGCGACAACGGGACGTCCAAGGAGAATGGGCTGGTTCGACTGTGTGGCATCAAAATACGGCTGCAGAATGCAGGGCACAACGGATGTGGCATTTACGGTTCTCGATGTCCTCGGATATCTCGACGAGATTCCTGTATGTGTCGGCTACGAGATTGACGGTCAGGTGACCACAGATTTCCCGACGACTTCAAAGCTTGAGAAGGCAAAGCCTGTTCTGGAGGTTCTTCCGGGATGGAAATGCGATATCCGCGGCATCCGCAGATATGAGGATCTGCCGGAGAACTGCAGAAAATACATCGAGTTCGTGGAAGAGCACATCGGATACCCGATCACAATGGTTTCCAACGGACCGGGCAGAGACGATATTATTTACAGATAGAAGATCATCCCTCCGGATGATGAGAGAAAAGGGAACACATTCAGGAGTACAGAACGGTATTTCTGAATGTGTTTTTTTACTTTCCTGTTGTCATTATTGTGACATTCATGATAATATGAGAAAAAAGCTGAGAGTAATATACTCTTTTGCATTTGGTAACACGTTGAAATGGAGCAAATCCCGTATTTCTGCAAAAGGGCGGATTCAGAGAGGAGAGAGTAATGAGAAACAGAAAATTCAGAAACAGGAAGTGGTTCTCCCTGCTTCTGGCTGCATCGCTGGCGGGCAGTACGGCATCTCCGTATGTGATGACTGCATCGGCTGAGGAAGAGATGATTGTGTCGGAAGAGCCAGTGGCTGAGGAGGAGATTTATCTTGCAGAGGATGAAGTTTTTTCTGCAGGAGCGGAGGAGGAAGTCTTTTTGGGAAGCACAGAGGATGTGCTGTCCTCCGGGGAGGAAAGCGGAGACGAAATCCTGGAGGATGTTGTATCGGAGGATGTTGTGTCAGAAGCTATTGTAACAGAAGATGTTGCATCAGAGGATCTGTCTGCCGGTACCGGG
Organism: Lachnospiraceae bacterium; assembly: GCA_004557975.1. Taxonomy (GTDB): domain Bacteria; phylum Bacillota; class Clostridia; order Lachnospirales; family Lachnospiraceae; genus Choladousia. The sequence goes on from SFEV01000019.1 coordinate 21,353, forward strand.
GAAGAATTGCCGGATCCTTCCGCCGCAGATCCGACTGCTCCTTCGGATGAGGAAACGGAGGACGTTCCTGCAGGAGATGCCTGTGATGTGACGGAAGGCTGCATCCTCAGTGCAGGACATGAGGGCAGCTGCCAGACAGACGTCGACGAAATCACTGTGGAAATGGTGGAGGAAGTCGGAGCGCAGGAGATGGAGCTGCTGGAAATGACCGACGAAGAACTGGCACAGAAGGTAACGGAAATAAACAATGATATTGAGGATAAGTATACAATAGATTTTAATGAGTATAAAGGGATGTCCTTACAGGATCCGGATGGTCAGTGGAGCTGGTCCAGTGATGTTTCGGATGATGGATCGGAAAGCCATGTATTAACGCTGAATAATTTCAGTGCTGAATTTGGATATGATGGCATTTACGTTCCATATGGGACAACTATCATACTGAAGGGAACGAACAGCATAACATATTGTACGAATAATAGTCAGGTTAGGAGTACTGGAATTACAGTCTGTGAAAGAGCAGCTGAATATGCACTTGACGATCCGGCAGCATCCGGCAATTCGGGAGACTCCGGTTTGACAATTACCGGTGAAGCGGGAGCGGTACTGAAATTAGTCAGCGAATGTCAGGCAGTGTATTCCTCCGACTATCCGGATTATCATGCAATATCTCTGGAACCGTATTGTGACAGAACTACCGATGAGCTTATTTTAGGAAACCTCGTAGTGGATGGAGTAACCATTGAGACATCAGGTGCAAACAGTGATCTTTCAGTATATTCGGAAGAACTGGTTAACCGGGGAGGAAATATGATACTGAACAATGCTGCTGTCATAAGCAGTGGAGATGGATTTTCGGTACTGCGAGCTTATGGAGATGTCAGGATGACCGGAAGCAGTGTTTCAGCTACAGGAAACACATATTCTATCGTGTATGCGGAATCAGTAATCCTCAATAACAGTACTGTGCAAAGGCCGGCAGGCTACCCGATAAAATCCTCTGCTTTTCAATTCACTACAGTTTTTGGAATAATGGCCACAAATGTACTGGTGAATGACAGTACCATTGATTTAGATATTACCTTTGATGCTACAGGAAGTTGTGTTGGTATTAAAGCATATGGTGGGGAATTCGAGATAAGTGGCAACAGCATCATTGATATCGCTGTTACCTCAGAGTCTGGATCCGGGTGCGTCGGTATAGTGAACTTAGCTACTATTGAGGATGATGGGGATTTGACATACGAGGGAACAATCCGGATATGTGACAACAGTACTGTTATCCTGGATGTAAAAAATGGATACGGATATGCAATGGGTATCGCTTCACAAGAGCTTTCTGTTGAGAACTGTGACAGGGTAGAAATCAAGGCGGAAGCAGGCATTGAGACAGACAGCTGGTACGCTCAGGCACACGGAATAGACACAGGCATCACCGAAATCAGAAATTCCAATCTGTACGTTACGGTTGCCGGTTTTGATTGCAAATCCTGTGAAATATTATCAGCTGATGGCGGCATCAAAATGCAGATTCCGGAAGATGTCTCGATTCGCGAAGTGGAAGGGCAGAAAGGTAAAGTATACGAAAGTTCAGACGGAGGCAATGCTGTTTCTTCCATGAATGAAGACGAATTTGAAAATTACTGGATCAATCTCTGGAATGATGATCAGAGCATTTCTTCCGGAAAACGTGTAACCTACACCACGGTCATCGAGCGTTCTCATGCAGACAGTCAGGTATCATCGGTCACGGTTGCGGGAAATGAGTCTGCATGGCCTGATGGCTCTGCGGAGCATACCGTTGTCCTGAAGCATGGATCCTCTCTTCCGGAGACGCTGCCGGCAGAGGCCATTGTTCTGAATGACCCGTATGCATCTCTGGAGTCGGATCCCGTATCTTCGGACGGAGGCGCCACATGGACGTTTACGGTTCTGGCGGAGAATCTTTCCTCTGCAAAGTACACGCTCCATATCAGTGTGGATCCCACGCACACATTCGGAGACTGGACAAAGAAGGATGAGAGTACACACAGCCGTACCTGTCAGATCTGCGGCCACGTGGAGACAGAGAGTCACACGGGAGGCACAGCGGACTGCCACTCTGCCCGTGTATGTGATATCTGCCGTACCGCTTACGGAACGGTCGACGCATCAAACCATACGGGCGGCACAGAGCTTCGCGATGTCAGAAAAGAATCCTGTGCGAAAAACGGATACACGGGTGATACGTACTGCCTGGGCTGCGGTGAAAAAATCGCGTCGGGAGAGGAAATTCCGGCAGTTCCACATACATGGGATGACGGAGTTGTCACGAAAGAACCGACCTGTGTGGAAAAGGGCGTAAAGACGTATACGTGTGGTGTATGTGGAGCGACACGTACAGAGGAGCTTCCTCTTTCTGCGGAGCATCGTACAGAACTTCGCGGCGCTCAGGAGCCCACAAAGGATGCGCAGGGTTACACAGGAGATACGGTCTGTGCGGACTGTGGAGAGGTTCTGGAATCCGGAAAGACGGTTCTGTCCTACTCGGACTCTCTGAACACAAAGATTGGAGCTTACTGGAGCGGCAGCAAGATCAAAGTTACCTGGGGTAAAGTTTCCGGTGCGGAAGGCTATGAGGTGCTGATCGAGCAGTGCGGAAAGAGCCTTGACAGCGGCGACAGGGAAAAGACGGTGACCGATGTGAACCGGACCTGGACTTCCCTTTCAAAAATCAAGGGGAAGAAGCTGGATCCGAAGAAGGAATACAAGATCCGCGTGCGCGCATACCGCACGGTAAACGGAAAACGTAAGTACATCGGCAAGAGCTACATTCTCCACGTTGCCGGCAGGGACAGTACAAAATGGACGAATGCAAAGCAGCTTAAGACAAGCTCCGGCAAGCGGACCGTCATACTTGGAAAATCTCTCCGTGTTTCTGCAAAAATACTGAAAGAAAATAAGGCGCTGCGTCTTCTCAGCAAAAAGCATGGTGCACGGGTGCGTTACTGGTCCACAAACAAGGCGGTTGCGACTGTCAGCAAAAACGGAAAGGTGACGACTACGGGAAAAGGAACGTGCTATATTTACATGACAGCACTGAACGGTACAAAAACGCGTGTGAAATTAACGGTGAATTAACCGGAATATCCGCCTGACCGGTGAGGAATCACAGACGGATAATTGAAGTGAAAAGTGAAACAGCCGGGGATTCAGACTAATCATCTGATTCCCCGGCTGCTTTTTTGTCATTGCGGTGATCAAGCACTCTCGCAATCAGCATCATGGCATAGATCAGGCACGGAATCACGATCGTGCATCCGATGGATGCCATCAGCATGTTTTTGGTGGCAGGGCTTGCCGTCACTCCGAGAACGAGTGTGACAAGATACATACCTGCCAGCAGTATGACGCCGGTCAGCGCCAGAATGCGTTTTGCCTTCTGCATCATTTCCTATCCTTTCTGTGTAGTGATATCGGCCGGATATGACCCTTCTTTTATAATAACAGACTGTGCACCATAAGAAAAGATCGGAAAATTATATTCTGGATACGTTTTTACTTTCCTGTAATTGTTTTGCGCCAAGCTCTGCCCGGAAATCCTCCAGTGCATCGATGCCTTCCTGTGTGACCGGTTTAACCCACCTGCCGCTTCTGGTGTACCGCCATTCGAAGAACAGGCGGATCAGCTCATCTGTGTAGAGGAAGGAAAAGACTGCCAGGAACGGAAGGTGCAGAACCATACCTGAGATCCAGGTGGCAGGCACGCTGATGGTGAAAAGACAAACGATTTCCAGTACCGTTCCAAATACAGGATCACCGCCTGCACGGTAGCAGCTGTTCATAATATAGTTGCAGGTGCGGACCGTTCCGGCTGCCAGATAGATCAGCAGCATATATTTACCGTAATACAGAGCTTCTGTGCTGAGTCCGAACAGCCCCAGCAGCGGACGGTTGAAGATCAGCATGACGGAGACGATGGTAAATGTAATGGCGGGACAGAGCAGGGAAAAGGCTTTCATGGAACGATAACCCTTCATATGGTTGCCGGCGCCGATCTCGTTGCCAACCACAACGGAGCTGGCGTCTGCCAGACCTCCGAAAAATGCGAAGACGAAGCCTTCCAGCACGCGGAACGCAGCCATGGCCGCGATGGCGGATTCTGACTGGCGTCCGATGACGATATTGATCAGCATCTGGCCGATCCCGTAGAACAGTTCATTGCAGATGATCGGCAGACATTTCTTAATATAGGTGCTGATAAAGTTCATATCCCATCCGAACATATCCCGCAGATTCATCCGGACAGAGCTCTGATCCCGCAGGAGGAACAGCAGCAGAAGGAAGAAATTCACGATGCTGGATGCCAGTGTACCTACGGCCGCACCGGAGGCACCCATTTTCGGCATGCCGAAATGTCCGTAAATCAAGGTCCAGTTCAGACAGAAATTCACGATAATACCCACTATAGAGCAGATCAGAGGAGCTTTGACCCGTTCCGTTGACCGCAGCAGGAAATTCATCAGCAGTACCATCACCGTGATGGGATAGGAAAAACCGACGATCCGGATATAGGGGATACCGATCTGTATGATGGATTCTTTATCGGTATAGATCCTGAGAAGAAAAGCCGGATTGACGATGGCAACGATTCCGAAAGCCAGGGCAACCATCAACATGCACAGCAGAGAGATACCGAAGCTGCGGTTGATTCCCCGGATGTTTCGGGCACCCCAGTATTGTGCGAAAAACAAAAGGGCGCCTCCCGCAAATCCAAAATAGCAGGAGAAAAACAGCGAGGTGATCTGAGAACAGATCCCGATGGCCGCAACGGACAATTCCCCCTGGCTGCCGATCATGATGGTATCTATCATAGTGGCAGTGGTAGACAGCAGATTCTGAAAGGCAATAGGAAGAGCAAGTGTAATAACAGATGTAAAAAATGCTTTCCAGTTAAAAGCCGGCTTTTGTGACATGAGAGCGCCTCCTTATGATCATATAATCTATATAATATATCCGAAGGCCAGAAAGTCAAGATCATCTGTGAAAAAACCGACGCATAAGAACATGCGGTCTGTGGCTTGCATGGCGTGGCACGTGAACAGTAGCCATGCTGCCGCCGACGGGCGCCGCTGCATTCCGTCACGTACGAGCGTACGGAAGCAATCATTTTACGCCTGCGTCAGCCGGTCATGAAGCTTTGGGAAGGGCTCCAGGGCACGCAGGAGGATTCCGTGCATCCGGGCGATGGCTGTCCCGTAATTTGTCACCGGGACACCAGAATCCTGACAGCGGCGGATGCGGGACTTCATTTCACGCTCATTCAGCATGCAGCCGCCGCAGTGGATGACCAGCGCGAAGTCCGTCAGATCCTCCGGAAATTCTGTGCCGGAGGTGAAAGAAAAACGGAGCTTCTTTCCGGTGTATTCCAGGATCCGGCGCGGAAGCTTGACGGTTCCGATATCGTCACACTGCCTGTGATGGGTGCAGCCCTCCGAAATCAGTACCGTATCGCCGTCTTTCAGGAGGTCCAGCGCTGCCGCCCCGTCTGTCAGAGGTTCCAGATCGCCCTTATAGCGGGCAAACAGGATGGAAAACGAGGTCAGCAAAATATCCTCCGGTGTGTCTCGGCTGACACGTCCGAAAGCCTGGGAATCGGTGATGACGAGCTTCGGTTTCTTTGCAAGGCCGGCGAGCGCTTCTGACAGCTCCGTCTCCTTTACGACGACCGGAATCGCACCTGCTTCCAGTGCGTCCCGGATGGTCTGCTGCTGAGGCAGAATCAGCCTTCCCTTCGGTGCCGCGGAATCAATGGGCACGACGAGCACGGCAAAGTCGCCGGGACAAAGCAGATCCGCGACGATACGTCTGCTGTTTTCTTCTTTTCGGGCAAGACGTCCGATCATTTCTTTCAGTTCACAGATATTCGTGTTTTCCAGGGCGCTGACATAGATTTCATTTTCCGGAAGCGGAGGTGTCTCCACAAGCAGGTCGGACTTGTTGTGCGCAATGATATAGCTGATCCTCTTTTCACGAAACAGTTCTGTCAGTTCACGGTCCGCCTGCTGCATTCCCCTGCGGGCATCCACGACGAGAATTGCGATGTCCGCATAGTTGAGCACCTGTCTGGCACGCTGTACGCGCAGGGCGCCCAGTGTTCCTTCATCGTCAATTCCCGGTGTGTCGATGATCACGACGGGCCCGAGAGGCAGAAGCTCCATGGCCTTTTTGACGGGATCGGTGGTCGTTCCCATGACTTCGGAGACGACGGAGAGCTTCTGTCCCGTCACGGCGTTTACAAGACTTGATTTTCCGGCATTTCTGAGGCCGAAAAATCCGATGTGCAGTCGTTCTGCAGATACCTGATCATTTAATCCCATGTGTGAGTCCTCCTTCTGATCGGATCATACGTTCAGCAGTTACTGTCCGTTTCATTCACAGCAGCACGCTTCGCGGGGCACAGAAACTGCATTTCATGCGCGCGAAGCGTGCTGCGGCGTATCAGAAACGGAAATCACGCCTGTTCGAGGATCTGATTGCTGCAATATTTTCAGCTGCAATGGAGCGCACTTTGTCCTTCGGGATTTTTGCAAGCTCCTGTTCAATCAGTTCAAAGCCGCGTTTTTTTGTATCCTCTGAGCCGTAATCCGTAAGGTACTCTGCCAGTGTCATCAGAGCGTTGGGATGGCAGCAGTTGAGAATCTGACCGTTTTTGCAAAGTGCCATAAAGCGGTCTCCCGTGCGGCCCTCCCGGTAACATGCCGTACAGAAAGAAGGGATGTGGCCCTGCCGGATCAGCCAGTTCACCACCTCGTCGAGGGTGCGCTGGTCTGACACGTCGAACTGTTCGGAATCGTGGGGGCGCTCCTCCTGCGTGTAGCCGCCCACTGAAGTGCGGGAAGCGCCGCTGATCTGAGAGATACCCAGCTCCAGGACTTTTTCACGAACCTCCTGGCTTTCGCGGGTGGAGATGATCATTCCGGTGTAGGGAGCGGCAATACGGATGCAGGCAATAATCTTTTCGAACATCTCATCGCTGAGACTGTTGTCGAATACGCCGGGATCGATGTCGTCCGCATGCTTTACCCGCGGTACACTGATGGTGTGGGGACCTACTCCGTAAGCGGCTTCCAGGTGCTCCGCGTGCATCAGCAGACCTGCAAATTCATACCGGTACATTTCCAGACCGAAGAGAACGCCGAGGCCTACATCGTCGATGCCGCCCTCCATGGCACGGTCCATGGCTTCTGTATGATAATCATAGTCGTGCTTCGGCCCGGTTGGATGAAGCTCGAGATAGCTCTTTTTGTGGTACGTTTCCTGGAAGAGAATGTATGTTCCGATGCCGGCTTCCTTCAGCTTCCTGTAGTTTTCAACTGTAGTGGCGGCAATGTTCACATTGACTCTGCGGATTGCTCCGTTTTTGTGCTTCACGCTGTAAATCGTGTCGATACATTCCAGGATATATTCAATGGGATTCATGGTCGGATGCTCGCCGGCCTCGATGGCAAGACGCTTATGGCCCATGTCCTGCAGGGCAATGACTTCCCTGCGCACCTCGTCCTGGGTCAGCCTGATGCGGGAAATATGTTTGTTTTTCGTGTGGTAAGGACAGTATACACAGCCGTTGATACAGTAATTGGAGAGATACAGAGGCGCAAAGAGCACAATTCTGTTGCCGTAGAAGGCGAGCTTGATTTCCTTTGCCAGCCGGAACATTTCTTCTGTTTTTTCCGGAATATCGCAGGCCAGCAGCACCGATGCCTCACGATGGGTAAGCCCGGCGCAGCGCACGCCGTTCTCCGTCTTTTTCGGCCGTGCCTTCTCCAGGATACTGTCAATCAGCGCAATATTATGTTTGTTTTCTTCTGCATAGCGGAGTGTTTCGAGGATCTCCTCATGATTGATGAATTCTTCAGCTTTGTGTGATTTTGGATTGTAAATAGCCATGTTTTTTCCTTTCTTGCGGTCAGAGTCAGAACTGCGCGTGATCAGAGCGCAGCTTCGCACTTTCCATTCAGAGATGATTGTTTTCTGTTTACGTCTCCCCTGTCTGTCACAATCCGGTATCCGATTGCTTCCATCCGTCGGGTGAGACAGTTCCTGCACTCGGCAGCCTCGTCACCGGTACAGATTTTATTGTCGTACAGCTCATATTTCTTCCGTACGGAGACGGGAGAGAGATTCGGCATTACGACGTTGGCTCCGGCCAGAATGCCCTTTTCCCTGCCAAGGGGATGAATTGTGCCGAGGGCAGTGGTAGCCGGAAGGAGCACGTGAGGAAGCATCAGGCGGATAATGGACAGAAGCCAGAGAGTTTCTTCCAGTGTGCCGGCACTGCAGTCCTTAAAGGGAGTATCCCGGTGGGGGATAAAAGGACCGATTCCGCACATGTCCGGAGAGAACCGGTCAATAAATGCCAGATCGGAAGCGAGTGTCTCCGGCGTCTGATACGGAGACCCCACCATAAAGCCGCAGCCCGTCTGATATCCGATTTCCTTCAGATCATACAGGCAGCGCATCCGGTTGTCGAAGGACATTTCTGCGGGATGGAGCTTTTCGTAGTGATGTCTGTCGGCTGTCTCATGGCGCAGCAGATACCGGTCGGCCCCCGCATCAAACAGCCGCCTGTAGCTGTCACGGGAGCGCTCGCCTGCGGAGAGTGTCACAGCACAGTCGGGATATCGTGTTTTGATGGCACTGACGATTTCGCACAGGTACGTATCATCAAAAAACGCATCCTCCCCGCCCTGAAGTACATAAGTGCGGAAGCCGAGATCATAACCTGTGTCACAGCATTCCAGAATCTGTTCCTTTGTCAGCCGGTAACGGCTGCAGGAACTGTTGGAACGGCGGATGCCGCAATACAGACAGTTGTTGCGGCAGAGGTTCGTAAACTCAATCAGTCCTCTGACGTAAACACTGTTCCCGTAGTACTGTCTGCGTATGCGCTGTGCCTTCGGCGTGATGTACTCCATGGCCTCTGCGCTTCGGTTCCGGATAAGAAAAGCGTATTCATCGGGAGAGAGTGTATGCTTTTCTTCCAGCCGGTCAATCAGCGATTTCAGAAGGCTATCCATGGATTGCCGTATCGCCCTTGCCGGTCACATTGGAATAGGCGATTCTGACACTGACTCCGTCCAGATTTCCGATTTTACCGGAGAGCGCTGCGATGACATTCTGCGGCGCATCGATTGCGACGGATACAATGTTGATTTTTCTTTCGCGGTATGGAATCCCCATTCTCCCGATAATGTGATTGCCATATTCATGCAGCAGTCCGTTCAGCTTTTCGACAGATTCCATATTTTCTACGATAATTCCCATAACTGCAACTCTTGTTTCCATAGTAGTGATACCTCCAAAAAAAGACCATGCCTGTGAAAGGCATGGCCACTGGTCGTGCAGCAAAAAGCAATGGCCCCTTTCACTCAGAGCCTGCTGTCGCAGAGAACTTTATGGCAGGGAAACATATAAAAAATTTATCACTTTCAGTATGATGTAAAAAGACAGAAATGTCAAGAGAAATCCCGGTAAAAATTCAGGAAAAACAGAGAAGAACAAACATCAGACAAAAATAAACAAAAATAATAAGTAATTTTCAGATAATAATGCTGTTACAGAGAACACAGAAAATTCAGTGACCCGGCAGGATTTTCCGTACCCTTTTCGAGCAGAGAGACGAGACCCTGCAGCGTGTCCTCGATCTCATCCAGTGTGGACGGAGCCAGTGTGTTGTCAAGCTTTACAGTCAGTACAATCAGTACAATTTCTGCCAGTGCGGAGGGGTTGTCAAAATGAAGCTCTCCACGTTCTGCGGCCTGACGTATAATTTCGGTCAGAGCAGGCTTCAGTTCGCTGATCATATGAGACACGTATTTCTGATGAATGTATGCCTTCTCCTGGATGCTGTGTGGACTTTCGGAGATATTGCGGTTGAGAAAATGGGAGGAGGACTGGCGGCATGCCTGGAAGATCATCGCCATCCGTGTAAAAGGCGGGATATCCGTCTGTCGTGCCAGTGACTTGGCTGTCTCAATCGGCTGCTTATAATTTCGTTCTACAAGAGATTCCACAATTGCGTCCTTGGACGGAAAATAATAATAGATACTGCCTTTTCCGATTCCGGCAGTATGGGCGATATCGCTGACGGAAATTGTCTGTACATCTCTGCTTCCCATCAGTTCCTGGAGTGCATCCAGAATTTTGTTGTACTTTGCAGAATTTCCCATATCAGAATCCTTTCTATGTGCAATGTGCTATGGAATTAGTTCAGTATAGCACAGAAATTTCCAGCTTCACAACTGGGAATATTCCTAAAAATAAAAAGGAATCAGCGGGAAATTCATGAAAACAAAATATTGACCGTTAGTCGAAAAGATGATAGTTTAATAACACATATAAATCGACCAATGGTCGAAAAAAGGGAAATGGAGGGTTGTGAAATGACGTATGCAGAATTTTTCTCAGAAATCAAAGGAAAATTTATGGCAGCCGATGTAAGTGATATTCACGAGCATCTGGCATACCAGTTTAATATTACAGGTGAGGCATCGGGCATTTTTTATGTAGAAGTGAGGGATGGAAAGATTTTCGTGGAACCGTATGAATATTTTGACCGCGACGTTCTGTTTATCGGAAGTGCAGATACTTTTATGAAAATCGCGGAAAATAAGCTTGATCCCGTTCTTGCTTTTACGTTACAGAAACTGAAATTTGAGGGAAATGTAGAAAAAGCACTGAGATTGAAGGAACTGATTGACAGCCGGAAATAATTTCCGGACGGTATCCCGGAGAAAGGAACGGCTGCGAAGGAAATGGAGCAGATATGATCAGAAAAATGAAAATTGCAGGTGCTCTGCTCGGAGCGTTTGCATTGACGGAAGCGGGTATCACGACTTATTTTTACCGCAGGACCATGATGAGAAGCAGGCTGAAGACAGAGCGCACCATGAAAATGTCGGGAACAGACTGGAGCCAGTATATTCCGAAAATGCAGGAGCGAAAGGCGTTTCTGTTTGCACAGCCGAGAGAGGATATCTGGCAGCAGTCGGAGGATGGGCTGCGGCTGCATGCATCGTGGATTCCGAATGATGGGGCAAAAAAAGTGGTGATCTGTTTTCACGGATACACCAGCCAGGGAATGACGGATTACGTCGGGCTTTCCGATTATTATCTGAAAAACGGATTTGCCATGCTGCTGGTGGATGAGAGAGCCCACGGAGAAAGTGAAGGAAAATACGTCGGTTTCGGCTGCAGGGACCGCTTTGATGCGCTGGTCTGGATTGACTGGGTAATCGAAACATGCGGCCCGGAGGTACAGATTCTTCTGCACGGCATCTCCATGGGGGCATCCACCGTACTGATGACAGGAGCACTGGGGCTCCCGCTGCAGGTGAAAGGACTCGTTTCAGACTGTGCCTTCACTTCCCCGAAATACGTATTTACCCATGTGCTGCACAGTATGTACCATCTGCCGGCCTTCCCGCTGATTCAGATTTCGGACAGAGTCAACAGGAGAAAGGCGGGATATGGACTGGACGAGTGCAATGCGGCACGGGAAGCATCAAAAATCAAAGTTCCGATTCTGCTGATTCACGGGTCATCTGATACTTTTGTTCCGTGTTCCATGTGTGAGGAGATTTACAGGAACTGCCCGCAGGGCACGAAAAAGCTGATCGTGGACGGCGCCGGACATGCAGAGAGCTATTTCAAAGATCCGGAAACGTATGAACGTACTCTGACCGAGTTTATTGGAGGAATTATTATATGATGAAAACAAGAAAGGGATACCCGGTGTATCCGCTGACCGTAGCTCAGAAATTTCATTTCTTTTATCAGAATTTCTGCCCGAAAAAGGAAGTGCTGAATATCGGCACGAGCCTGACGATCGGCGCGGAGCTTGACTGGGATGTTCTGAAAAAGTCCATCAACAAAGCGTGCGAGCGCTGTGAATCCATGCGCCTGCGCTTTGCTGCGGACAAAGAGGGAAACTGGTACCAGTACGTAGTAAACCATGAGGATCGGGACATAGAGTTTGTGGATTTCTCATCCGGCACGATGCAGGAGGCAGAGCAGACGATGCGCAGGTGGACCCGCGTACCGTTTCAGCGTGCGGATTCTCTGATGAACCGCATCGTCATGATTAAAACACCGGACGGCTACAACGGAATCTACCTTCTCGTGGATCATATGACCATGGATGCTCAGTCACTGATCTGTTTCCTGAAGGATGTCATCGAGATATACTGCAGTACCATGTATGAGGGCGTGGCATATCCGAAGGAGATGGCATCCTATATTGAGCAGCTGCAGAAGGATCTGGCGTACGAAGCGGGATGCCGGGCGAAGGAGAAGGATGAGGAATTCTTCCGGAAGATAATCGAGACATCCGAACCCATTTACAACGCAATCGAAGGTTCTGCCCGGCTTGAGGCGGAGAGAAAACGCTGCAATGATCCAGAGCTTCGCGCAGCCGTGAACGTATCGGATTGTGTCGATGCGGCTCTTGATACGTTTCATCTGGAAGCAGAGCCGACAAAGAGGCTGATGGACTTCTGTGAGAAATATCACGTTTCTCTGGCGTGTCTGCTCATCATGGGACTGCGTACATATTTCCAGAAGATGAACGGAAATGACGATGTCTCGATCAATACGGCCATTGCAAGAAGAGCGACGCTGAAGGAGAAAAAATCAGGCGGCACAAGAATTCATTCTTTCCCGTTCCGCACCATCATTTCTGAGGATAAGACGTTCCTGGAGGGAATCTACGCGATCCGTGATCTGCAGAATGAATATTTCCGCCATGCCAATTATGACCCGGTAGCGTATTTTGCACACAGGGCGAAGACGTATCCTGTCGGACAGGGCCAGACGTATGAGCCGATGTCTCTTACGTACCAGCCGCTGACGCTGCGCGATAAGGAGCTGGACAAGCTGGGTGATATCAGATACAAGACAAAATGGTATGAAAACGGAGCGACGACACAGGCTATGTACCTGACAGTCATGCATCGCCCGGAGGACAATGGACTGGATTTCAATTTTGAGCATCAGATCAAAGCCGTTTCGAGAGAAAAACTGGAATGCCTGTACTACTATCTGTGCAGGATCATGTTCAAGGGTGCTGAAAATCCGAGCCTGCCCATCGGGGATATTATCAAACTGGTATAATACCCCGATGGTTATCTGAAAACGAAGGTCTGAAAATCTGACAGAGAGAAGATCTCTCGATGAAATATGGAGGAAGAAAATATGTTTGAAAGACTGACTGAAATTATCTGTAATTATGTGGAGACAGAGCCGGAGCATATTCATCCGGATTCCCGGTTTATGGAGGATCTCGGATTTACATCCTTCGACTTTATGAGTATGCTCGGGGAACTGGAAGATGAATTTGATGTGGAGATCGACCAGCAGGAGGTGGCCGATCTCCGCACAGTGCAGGAAGCTGTGGATTATCTGGAAAAGCTGACTGACGAACAGTAGGAACAGCGGATGCTTCGGGAAACTGACGGAATAAGACAACCGGTATATGTGATTGCTGCCCCGCAGGCAGCAGAAAGTGAGGAATATATGGTTTGCAGCACGATTCGTGAAATTCTGGTGCAGTCCGAACAGAAATTCGGAGATCTGGATGCCATTCGATATAAAGTAAAGAAAAATGAGATTGAGACAAAATCGTATACACAGCTTCTGGAAGACAGCGAGAGCTTTTCACGCATTCTGCAGTCTCTCGGCGAGGTGGGCGGTCACGTGGCTGTCACCGGCATGACGTCCTATCCCTGGCTTGTGGCGTACCTTGGAACTGTCAACAGCGGAAGTGTTGCCGTGCCGCTGGATGTTTCTCTTCCGGCGGAGGAGATGTGTGAGCTGATCGACCGGGCGGATGTCACGGTATTCGTAGTCGACGAGATCAGAAAGGATGTGGCTGCTGTCGTGAAGCAGCGCTGTCCGAAGCTGAAGCACCTGATTTCCATGCAGAAGGAGAAAAGCGACGATACAGCGCTGTCCCTTGCAGAGCTTCTCGAAGCAAACAGAGGAAGCTTCGGGGTGGAAATCAGTCCTGAGACACTTTGTACGATCATGTATACCTCTGGCACCACAGGCAAAAGCAAGGGAGTCATGCTGACGCACCGAAATCTGGCAGAAAATGCCACCTGTCTTGATCTGCGGATTCCGGAGAGGACAGTGATTCTCTCAGTGCTTCCGATTCATCACGCGTACTGCCTTAGCATGGATATCTTAAAGGGAATTTCTCTGGGCAGCATTATCTGTATCAACGATTCTCTCCTTCGTGTGGCGAAAAATATCAAACTGTTCAAGCCGAACATGATTCTGATGGTTCCGCTGATGATTGAGACTATGGCGAAGAAGCTGGAGGAGGCGGCCGGACTTCCGCCTGAAATTGTAAAAAGGGAAGTGTTCGGTGAGCAGTTCCACACAATCTGCAGCGGAGGCGCATACCTTCCGCCGTCGCTTTTCGATCTGTTCGCAGCTTACGGCATCACCATCCAGCAGGGCTACGGAATGACAGAGTGCGCACCGGTAATCAGTACCAACCGTGGCTGGAACATCAGAAAAGAGTCTGTCGGCCAGCTGATGCCCAACTGTGAGGCAAAGGTTGTGGACGAGGAACTCTGGGTGCGCGGAAGCAGTGTCATGATGGGATACTACAAGATGCCACGGGAGACAGAAGAGACGCTGGAGGATGGCTGGCTGAAAACCGGTGATCTGGGCTATGTGGATGAAGAGGGCTTCGTTTTCCTGACCGGAAGAAAGAAAAACCTGATCATCACGAAAAATGGTGAAAACGTATCGCCGGAGGAGCTGGAAAACAAAATCGGAGAGCAGCGCCTCGTAAAGGAAATCCTTGTCAGAGAGAGCGAGGGTGTGATCGAGGCGGAAATTTTCCCGGATGAGGAATATGTGGAGAAGCATGGCGTGGCGGATGTGCGTGCCGCTCTTCAGGAGATCATCGATGCGTATAATCAGAGTGCACCGGCTTATAAGAAGGTGTACCGACTGAAAGTGCGCGACACGGAGTTTGCGAAGACACCGTCAAAGAAAATCAAGAGATATTAAAGTATATCGGAAATATGCCCGATGCCGGAAAATTGTACGGTGTCGGGCATATTTTTCACCTGTGTTTTCCTGCTCCTTTCTGGCGGTGGTTTTGCATGTCATAAATCTTGACATCGATTCATCGGCTATTTTATAATTTCATCAAAAAATGAAACAAAGGGGACCATAGTCTTCGAAAACGCGACAGGATAAGGAAAGCAGACAGAAAGGAAGAAAAAATGGCAGAGAAAAAGGTGGATTATGCAGCGCTGAAAAAGGGCGGATTCATGAGACAGAAGCAGAAAGGATATTTCTCTCTGAGATTACAGGTGGTCGGAGGAAACCTGACAGCTGAAAATATCCGCACAGTCTCAGAGGTCGCAGAAAAATATGGAAAAGGATACGTTCATATGACCTCAAGACAGGGAATTGAGATTCCGTTTATTCATTTTGATGATATTGAGGAGGTGTGCGCCAGACTGGCGGAGGGCGGTGTGAAGCCGGGAGTCTGCGGACCGAGAGTCCGCACAGTGACGGCCTGTCAGGGTGCGGCAATCTGTCCCGGCGGCTGCATTGATACGTATGCACTGGCGAAGGAGCTGGATCAGCATTATTTTGGGAAGGAGCTTCCCCACAAATTCAAATTCGGTGTTACGGGATGTCAGAATAACTGTCTGAAAGCAGAGGAAAACGATCTGGGGATCAAGGGCGGAATGACCGTGTCTTACGATGCATCATTGTGTATTCAGTGCGGTGTCTGTGTAAAGGCGTGCAGAGAAGGTGCACTTTCCATGGAGGAGAATACGGTGATCATTGACCGGGATAAATGCAGTCACTGTGGCCGCTGCGTGAAATCCTGTCCGGCGGATGCATGGAAGGGTGAGAGCGGCTTTATCGTTTCATTCGGCGGTCTTTTCGGAAATCAGATTTACAAAGGAGAAAGCTTCCTCCCGATCATCAGGGATAAGGAGACGCTGTTTCGTGTGACGGATGCCGCAATCACTTTTTTTGAAGAGCATGCGAAGCCTGGAGAGCGTTTCCGTCTGATGCTTCAGAGAATCGGGGAAGATGAGTTCCGCAGGGTGATCAGGGAGGCGTATGATGGAAGAGATACATTTTGATGCACAGGTGGATATCACAGATAAGGTTTGTCCGCTGACTTTTGTGAAAGCCAAGGTGAGCCTGGAGGAGCTCGAAGAAGGAGAGGTGCTTGCGATCCGGATGAACGACGGGGAGCCGGTGCAGAATGTTCCGAGAAGTATCAAGGAAGAGGGGCACCGGATCCTGAAGCTGGTGGATAATGAGGACGGCACTTATACACTTTACGTCCGGAAGGTGGAGGAAGAATAAATGGCATTGACAGATGAACAGATGGAACGCTATTCCAGACACATTATTCTGAAAGAAATCGGTGCGAAGGGGCAGAAAAAACTGCTGAATGCAAAGGTGCTGATCATAGGCGCAGGCGGGCTTGGATCACCGGCAGCCATGTATCTGGCTGCGGCGGGTGTGGGTACCATCGGCATTGCAGATGCGGACGAGGTGGATCTGTCCAACCTGCAGAGGCAGATTATTCATACCACAGGGGATGTGGGAAAAGCAAAAGTAATATCGGCAAAAGAAACCATGGAGAAAATGAACCCGGATGTAGTGGTGAAAACTTATCACACGTTTGTGAATGCCTCCAACATTCGCCAGCTGGTTCGGGAGTATGATTTTATCATTGACGGCACAGACAATTTTCCTGCGAAATTCCTGATCAATGATGCCTGTGTTCTGGAAAAAAAACCGTTTTCCCACGCCGGAATCATTCGGTTCCAGGGGCAGCTGATGACGTACGTGCCCGGAGAAGGACCATGCTATCGCTGTATATTCAGAGATCCGCCTCCAAAGGATGCAGTGCCGACATGCAGTCAGGCGGGTGTCATCGGAGCAATGGGCGGTGTGATCGGAAGCCTTCAGGCCATGGAGGCAGTGAAGTATATTATCGGTAAGGGAGAACTGCTCACCGGATATCTGCTTACATACGATGCGCTGACCATGGAATTCAGAAAAATAAAGCTGCCGCGGGATACACATAAATGTGAAGTCTGCGGAGATCATCCGACGATTACGGAGCCTGTGGATTATGAACCGGACGGGTGCGGGGGCTGAGTGAAGCTGTATCCGGCGATTATCATTTCACAAACTCTTTACGCTCATTTTACACCCTGACGATTTTGTATTTTACATTTCACGGATAAGATGATATCCGTAATCGCAGGAAAGCTGCGGTTGCAGAGAATCTGAGAATGACAGAATATCTGGAGGAGTAATTATGAGAGTAAAAAAAGTGACGGCTACCCTGCTTGCTGGTATTACTGCAATGTCCTGTGCGACAGCAGGTGTTCATGCAGAAGAAGTAGAATCAACGGCAGCACCGAAATACGTATTTCTGTTTATCGGTGACGGAATGAGCTATCCGCAGATTCAGCTGACAAATTATTTTAAGAGTGCAAATGCATGTGCGGAAAATCCGGAGACAGTGACTGTTGACGGCGAAGAAAAGGAAGTGCTGAAGAGCCAGAACAATCTGACCATGATGAATTTCCCGGTAGCAGGCTCTGCGCAGACGTATGACAGTACTTCTTTCGCACCGGACTCTGCATCTACGGCAACATCTATTGCCACAGGAAATAAAACATGGAGCGGAAGCATTAACGTGAGCACAGACTTCACGGAAGAATATGAGACGATTGCAGAGAAGCTGAAAGCGCAGAAGGATTACAAGATTGGTGTGATTTCCAGTGTGAATCTGAACCATGCCACACCGGCAGCATTTTATGCGCATCAGGCATCCAGAAGCAGCTATTATGATATCGGTCTGGAGCTCATCGACAGCGGATTTGATTATTTTGCAGGCGGCGGACTGCTGAAGCCTACCGGAGCAGAAAGTGATCAGACAGACCTTTATGAACTGGCAGGAGAGGCAGGCTACAAGGTAGTAAAGACACAGGCAGAAGCAGAGGCTCTGACACAGGCAGATGGCAAGGTGATCGTGATCGACGAGCATCTCGCAGACAGCAGTGCCATGTCTTATGAGCTTGACCGTCAGGACGGCGAGTGGGCGCTGGCTGATTATGTGGACAAAGGCATTGAGATGCTGGATAACGACAATGGTTTCTTTATGATGGTTGAAGGTGGAAAGATTGACTGGGCATGTCACGCAAACGATGCCGCTTCTACATTGCTGGATACCATCGCTCTGGACAATGCAGTGGCAGAAGCAGTGGAATTTTACAATGAGCATCCGGATGAGACACTGATCCTTGTGACCGGTGACCATGAGACCGGTGGACTGACCATTGGATTTGCCGGAACTGACTATGACCTGTTCCTGACAAACATCAATAATCAGAAGATCTCCTTCGCAAAGTTTGATTCTGATTATGTAGCTGCTTACAAGGAGAATGGAACAGATTTCGACACTATCATGCAGGATGTAACAGAGCTCTTTGGTCTGCAGGCACCGGTTTCTGAGGACGAGGCTGCAAATCAGAAAGACAGCGCTGACCAGCATCCGGAATCAGGCGATGACGGAAGCCTCGTGATGACGCAGTATGAGTACGATCTTCTGAAGACTGCTTACGACACTACTATGGCAAGAACAGGCGAGGAAGAAGAGTTCGGACAGGATGAGTATATCAGATACGGAAGCTATGAGCCGCTGACTGTGACGATTACACATATCCTGAACAATAAGAGCGGTATCAACTTTGGTTCTTATGCACATACAGGTCTTCCGGTGGAGGTTCTCGCACAGGGTGCAGGACAGGAGAGCTTTGACGGATACTATGATAACACAGAGATTTACACCAGACTGGCAGCTCTGACAGGAGTGGAATAAAAAACATGTTTTTCAGAAAGCAAAAATCGACACTCCTGATTATCCTCATAGGATTTTTGCTGACAGGCATCCTCATAGCCATTCCGACCGGCTATGAGGATGCTTTGATTTTTCAGGGTTCTGTGAGAGCAGTGGGGAGAGTGACGGAAACAGATAATTCTACCATCATCACGTCAGGCCTGGTTCAGTCCGGTGAACAGTACTGTACAATGATTATTGAGGATGGAAAATTTAAAGGGCAGGAGATCCGGGGAGTAAATTTTCTCAGCGGTTCTCTGGAAAAGGATAAAATATATAAGGTGGGCGACCGGGCTTTTGTGCGGATCAGCTGCGTCGGGGATGAAATTTCTTCCTGTGTCATGTCTGACCATTATCGCCTGGATAAAGAAATTATTCTGCTGGCGGTCTTTGCGGCTCTGCTGATCGTGGTGGCAGGAAAAAACGGCCTGCTTGCGATTTTTTCCTTTGTAATTACAGTTCTGACCATCTGGAAAATTCTGATTCCCGCTTATCTGAATGGATTTTCCCCGGTATGGAGCGGAATCGGCATTACCTGCTTTATTACGCTGGTTATTATTTTCTTCGTCTACGGATTCGACCGGAGAACATTCACAGCCAGTCTCGGTGCCCTTCTGGGGATCAGTACGGCATGCATTCTGGGAATGTTGTTTACAGATCTCTTCAGGATCCATGGTGCCATCATGCCGGATTCGGAATCACTCCTGTACAGCGGCTATCAGGATCTGGATCTGACCGCCATTTTTATGAGCAGCATCTTTGTGGGGGCCTCCGGCGCCATGATGGATCTGTCGGTGGATATCACCTCCGCCGTCTATGAGGTAGTCCAGAAAAAACCTGATATTTCCTGGAGAGAGGCTGCCAGATCCGGTATGAATGTGGGAAGGGCTGCTATGGGAACCATGACGACGACACTTCTTCTGGCTTATTCCGGAAGCTGTGTCACTTCCATGATGGTGTATATGGCGCAGGGAACGCCTGTGGATCATATTCTGAATTATAAATATGTGGCAGCGGAGATTCTCGATACGGTGGTAGGCAGCTTCGGCCTGGTAACCGTAGCTCCTTTTACGGCGCTGGTAGCGGGAATTATGCTGACCGGAAAACGGCAGGAATTGTGACGTTTATAAATCAAATCAGATGAGAACTGACGAGGGCACTTCTGTATAATGCGGAAGTGCCCTGATTTATCAGTGCGGACATATTGTTCACATGCCACGCCATGCAGGCCACAGACCGCCTGTTTCACAGGCTATTCGCTGCTATGCAGCTCCTGTCTGTGGCTGATGTGCGTCCCGCACATCACAGAAAATGAGAATCCCTCCCTCTGCAGATGAATCTGCACGGTCCGGCTTTTCATTTTACTGCATGGCTGAACTGTGACTTAATATTAAGAATTGACACATTTATCTGCAATATCTGTCTGTTTCTGAGACAGAAAATCGGATATAATACAGAAGACAGGAGGTGGATGCAAATGAAAAAACTGAAAGTACTGCTGGTGGATGACGAGATTATGATCCGTGAAGGTTTCAAACGGCTCTTTGACTGGGAGGTCCACGACTGCGAAGTAGTGGGGGAGGCTGCGGACGGCATGGAAGCACTGGCCCAGATCGATACGCTTCGCCCGGACATTGTGATCATGGATATCAATATCCCGATTATGAGCGGACTGAAGGTGATTCAGCTCAGCCGGATCAAGCATCCGCAGATTGCCTATGTGATTGTATCGGGCTACGACGATTTCTCTTACTGTCAGCAGGCGCTGCGGCTGCAGATCACAGATTATATTCTTAAGCCCGTGAATTACGAGGAGTTTGGCAAATGCATCGACAACCTGAAAATATCTCTGTATGAGCGGCGTGTATCTCTGGAGGAAGAGCCGAAGGAGCAGGAGGAACGCGTCATTGCAGGAATCACCCGGTATCTGCAGGAGCATCTGAGCGAGGAAGTGAGTCTTTCGGTTCTGGCTGAAAATTTTCATCTGAATCCCCAGTATATCAGCCAGCTTTTTAAAAATGAAATTGGTGTGGGATTTCTTGTCTACCTGACCAGCATACGTATGGAAAAGGCGAAAAAACTTCTGCTTTCCACCTCGCTTTCCGTGGCGGAGATTGCAGAGCAGGCGGGATACGGAGACTATCGGGTATTCACCAAGGCATTTAAGAAGGCGGAGGGAATCACACCCTCTCAGTACAGAAGAGAATTTCTGGATGAAAAAAACTGACGTAAGCTTCAGGAACTTTCCGCAGAACGGTCCGGACCTTTATACAGACTCCTGAACTGGGAGGGTGTACAGCCTTTTATAATCTTGAACATGCGGATGAAAGCGGACAGGCTGGAAAAACCGCAGGAGAGCGAGACATCCGTAATGGTCAGGGCGGGGTTGATCAGAAGCTGCTCCGCCCGCGCAATTCGCTTCTGGTTCAGATATCTGTAAAAGGAAACATTGGTAAACTGTCTGAACAGCCGGGTAAAGTGATATTTGCTGAAGCCGCAGCGGTCTGCTGCCATGTCCAGTGTCAGCTTCTCTGTACAGTGTTCGCTGATATAATTACAGATGTCCATAAATTTTTCCAGATATTCACTCTGCTTGGAGCTTCCTGTATGAAAATTTCCTCCCAGAGAGGTATAGTTCCGTCCGATCTCCACCAGGATTTCCAGCAGCCTGGCGTAGATGGAGGCCTCGAACAGAGGCGCGGACTGAAGGTACTCTGCGACGATCTCATCCATCAGACTGCGCAGATGATCATAGATATCCGGAAAGGTCTCCGGTGTAATTAATAGCCCGGGAGAAATATTGGTCAGCACCGATTCGATTTCACGGATCGGGATGACAGAGGACATTTCTGCCTGAAAAATGATACGGTGTCCCTGGGCGGCCATCAGATGATGGAGAACGCCGGGACAGATAATCAGGATTTCATTTTCTTTCAGTGTACAGCTGCAGTCACCGTACACCAGTGAGTATTCGTTTTCTGTCGGCATGATGATTTCCATGGCGGTGTGCCAGTGGGGCGGATATTCTTCGTACTCCGTGTTGTCGTGCATACGGATATTTGTATTTTCACGGTAGTTCACTGTCTCATATATTCCATTCAGATTTTCAATCATATAAGTCTCCTCCGTTTCCCATTCATAGAATAGAATAATTGCTTTTGTATGTCAAATAAAAAATCAAAATGAAAATGATAACCGTTCATATACATGAAATTTTTGGATAAAACAGAGAGATACTTCCCGAAATATGAAAGAATATTGGGAAAGATCACAGGAGTAATCAGCACAATATTTCACAGTGAAAGAGCAATAATTAGGATGCGCGGAATCATCAAGTCTGATACGATTAAAATATTAAGTAATCAGATTCCGGACAGGCGTTTACCGGAAGAAAGGAAGCAGAGAATATGAGACGAGAAGAAGCGAGAAAAAAAGCAGAGGCACTGGTGGGACAGATGACTCTGGAAGAGAAGGCAGGCCAGCTGAAATACGGTTCCCCGGCAATTCCCAGGCTGGGTGTTCCGGCCTATAACTGGTGGAATGAGGGAATTCACGGAGTGGCAAGAGCAGGACAGGCCACAGTTTTTCCTCAGGCGATCGGTATCGGAGCCACCTTTGACACCAGACTGACGGGGGAGATGGCGGATGTCATTGCCACAGAAGGCCGCGCAAAGTACAATGCGTATGCCGGAAAAGAAGATCGCGATATTTACAAGGGACTTACCTTCTGGGCTCCCAATGTCAATATTTTCCGCGATCCCCGATGGGGCCGCGGACATGAAACGTACGGTGAGGATCCTTATCTGACCAGCCGCATCGGTGTGGCGTTTGTGGAAGGCCTGCAGGGAGACGGAGAAACCATGAAAGCTGCTGCCTGTGCGAAACATTTTGCGGTGCATTCCGGACCGGAAGAACTCCGTCATGAGTTTAATGCGGAGGCTTCAGCAAAGGATATGGAGGAAACGTATCTTCCTGCGTTCAAAGCGCTGGTGACGGAAGCAGGCGTCGAGGCGGTGATGGGAGCCTATAACCGCACCAACGGAGAGCCCTGCTGCGGCAGTCCCGCACTGCAGAAGATTCTGAGAGAGGAATGGGGATTTGAAGGCCATTTCGTATCCGACTGCTGGGCGATCAAGGATTTTCATGAGCATCACTGTGTGACTGACAATGCCATGGAGTCTGCTGCGCTGGCCATCAACACAGGCTGTGACCTGAACTGCGGCAATACATATCTGCACATCCTGAATGCGTATGAGCATGGCATGGTGACGGAGGAGACCATCACGGAGGCTGCAGTGCGGCTCTTTACGACCCGGTATCTGCTGGGACTGATGGATGGCAGTGAATATGATTCCATCCCCTACACGGAGGTGGAATCCGGGGAGCACCTGATGCTGGCTGAGAAGGCTGCACAGGAGAGCTTTGTTCTTTTGAAAAATGACGGCATTCTGCCTCTGGACAGGACAAAGCTGAAGACGGTGGGTATTATCGGCCCCAATGCGGACAGCCGCGCATCACTGATCGGAAATTATCACGGGACCGCATCCAGATACGTGACTTTGCAGGAAGGAATCCAGGATTACCTGAAGGATGATGAAATCAGGGTGCTGACTTCGGTGGGATGTGAACTGTCCAGGGACAGAACGGAGCATCTGGCATTTGCGGGCGACCGTCTGACGGAAGCCATGATCGTTGCGGACAACAGTGATGTGGTAATCCTCTGCGTAGGTCTGGATGAGACGCTGGAAGGCGAGGAGGGAGACGACGGAAACGGTTACGCTTCGGGAGACAAAAAAGATCTGAAGCTGCCCGCTTCTCAGCAAAAGCTGATGGAGGCAGTGGCAGAGACAGGAAAACCGGTAGTTCTCTGCCTGATGGCCGGAAGCGATATTGACATGAGCTATGCATCGGCACACTTCGATGCAATCCTGCAGCTGTGGTATCCGGGCGGACAGGGCGGCCGGGCAGCGGCAAAGGTGCTTTTCGGAGATGTATCCCCATCCGGTAAGCTGCCGGTAACATTCTATGAGACACTGGAGGAACTGCCGGAATTTACAGATTATTCCATGGAGGGCAGGACATACCGCTATATGAAGCAGAAAGCCCAGTATCCTTTCGGCTATGGACTGACCTACGGTGATGTGCGCGTCCTGCAGGTGAGACAGGATGAAACGGCTGACGGTGTGGTACTTGAAGTGGAAGCAGAAAACAGAGGAGCAAGAGACACAGATGAAGTGCTCCAGGTGTATGTGAAGAATCTGGATTCTGAACTTGCTGTACCAAATCCGGCGCTGTGGGCTTTCTCCAGAATCCATCTGCAGGCAGGACAGAGAGGAAGCTTCCGGCTTCGCGTGGCGGAGGACGCATTTACCGTGGTGGATGAAAACGGACGCAGGCAGAGAGCGCAGGGCCGCTACGTACTGTACGTGGGCTGCAGCCAGCCTGACGAACGCAGTGTGGAGCTGACCGGAGTGGAACCTGTGAAGCTTGAGCTTGTTATTTCCTGACAGAGAGTCTGATTCCTGGTATTCGCTTTCTGACATTATTATAATATCCTTACCGGTGGCAGCGGATGTCCGTTCTGCCATCGGTATTTTTATATGCGACTTTTCCTGCTGCACAGAAACAGTTCTGAAAGGTAAAAATAATTCGCACAAAATGTGCTGATTTCATGTGGATTCCCAAAGGATAGTGTAAAATATAAGAAAAACTTTTTCGCAGA